>NZ_CP150917.1:902500-1202500 GCF_039908645.1 Pseudomonas helvetica
TCAAGTCATCATGGCCCTTACGGCCTGGGCTACACACGTGCTACAATGGTCGGTACAGAGGGTTGCCAAGCCGCGAGGTGGAGCTAATCCCATAAAACCGATCGTAGTCCGGATCGCAGTCTGCAACTCGACTGCGTGAAGTCGGAATCGCTAGTAATCGCGAATCAGAATGTCGCGGTGAATACGTTCCCGGGCCTTGTACACACCGCCCGTCACACCATGGGAGTGGGTTGCACCAGAAGTAGCTAGTCTAACCTTCGGGAGGACGGTTACCACGGTGTGATTCATGACTGGGGTGAAGTCGTAACAAGGTAGCCGTAGGGGAACCTGCGGCTGGATCACCTCCTTAATCGACGACATCAGCTGCTGCATAAGCTCCCACACGAATTGCTTGATTCATTGAAGAAGACGATTAGAAGCAGCCCGAAATTGGGTCTGTAGCTCAGTTGGTTAGAGCGCACCCCTGATAAGGGTGAGGTCGGCAGTTCGAATCTGCCCAGACCCACCAATTTTGCTTGTGTGGGAAACGCCTGTAGAAATACGGGGCCATAGCTCAGCTGGGAGAGCGCCTGCCTTGCACGCAGGAGGTCAACGGTTCGATCCCGTTTGGCTCCACCACTACTGCTTCTGTTGCATGAAAGCTTAGAAATGAGCATTCCATCGGTTCGATGGTGAATGTTGATTTCTAGTCTTTGATTAGATCGTTCTTTAAAAATTTGGGTATGTGATAGAAAGATAGACTGAACGTTACTTTCACTGGTAACGGATCAGGCTAAGGTAAAATTTGTGAGTAATTGCGAATTTTCGGCGAATGTCGTCTTCACAGTATAACCAGATTGCTTGGGGTTATATGGTCAAGTGAAGAAGCGCATACGGTGGATGCCTTGGCAGTCAGAGGCGATGAAAGACGTGGTAGCCTGCGAAAAGCTTCGGGGAGTCGGCAAACAGACTTTGATCCGGAGATGTCTGAATGGGGGAACCCACCTAACATAAGTTAGGTATCTTAAGCTGAATACATAGGCTTAAGAAGCGAACCAGGGGAACTGAAACATCTAAGTACCCTGAGGAAAAGAAATCAACCGAGATTCCCTTAGTAGTGGCGAGCGAACGGGGACTAGCCCTTAAGTGGCTTTGAGATTAGCGGAACGCTCTGGAAAGTGCGGCCATAGTGGGTGATAGCCCTGTACGCGAAAATCTCTTAGTCATGAAATCGAGTAGGACGGAGCACGAGAAACTTTGTCTGAATATGGGGGGACCATCCTCCAAGGCTAAATACTACTGACTGACCGATAGTGAACTAGTACCGTGAGGGAAAGGCGAAAAGAACCCCGGAGAGGGGAGTGAAATAGATCCTGAAACCGTATGCGTACAAGCAGTGGGAGCCCACTTTGTTGGGTGACTGCGTACCTTTTGTATAATGGGTCAGCGACTTATTTTCAGTGGCGAGCTTAACCGAATAGGGGAGGCGTAGCGAAAGCGAGTCTTAATAGGGCGTCTAGTCGCTGGGAATAGACCCGAAACCGGGCGATCTATCCATGGGCAGGTTGAAGGTTGGGTAACACTAACTGGAGGACCGAACCGACTACCGTTGAAAAGTTAGCGGATGACCTGTGGATCGGAGTGAAAGGCTAATCAAGCTCGGAGATAGCTGGTTCTCCTCGAAAGCTATTTAGGTAGCGCCTCATGTATCACTGTAGGGGGTAGAGCACTGTTTCGGCTAGGGGGTCATCCCGACTTACCAAACCGATGCAAACTCCGAATACCTACAAGTGCCGAGCATGGGAGACACACGGCGGGTGCTAACGTCCGTCGTGAAAAGGGAAACAACCCAGACCGTCAGCTAAGGTCCCAAAGTTATGGTTAAGTGGGAAACGATGTGGGAAGGCTTAGACAGCTAGGAGGTTGGCTTAGAAGCAGCCACCCTTTAAAGAAAGCGTAATAGCTCACTAGTCGAGTCGGCCTGCGCGGAAGATGTAACGGGGCTCAAACCATACACCGAAGCTACGGGTATCACTTAGGTGATGCGGTAGAGGAGCGTTCTGTAAGCCTGTGAAGGTGAGTTGAGAAGCTTGCTGGAGGTATCAGAAGTGCGAATGCTGACATGAGTAACGACAATGGGTGTGAAAAACACCCACGCCGAAAGACCAAGGTTTCCTGCGCAACGTTAATCGACGCAGGGTTAGTCGGTCCCTAAGGCGAGGCTGAAAAGCGTAGTCGATGGAAAACAGGTTAATATTCCTGTACTTCTGGTTATTGCGATGGAGGGACGGAGAAGGCTAGGCCAGCTTGGCGTTGGTTGTCCAAGTTTAAGGTGGTAGGCTGGAATCTTAGGTAAATCCGGGATTCTAAGGCCGAGAGCTGATGACGAGTGTTCTTTTAGAACACGAAGTGGTTGATGCCATGCTTCCAAGAAAAGCTTCTAAGCTTCAGGTAACCAGGAACCGTACCCCAAACCGACACAGGTGGTTGGGTAGAGAATACCAAGGCGCTTGAGAGAACTCGGGTGAAGGAACTAGGCAAAATGGCACCGTAACTTCGGGAGAAGGTGCGCCGGTGAGGGTGAAGGACTTGCTCCGTAAGCCCATGCCGGTCGAAGATACCAGGCCGCTGCGACTGTTTATTAAAAACACAGCACTCTGCAAACACGAAAGTGGACGTATAGGGTGTGACGCCTGCCCGGTGCCGGAAGGTTAATTGATGGGGTTAGCTAACGCGAAGCTCTTGATCGAAGCCCCGGTAAACGGCGGCCGTAACTATAACGGTCCTAAGGTAGCGAAATTCCTTGTCGGGTAAGTTCCGACCTGCACGAATGGCGTAACGATGGCGGCGCTGTCTCCACCCGAGACTCAGTGAAATTGAAATCGCTGTGAAGATGCAGTGTATCCGCGGCTAGACGGAAAGACCCCGTGAACCTTTACTATAGCTTTGCACTGGACTTTGAATTTGCTTGTGTAGGATAGGTGGGAGGCTTTGAAGCGTGGACGCCAGTTCGCGTGGAGCCAACCTTGAAATACCACCCTGGCAACTTTGAGGTTCTAACTCAGGTCCGTTATCCGGATCGAGGACAGTGTATGGTGGGTAGTTTGACTGGGGCGGTCTCCTCCTAAAGAGTAACGGAGGAGTACGAAGGTGCGCTCAGACCGGTCGGAAATCGGTCGTAGAGTATAAAGGCAAAAGCGCGCTTGACTGCGAGACAGACACGTCGAGCAGGTACGAAAGTAGGTCTTAGTGATCCGGTGGTTCTGTATGGAAGGGCCATCGCTCAACGGATAAAAGGTACTCCGGGGATAACAGGCTGATACCGCCCAAGAGTTCATATCGACGGCGGTGTTTGGCACCTCGATGTCGGCTCATCACATCCTGGGGCTGAAGCCGGTCCCAAGGGTATGGCTGTTCGCCATTTAAAGTGGTACGCGAGCTGGGTTTAGAACGTCGTGAGACAGTTCGGTCCCTATCTGCCGTGGACGTTTGAGATTTGAGAGGGGCTGCTCCTAGTACGAGAGGACCGGAGTGGACGAACCTCTGGTGTTCCGGTTGTCACGCCAGTGGCATTGCCGGGTAGCTATGTTCGGAATAGATAACCGCTGAAAGCATCTAAGCGGGAAACTAGCCTCAAGATGAGATCTCACTGGGACCTTGAGTCCCCTGAAGGGCCGTCGAAGACTACGACGTTGATAGGTTGGGTGTGTAAGCGCTGTGAGGCGTTGAGCTAACCAATACTAATTGCCCGTGAGGCTTGACCATATAACACCCAAGCAATCTGCATGCTTCGAGAGAAGAGCCAGATTGCGGTGTGTGAAGACGAAACGAACCGAAAGTTCGAGCTGCTCACAAACACCGAGATCTATCACATACCCATTCGCTGGAGCGTGATCTCGCAAGAGAATACGACCTGGCTGCCGAATTTCTTGACGACCATAGAGCATTGGAACCACCTGATCCCATCCCGAACTCAGCAGTGAAACGATGCATCGCCGATGGTAGTGTGGGGTTTCCCCATGTGAGAGTAGGTCATCGTCAAGATTAAATTCCGAAACCCCAATTGCGAAAGCAGTTGGGGTTTTGTTTTGCCTGCGAGAAAGTTGATTCCGGAATCCGGACAAATTTGCACAGTTATTTCTCGGCCAGAACACTAGAATAGGCCGGTCATTTTCAGAGCCCGAGCCCTTTATGCCAGATTCGGTTGACGCCCCAGGGCTGTCAGATTTACCGCTGGACGACTTGGTGGCGTGTCATGAGTGCGATTTGCTGATGCGCAAGCCGCAACTCGCTCATGGCGAGAAAGCCCTATGTCCACGCTGTGGTTATGAGCTCTATGCCCACCGGCACAATGTCGTGGAACGTAGCCTCGCCTTAGTGATCGCCGCGCTGCTGTTGTATGTTCCGGCGAACTTTTTACCCATCATGCAACTCCATCTACTCGGGCAGTCGTCGCACGACACTGTCTGGAGTGGCGTCGTTGGCCTATTCGATACCGGGATGCAAGGCGTAGCGGTAGTGGTGTTTCTGTGCAGCATGGGAATCCCGTTGCTCAAGTTGCTCTGTCAGTTGTTGGTACTGCTGAGCGTTCGTTTTGATATAGGGCGCAGCTACGGCTTGCTGCTCTATCGCATTTATCACCATCTACGCGACTGGGGAATGCTCGAGGTCTATTTGATGGGCGTGCTGGTGGCCATCGTCAAACTGGCAGACCTTGCGTCGATAACGGTTGGCGTGGGTCTGGCGTGCTTTATCAGTTTGCTATTGGTACAGGTATTACTTGAGGTAGTGATGTCGCCTCATCAGATCTGGCAAGCGCTGTCAGGAGAGGATGCTCATGCGGGCAATTGATGCAGGCATTCTGATTTGTATCGAATGCCATGAGCTTAACAAGCAGGAACCGGACACCGACGAGCAAACATGTACTCGCTGTGGAGCACTGGTCCATGCGCGTCGCCCCAATAGTTTGATGCGCACTTGGGCGTTGCTGATTACTGCGGCGATTCTCTATATACCCGCTAATGTGTTGCCGATCATGACCGTCAGTACATTAGGACAGGGTGAAGGCGATACCATCATGTCCGGCGTGATCACCCTGGTTCAGCACGGGATGTTTCCGATTGCTGCCGTGGTGTTTGTCGCCAGTATTCTGGTACCGACCTTCAAATTGGTGGGCATCGCATTGCTGTTGTTTTCGGTACAGCGGCGTCAGCCTTTATCCGCACGGCAACGCATCGTGATGTATCGGTTTATCGAGTTCATTGGTCGATGGTCAATGCTGGATATTTTCGTGATCGCCATTCTGGTGGCGGTGGTGAACTTTGGTCGACTTGCCAGTATCGAGGCGAATCTCGGTGCGGTGGCTTTCGCCAGTGTGGTGATTTTAACAATGCTTGCTGCAGTAACTTTCGATCCCCGACTGATTTGGGATAACACGGAGTCGGACGACGACCATGACTGATTTGCCTAAAGCTAAAACTCGACCGGCCTCGAACTGGTCGGCCATTTGGGTTCTGCCCCTGATCGCCTTGATGATTGGCGGATGGCTGGGCTGGCGTGCTTACAATGAGACCGGCATCGAGGTTCAGGTTCGCTTCGAAAGTGGCGAAGGCATTCAGGTCAACAAGACCGAAGTTGTCTACAAAGGTATGCCGGTCGGCAAGGTAAAAAGCCTGGCGCTGGATGACGAGGGAAAAACCCGCGGGGTTATCGCTACCATCGAAATGAACAAGGACGTCGAACAGTACCTGAAGACCAGCACGCGCTTCTGGCTGGTTAAGCCGAGCGTCACCCTGGCCGGGATTACTGGCCTGGAAACGTTGGTTTCAGGTAACTACGTGGCGATCAGCCCGGGTGAGGGTGAGCCAAGCCGCAAGTTCACCGCCTTGACCAAAGAGCCACCGCTGTCTGACTCCAAGCCAGGCTTGCACTTGACCATCAAGGCTGATCGTCTGGGTTCCCTGAACCGTGGCAGTCCGGTGTTCTATAAGCAGATCCAGGTTGGCCAGGTGAAAAGCTACCTGCTGTCCGAAGACCAGAGCACCGTCGAGATCAAAGTCTTTATCGAGCCTACCTACGCCAACCTGGTGCGCAAACATACGCGTTTCTGGAATGCCAGCGGGATCAGCATTGACGCCAACCTGTCAGGGGTGAAAGTGCGCAGCGAGTCGCTGGCCAGTATCGTTGCGGGCGGTATCGCCTTCGCCACGCCGGACAACCGCAAAGACAGCCCGCCCACCGATCCAAGCTTGCCGTTTCGTCTCTATGAAGACTTCGACGCCGCTCAGGCCGGTATTCGTGTCAAAGTGAAACTCAGCGACTTCGAAGGCCTGCAGGCCGGCCGCACACCCGTGATGTACAAAGGCATCCAGGTCGGTAACCTGAAAGCGCTCAAGATCGACCCGGACTTGTCCAGTGCCACGGCCGAGCTGACCCTTGATCCACTGGCCGAGGATTATCTGGTGACCGGGACCCAGTTCTGGGTGGTCAAACCTTCAATCTCGCTGGCCGGGATCACCGGGTTGGAGGCGTTGGTCAAAGGTAACTACATTGCCGTGCGCCCAGGCGACAAGGGCGGCGCGCCGCAACGTGAATTTGAAGCCCGGCCGAAGCCGCCGCCGCTGGATCTGCGGTCTCCAGGTCTGCACCTGGTGCTGTTCACCGAAAACCTCGGTTCGCTGGAAGTCGGCAGCCCGATTCTCTACAAGCAGGTCAAGGTCGGGTCGGTGCAGAGCTATCAGTTCTCTCGTACCAAAAAGCAGTTGGTCATCGGTGTACACATCGAGAAGGAGTACGAAGGACTGGTCAACGCCTCGACGCGATTCTGGAACGCCAGCGGAATTACCCTGACCGGTGGCCTCACCGGCGGGATTCAGGTCAAAAGTGAATCTCTGCAAAGCCTGATGGCCGGCGGTATTGCGTTCGAAACACCGAAAGCTACGGCGCCGTTGCAGAAGCGGATTCCGCGTTTCCGTTTGTTCGCCAACCGTGACGAGGCGAGCCAGAAAGGCGCTGTAGTCACGATCAAAGTCGATCGTGCCGACGGTTTGCGTACCGGCACGCCGATTCGCTTCAAAGGTCTGGATGTCGGTAAGGTAGAAAGCGTCGACCTCAGTGATGATCTGCAGTCGGTGCTGCTTACCGCACGCATCACCGAAGTGCCGGAGCGTATTGCTCGAGTCGGCAGCCAGTTCTGGGTGGTCAAGCCGGAGTTGGGCCTGATCAAAACGTCCAACCTGGAAACCCTGGTCTCCGGGCAATACATCGAGGTTCAGCCCGCCGCGAAAAACCTTGGTCCACAGAAAAATTTTGTGGCACTGGCCAATCCTCCAGAGTCTGTCAAGGAAGAGGCCGGTCTGAGTCTGGTGTTGAGCGCCGCTCGCCGTGGTTCGCTGAAAACCGGCGTGCCGGTGACTTATCGTGAAATCACCGTCGGCAAAGTCACCGGCTATGAACTGGGTCAAACGGCGGATCGCGTGTTGGTCCACATCCTGATCGAGCCGAAGTACGCGCCGTTGGTACGCAGCGGAACACGTTTCTGGAACACCAGCGGCTTTGGCCTGGACTTCGGGCTGTTCAAAGGCGCAACGGTGCGGACCGAGTCGCTGGAGACGCTGATCCAGGGCGGCATTGCGTTCGCTACTCCGGAAGGAGATCGCATGGGCAGTCCGGCACGGCCCGAGCAGACCTTCCCGCTTTTCGACAAGTTCGAAGATGAATGGCTGACCTGGGCGCCGAAGATTTCCCTCGGTAAATAACTCGCAACGGCAACCATAAAAAAGGCCGCGATCCATTGGATCGCGGCCTTTTTCGTTACGACGCCGGTAAAAGGATCAGACCTCGTCCAGTTCCGGTTCAGTCGACTCAACGTTGACCGTCGCCTTCACCTCGTCATGCCGGCGAATGTACTTCCAGTCCGCCTCGTCGATGTAGATACCATGCGGCCCGCTGCCACCTTCCAGGTCGATGGCAACACTGGCGCAGACCTGCGGCTTCACACTGGCGAGGATCGGCACGAAGCCCAGCTGCAAGCTGGTTTCCAGCAAGGCGGCCTGGTTTTTCTCGTCGATGTCCGCGGCCTCGTCGAGGTAGTACGGCAAACGTACACGCCCGGCCTGGTCGCGGTCCATCAAGTGCAGCAACAAGTACATGTTGGTCAGCGCCTTGATGGTCATGGTGGTGCCGTTGGACGCCGCGCCATCGATGTCGGTGTGAATCACCGGCTGCCCGTTGACCTTAGTGATTTCGAATGCCAGTTCGAACAGGTCCTTCAGGCCCAACTGGTTGTGGTTCGCAGCCACCAACCGTGCCAGGTATTCCTTGGCTTCTTCGTTCTTATTGTCCTGATCGGCACTTTGACTCAGGTCGAACACCGACAGGGTTTCGCCTTCCTCATACTGACCTGCGCTGTGGATGATCTGGTCGATGTGCTTGAGGGCTTCCTTGTTCGGCGCCAGCACGATGCGGAAGCTTTGCAGGTTGGAGACCTGACGTTTGTTGATCTCGCGGTTGAACAGCGCCAGTTGGTGTTCAAGGCTGTCGTAGTCGCTGCGAATGTTGCGCAGGGTCCGGGCGATGTCGGTGACCGCCGCACGGCGGGCCTTGCCGAGGGTCAGGGCTTCGTCGGTGCGGTGCGCGTAAGCGTTGATCAGCAATTGCAGGCGACGCTCGACATCGTCTTCGCTGTCGAACTTGGCCACGCCCTTGAGGCGAACCTGCGCGTAAAGCGCTTCAATCTGCCCGTCGACACGCAGCAGGCCTTGCCAGCTGTCCTGATAGTCATTGAGCAGCGGCAGCAGGTTGTCCATGGAATCGTCGATCGGGTCCATGAACGGCGTACCGAACGGCAGGTCTGCCGGCAACAGCTGACGGCGGCGCAGGGCGTCGTCGAGAGTGCGTTGCTTGGCTTCCATGTCGCCGATCTGCCGGCCGACCAGTTGCAGCTTGGCCGACAGTTGCTGGACGCGTTCGGTGAAGGCATCGCTGGAACGCTTCAACTCGTCCTGCGCAGCTTCCATTTGAGCCAGTTGCTCCAGCTTGTCGCCTTCCTCGGCGCTCAGGGTTTGCGAGCGGCGGAAGTCTTCCAGGGCTTTTTGCGCATCCAGCACTTGTTGGTACAGCGCTTCGGTCTGGGTCTTGCTGGCCGCGCGGTCCGCCACGACGGCCGCTTGGGTTTTCAGTTGCTTGAGTTCTTTGTCCAGGCGGTCTTTCTGATCACGCAGCGCGGCACGGTCGGCCAGGGCTTGCAGGGCCGGCGGCTCGATGTGCGACAGGTCGATGGACAGGCCCGGCACTTCGAAGCGCTCGCCCTTGAAGCCATCAAGGATCAGCTCCATGGATTTGACCCACTGGCCGTCTTCGTCCAGGGCAATGCCATGTTCGCCCAAGGGCAAGCTGAATAGCGCACTGTTGAACAGACGCATCAGGCGTTCGACGTCCTGTTGCGAGAACTCTTCGCGCAAGCGGGCGTAGCTATTGTTGTCGGCGTGATCGAGTTGCTGCTTGACCGACTTCAGGCGTTTTTCCAGATCCCGCAGACGCTCTTCGAGGTCTTCGGCACTGAATTGACGGGACTGTGCCAGCGCACCGGCCAATTCATCATGTGCGTCCTTGGCGGCGAGCAGTTGCTGTTCAAGCACCTTGACGTCATCGACCAGGGCGAAGCGATGCTTGAGCACCGACAACTCGCCCAGCCAGCGCTGGATGCCGGTGATTTCGCGCTCCAGGCGCATCAGTTCCTGAGTACCGCCGCGCTGATCGTTTTGCAGTGCGTCCTGCTCGTTGCGGTAGTGTTCGGCCTGAATCGTCAGCTCTTCCTTGCGCGCGCTGGCGTAGTCCGACCAGGTGCCGAGCAACGAGTCGAGCAACGGTGAGATGCGGTGCAACTTGCCGCGCAGGATGTTGCGCTGGGTCACGCCGGCAGCAAGCGCTTCGACCAACGGGCCGGCGGTGACCAGCGAGTTGTAATCCTGCTCCATGCGGCGCACGTCGCGGAAGGCTTCTTCGCAGGCGGCAATGTAATCGACACTGCCGGAACGCAGGCTGTGTTCAAAGGCATCGAGGAACAGTTGCTTGAGCTTGGCCGCAGTGATTTCGCGCATGTGCAGCAGGTTGATGAACAGTGCGCGGAAGGTTTTCAGGCTCTGCTCGCTGGTGGAGCGCAGCGGGATCAGCGTCAGGTCCAACGGGACCGACGTGTGGCCTCCGACCAGCAAGCGGCGCAATTCATCCGGCTTGAGTTCGTAGGCTTTCAGGCCTTCGCGCTCAAGGTTGGTGAACAGCTCTTTCTGGCGCAGGCAGGTATCGTTTTTCTGGTAATGGGCCAGGTCCAGTTTGCCCGCGTAGGCGAAAAACTGGTGACCGAACCCACCGCCCGGGCCACGTCCGACCACGCCAATCACGTGGGGACCGTGGGGCAGGGCGACTTCGACCAGGATGTAACTGGTGTCGGTGGCGAAATAGAAACGCCGCGATTGTTCAAGGCTGTACTTGCCGAAGCTCATGTCCGACATGCGCGCGAGGATCGGGAACTGCAAGGCGTTGATCGAGGCGGATTTACCGAGGTTGTTCGCACCGTAGACTGACAGCGGCTCTTCCAGCGGGAACAAGCCGAGGCTGTAACCGGCGGTGTTCAAAAGGGCAAAGCGGCGGATGCCGTAGCGTTCCTTGCTCATGCGTCGAGCTCCTGTTCTTCGGCAATGGCACGGGCCAGCGCATCTTCTTCGCTGTCTTCGGCAAAGTCACTAAGGTCCAGCGGATCATCGGTTTGCAGCAGTTTTTCGTCGCTGTCGTCATCGATCAGCACTGGCACCGGCAATGGCAGCACGCTGTGCAAGCTGGCGGCCAGGTCGCGGTCTTGCTGGACCGACAGGCAAACGTCGAGGAAACGGTGCATCGGCGGCAGGAAACGGTAGATGCCGTTCTCTTCGCTGGCGAACCCGAGCTGGGTCATGCGGCGCATGATCTTTTCTTCGAGTTCTTCGACGGTCTGCACTTCGGCCTGAATGAACAGGTCGCGGTATTTTTCCAGCAACGACGGCAGTTCATCGCGACCGAGGCTGCCGCCATCAAGCACGGCAATCGGATCGCGGCCCTGGTCAGCCAGATGCTCGACGAGGATGAAGGTGAACAGTGCCAGGCGCTGGGCGGTCTTGTTCACCGCTGCAGCGGCGAGGTCCGGCACAAAGTAGTAGAAACCACGGGTGTCGCAGACCAGTTCAAACCCCAGGGCCTTGAACAGCGTGCGGTACTGGTCCTGAAAGTTCGACAGCTGCGCGTAGAGTTCAGGATCGCGACGGCTGACGTGGTAGCCCTTGAACAGCTCGCGAAAGATCGGCGCCAGCTGAGACAGTTCGGATAGATCAAGATGCATTAGATGTGCTCGCAGAATTCTCGGGCGCGTCATCGCGGGCCGAGAGCAGGGCGAAGGAGCGCAGGCTGACCTGGTGCTCGTGAGTGTGGTAATCGCGGCGTTCCAGGCGCTCGCGCTTGAAGCGTTTTTCCCGCGACAGACGGGAGAACCAGTACAGCAACTCGTCGGTCGCGCCGTCCGGTTCCTGTTCCAGCAGCCAGGTCATCAAATCCGGCATCGGCAGCGCGTCTTCGCAGCGTTCGAGCATTTCCCGAACGGTGCGCGGTGCCCGCGGGGCTTCGCCTTTTTGGGTTTTGTGGGCCTTGGGGAAACGTGCCGGTTTTGGCTCGAAACGCGCCAGTGCATAAACGTAGGCTTCGACCTGACTGGCGCTGCCGAGGAAGGTACTTTGCGGGCGGGTGAACATCGGCATCGCCGCTTGTGGCACTGCGTCGATGCCCTTGCGGCGGATCATCGACAGCGCCAGCGCCGCGCCACGGGTTACGGCGTTGTGCCGACGGGCCTCTTCACGCAGCGGCAGCAACAGCTCGCGAGCATGACGCAAGGTCAGTTGGGCGCTGGTCTGCATTTCGAGGATGCGCGCGTGGGTGCGCAGCAGCATGTCGTCGTCGACCAGGTGGCCGAGGCGCTGTTGTTCGCTGAGCATGCGCAGCAGCACGTTTTCAACCTTGCGCACGCCTTGCTCGAAGGCGCCGTCGGCGTTGACCAACTGAATCATCGGCTCGACGTATTCGTCCCATGTCGCCAGCACTTCGGCATAACGCTGACGCAGCGGAATCTGCCGGTCGCTGGTCTTGGCCCGCTCGGCAACGGCCACCAGGGCTTGTTCGTCGTTGGCGAGTTTTTTCAGGACATCGCGCACGCGCATGTCGAGCAAACGCAGCTGGCGTGCCAGATCATTGCCGTCGCGGATGTCGAAAGCGTCCTGAATGTAACCGGCCAGCCGCTCCAGATGGCGCAGGTAGGCTTCGATTTCCAGGCACAGGCCCAGACGGTGCTCACGGCGCAGGTAGGCGAGGAAGTCGTGAATCTGCGCGTTGAGCTCAAAACGGTTCGGGCTTTTGGCCACCGGAACCAGAATGTCGAGGCGGATCCACACGTCCAGCAGGCTGGTGATGTCCTGTGGCGTGCTGTCCAGTTGCTGGGCGGCCAGCTGTGAGCGCAGTTCGTTGAGGCTCAGGGTGCCTTGGTCGAAGTGCTCGCACAAAGGCTCCAGAAGTGCCCAGTGTTCGGCGAGGGCGCGCAAGACGCGCTTGGGTTCGATCATTGGAATGGCCGGCTGGTTGGCGATTAAAAGCAGCGATTGTACTGCATCACGTGCGATGGGAATCACTCTCGAGGCATCGACGGGACGGACAGTCGCTTTTCTATCGATCAACTGCGGGCGATCTTGAGCGAAGGGCGGTAGAATCCCTGCACTATCCGTTATCCACAAGTGGCCGACCTTTGCTTATCGAGTCCCGTCGCCGCGCCTATTTGACCGCCATGCAGGTGGTCAACTGGCTGCCGCGCACCGAATTGCCCTTTGCCGCACCGTCGCGGCCCGAGCTGCTGGAAGCGCCGGAGCCGTTGGTCGAGACGCCGATTGCGCCGACGCAGGTCGCGAAAGCGGCCGTAGAGCCTGTGGCCAAGCCGGCCGAACGGGTCAAGGTCGAAGTGCCGCGCCCGACGCCTTCTGTTGCGCGCCCAGCGAGCAAGCCGGTCGAGGACGCCGAAGACGCACCGGTCGTGGCCAAGGCGCCGCAGGTGCCGCCGCCGCGTTTTGCCCTGCAATTGTTGCGGGCCGGCCGTTGCCTGCTGCTGGTGGAGTTACCCACAGGCGGTGCGTTCCAGACTCGCGATCCGGCCTACTTGTTGCTCAAGGACATGCTGCGCGCCGCCGGTCTGCCGGACAGCCCGCAAATTGTCGGCGAACCGGTCCGCTGGCCGCTGCTGGTACGCGGAACGATGGATCAGGGCCCGGAAGCTGCCCGCGATTTCGTTCAAGGGTTCCTTTCGGCTCGCCTGGAAGACGCGCCTTGTGTGTGCCTGTGGTTGATCGGCCTGCCGGCGGTGCGTTTTGCCGGTGAGGCAAATACTGAAGCCTACAACCGCGAACTTCAGGTTGAAGGCCTGGGGTCGGTCTGGGCGCTGCCCGGCCTGGAATTATTAATGGAAGAGCCACAGCGTAAGGCTGATGTCTGGCAAGCCATGCGTCGGCTGATGGCGCGTTGGAAAGAATCGAATGAGTGACGCTGTATCGTTCCGCCCGATGACCGAAGCGGATCTGGACGCTGTACTGAGAATCGAATACGCGGCGTTCAGCCATCCCTGGACCCGTGGGATTTTTCTTGATGGTCTGGGCAAATACCAGATCTGGCTGATGTTCGAAGGTCAGCAACAGGTTGGCCACGGTGTGGTGCAGATCATCCTCGATGAGGCGCATCTGCTGAACATCACGGTCAAACCGGAAAATCAGGGGCGCGGGCTGGGTTTGAGGCTGCTTGAGCACTTGATGTCCCGTGCGTATGAAGCCAAAGCCCGGGAATGTTTCCTGGAAGTGCGCGACAGCAATCAGGCGGCATTCCGTCTGTATGAGCGTTATGGTTTCAATGAAGTCGGTCGCCGTCGTGATTACTACCCGGCGGTCGGTGGGCGTGAAGATGCGGTGGTGATGGCCTGCACGTTGGTCGACTGACGCACATCCAATGTGGCGAGGGAGCTTGCTCCCGCCGGCCGGTCCGCACTCGGGCTAAGCAGTCGTAAAATCGGCTAACGCGCTCTTTCTAATAAATCGCGGTTGCTGATTTCAGGGCCGATTCTCGACCCAACGGGAGCAAGCTCCCTCGCCACAGGATTACCGATTGCCATCAACCGGATCGCGCTCTGCCAGTTCCGCCTCATCCAGCCCGTTGCCGCCGCCGATTTCGTCCTCATCGACAATGCTCAAGTCCCAATCGGCGCTGAAGTCTTCTCCGGCTTCATGAGCGTCACGGGCGCCATCTTCGCGAATCAGGTTTTCCGGGCTCATGTCGTCGTCAATGGGTTCGTCGTCAGCCGCGGTCCCGCCCGTGCCTTTTTCACGTACGCGTTCGCTGGGCATTTGTTGCTCACGCTCGTGCTCGCGGGTCAGGCCACCGATAGTCTCGCCGGGTTCTTCTTCATCGAAATCCAGCTCGCGCATCGAACCCATGCGGTCTTCGTTGTCGTCGATAGGCTCGGGTTGGACCGCGCCGTAAGGACGTCGTGAATCAGTCATGGAAATTCCTCATAATGTGGGGCCTTATAGGGTGGACAGGCGTTACCCTTAAAGATTCCAAGGCATTTCTGTTCGGCTACTGCAACATCCGCGTGACCCCGACGGGCGGTTGTCTGTCAAAGCAGTGCATCATTCTTGAGGCTTCAGAGCATGAACGAATTACAAGATCTGATTGATAACAACGCGCGTTGGGCCGATGCGATCAAGCAGGAAGATCCTGACTTCTTCGCCAAGCTGGCCCGCCAACAGACGCCGGAATACCTGTGGATCGGTTGCTCCGACGCGCGCGTACCGGCCAACGAAATCGTCGGCATGTTGCCTGGTGACTTGTTCGTACACCGTAACGTTGCCAACGTGGTGCTGCACACCGACCTTAACTGCCTGTCAGTGATTCAGTACGCGGTGGATGTGCTGAAGGTCAAACACATCCTGGTCACCGGCCATTACGGTTGCGGCGGCGTGCGCGCCTCGATGCAGGACCGCCAGTTGGGCCTGATCGACGGCTGGCTGCGCTCGATTCGCGATCTTTATTACGAACACCGCGAAGAGCTTGGCCAATTGCCGACTGAAGAAGAGCGGGTCGACCGTCTCTGCGAACTCAACGTGATCCAGCAAGTGGCCAATGTCGGTCATACCAGTATTGTGCAAAATGCCTGGCACCGTGGGCAGAGCCTGTCGGTCCATGGTTGCATCTACGGGATCAAGGACGGTCGCTGGAAGAGCCTGAACGCGACCATCAGCGGTTTCGAGCAACTGCCGCCGCAATACCGTTTGCGTCCGGTCGGTGCCTTGTAAACGGCGCTGAGCCTCCGTTTATCAGGGGCTATGTCGATGCCAGTGTTGCAAGAACTTCTGGCCTTCGGCGTTTGGCGGATCATCGTAGCCGGTGATCCAGCCACGGCAATCGGGCGAGCCGCACTGACAGGCAAACTGACGTGTCAGCTTCTCTTCAGTGCTGGCGTAGTCCATGCACAGCACTGTGCCAGGTGCGATGTCCTTCAGAGCCCATAAACACAGTTCGCTCATGTCGAGAAAGACGTTAGGGTCGCAGGAGTGCAGCAGTAGTCCGGAAAAAAACGGGTCGTAGACGTGGATACCCGGCGCCAGTTGCAGGGTATGCAAACGGCGGATATGCATCAGCAGTCCCGATACCCGACAGATACGACTGATGCGCAGGTAATCGCGCTGTGCCGTGATTGCCGCGCCGCGCCCATCGTCAGTCTGGATAACTGTGAAGTGAGCTCTGGAGGGGTAGCCCTGGCGGGCACTGAGTTCTTTGTTCGGGTAGATGCAACTGCTTGACAGCGTAGCTGCCTTATCCCTGGCCTGAGGCTTCATAACGATCCTTGTTCATTGGGCGCTGCGACCACAGGAAGCTGGCGATCCTGCCAGCCCTGCAGCACATGGGTACGCCTAAAGAGTCTCGCAAATGAAACAGAGGGTCTACTGTCAGATCTGACAGGCGATAGAGGCTGCCTGCTGCGTCAGCGAATACTTACGCAGCAAGCGTGTCCGCAGGATTACAGGTGTGATGCAGCCAGTGCGGGTGCAGGCACCTTCAACTGGTCCAGTTGGGGTTTGATGTCCGGGGCCGAACACTTGGTTGCGGCTTGCTCGGGCGTCAGATTGCGGATCGAGGTGTAGAACAGTTCGCAGGTTTTCTCTTTCTGGGCCACTTGCCAGGTTTGCGTGCAGGTGTTGAGTTGTGCACTCGGGTCACTGCCGGGTTTGCTGCCCATACCCGCTTGCCAGCAAGCCGCACTCAAGTCTTGCCCCATCACCTTCAAACCCACGGCATCGGCCTTGGCCTGATCGTCGTCATAATTCGCCGGGTCGGCCGCATACCAAATGTAACTTGGGTGGTTAGAACCCAGCACCGGCACCTTCACGCCCGGGGTCGGGATGATTTGTGCCAGACCCAACACGGCCACGGTCTGTCCATACTGCTCCTTGACCCAGTTACGCACCGGTGCACCGAACGCCACCATAGGTAAGGTCACGCCGTTGGCGGTCTGGCTGAATTGCTTGACCAGGGTGGTCTGGTAGTCCTTGAAATAGCCGTAGACGCCCATAAGGTCATTGCCGGCGGTGGCGGGAGCGGCAATCGGCGCGATATCGATAATGGTCTGGTAGGCCGGTGTTTGTTCGGCAGCGATACCGTTGGCGGTCAGCAGCGTCGCCCAGCGGTCGGTGGTCTTCGATTCCAGGTAATCCTGGGCCTGGGTCAGCGAATAGTCCGGTGGAAAGTGCAGCAGCTCGACGCTTTTGCGGTTTTCCAGCGCCATGCCCAAGGGCAGGAACAGGTACCAGTTGTATGCCCACTTGCCGTCGGCGTTCAGTTTGTTGGCGCCGGCGTGGGCCAGATCCCCGGCATCGAGCAATGCAGTCAACGGTTTTGCGTAGTCCTTTGGCACGCCGCTGATGTTTGCATAGAGTTGATTGTTATCGGTTTTCACCTGGACTTTTGCCGTGGTGTAGCCGTCCCGCTGAACGCTTTGGGTCAGGTAGTGTTCGACCGTTTGCTCCAGCGTCCAGTCGCGATAGCAAATCACGTTGCAGTTGTTGGGGTAGGCGAACAGCTGCGTTACCCGTTCGGTACTGCCCAGTTTCAGGTCGGTATCGGCGTGGGCGGTAGCGCCCAAGGTAAGGGCGGCGAGGGTGAGGCTCAATCCTGCGAGTTTGAACATGCTCAGATCCTTTTCAGCGTGGGTCCCCGGAAGCGAGGGCGGTTACATACTGAAACCACTTGCGTTGATAGGTCTAGTACCCACGCGAAAAGATCGCAAGACTGAAAATCAATCAGCCGGGAAAATGCAACGCATTGCTCAAATCGCCCATCGGCTTCTGGCCTCGGGCAATCATTGCGGTATCGCGCTGCTTGATCCCGTCGAGCGTCTCAAGCTGGAACACCCGGGTGATCAGCCGCAGGATCGACGCGGTGTCGTACACCGTGTGATCCACCGTACCTTTACGGGCGAATGGCGACACCACCAACGCCGGCACTCGTGTGCCCGGGCCCCAGCGATCACCTTGCGGTGGCGCGACGTGGTCCCACCAGCCGCCGTTTTCGTCGACCGTGACTACGACCACCATGTTTTTCCACTGCGGGCTTTCGCGCAGCACCTTCAGGGCACGGACGATATGCCGGTCGCCCGACGCCACGTCTGCATAACCGGCGTGCATGTTCAGGTTGCCCTGGGGTTTGTAGAAACTCACCGCCGGCAACTTCCCGGCTTCGGCATCGGCAAAAAAACGGTTGGTGCTCGACTCGTCACCCAGACCGCCATCGCGCAGGTGTTTACTGCGTTCTGCCGGGTTCTCCGGACCCAACTGCTTGAAGTAGTTGAACGGCTGATGGTGATACTGGAAGTTGGGGATCTTCGGAATGCCCCCCGAGTCCTTGAACTGGTCCAGCGTCGCCTGCCAGGCGCCGGCGTACCAGGCCCAGTCGATGTTCTTCTTCGACAGCTTGTCGCCGATGTGTTCGTGGGTTTGCGGCACCAGCACACTGGGTAGATCGGCTTTGGCGTATTCCGGGCGTTCCGGATCGCGGATCCAGGTCGGCCAATAAGGCGGGGCCATGGTGTTGACCGCATAACCATCCGGGGTCAGGGCGCTGGGGCCGAACTGCGGTGGACCGCTCATGGCGCTGGCCGGGGATTTCTCCAGTGGCTTGAGGCGCGTGTCGAGCGGGTCATCGCTTTGCAGTGAAGCGATTTGCGCCTTGGCCACCGAGTTGACGGCATCCGGGTAAAACGGCACGGCGGCACTGATCAGGTACTGATGGTTGAGAAACGAGCCACCGAAAGCACCCTGGAAGAAGTTGTCGCACAGCACAAACTCCCGAGCCACATCCCATAGACGCAGGGAATAACGGCTTTGGGCGTAATGTCCCATGGTCAAGCCGCCCGAGTCGGCCCAGGCGACAAAACGGTCGTTCTTGCCGCCGTTGATCTGCATCTGGTTCTGATAGAACACATGCCACAGATCCCGCGTCACCAGGCCAAACGGCAAGTCTTCGCCATTCGGGCCCTTGAGGGCGTAGGGGGCATTGGGCAAGTGTTCCTGGAATTGGGTTTCGTTCGAATACGTCACACCATCAAGGGTTTGCGGGCCGATCTGCAACACGCCACCCCAGGCCGGCGGCAAGGTTTCCAGAAGACTGCCATCCCGGTCGCGTTGTTGATAGTCCTCAGGCTTGAGTGCTGACAACGGTTTTTCAAGGCCAGGGAAGTCGCTGAACAGGTTATTGAAACTGCGGTTCTCGGCGAAGATCACCACCACGTTTTTCACCTGGTCGTGCAACGCCTTGTCCAGCTCGGCAGGCGACAGTGGCCGCTCTTCCGGCTTACCCGGCGTGTCGCCAGTGTTGCCGCACGCGCTCAGCGTTGCGCCGACACCGAGGACTGCGACGCCCCCCAGAAAGCGCCGACGGCTGGTGTCGGTGGGGCTGTCGGTGGAAGGTGGTGGGCCGTTTCCTTCTTTGTCGTCGTTCATCCTGATTCCTGGATCTTTAAGGCATTAATTGGTTACAAGTTATTTCGTGCGGACGGTAGCAACCGAATATGACGAAAATGCTACCGGGTGGTTTACTCGTAGATTGGGGCAAAAGTATTTGGCGGGGAGCTCCGCAACTGCTTGAGTGCTTCAGGCGTTCGCGGCCGCATGTCAGCGAATATTTCGCGACCAGTAATGTTAGCGTTAAGTCTTTGCCAGCGCTGCTAGACTGGCGCCATATTGCTGTGAATCGAGAGGGTACTGCATGAAACCGTCAGCCGCTCTGGACCTCAAACGTGCCGCCGTGCGTGAAGTAGTTGGGCGCTTTCATACCACCAACCCACGTGTTTTCGGCTCGGTGCTACGTGGCACTGACGAGGACGGCAGTGATCTGGATTTATTGGTGGATGCGCTACCGGGGGCAACGCTGTTTGATCTTGGTGGCTTGCAGGTCGAACTGGAGGATTTACTCGGAGTTTCCGTTGATCTGCTGACGCCTGGAGATCTACCGGCAAAGTTTCGTGAGCAGGTGTTGGCTCAGGCGCTCCCCGTATGAACGAGAATCGCCTCGATGACTAACTCGACCATATGCGTCAGGCCGCTGGCGATGCACTGATCTTTGTCGAGGGCCTGATTAAAGAGGAGTTCTTCGACGACAAACGCACTCAGCAAGCCGTCATCATGAGCCTCATTATTATTGGTGAGGCCGCCACCAAAATCATGGATGGTTACCCCGAATTCACCGCAACACACCCCCAAGTGCCATGGCGCAGCATGCGAGGCATGCGCAACCGAATCGCCCACGGCTACTTTGATATCAACCTTGAGGTTGTGTGGGACACGGTTCAGGCAGCGTTACCGGAGCTGTTGAAGTGTTTGCCTGATGGATCTGCGTGACAACCGCACCTGCCCGTTTGTGGCAGGCGCGGCTATGTTCAGTTACGGCATCACCGGCGCCACATACGCAAGCGTCGTCCCCAGCGCCCACAACAGAAACAGCACCAGAGGCGTGTGCACCAGCAGTTGCACGAACGAGAACCCGATCAGGTCCCGCGCCTTCAAACCGAGCACGCCGAGCAGCGGCAGCATGTAGAACGGGTTGATCAGGTTGGGCAGGGCTTCGGCGGCGTTGTAGATCTGTACGGCCCAGCCCAGGTGGTATTTGAGGTCGTTGGCGACTTGCATCACGTACGGCGCTTCGATAATCCATTTACCGCCGCCGGACGGAATGAAGAAACCGAGGATCGCCGAGTACACGCCCATCAGCAGGGCATAGGTGTCGTGGGAAGCAATGCTGACGAAGAAGGTCGAGATATGGTGCGCCAGGGTCTGGCCGTCGGTGCCTTTGACCATGGTCATCAGCGCGGCGATGGAACCGTACAGCGGGAACTGGATCATCACACCCGTGGTGGTCGGCACCGCACGGGCCACCGCATCCAGGAAGCTGCGCGGGCGCCAGTGCAGCAGGGCGCCAAGCATCAGGAACAGGAAGTTGTAGGTGTTCAGGCCCGAGATCGCGCTGATCGCCGGTTTGGTCGAAAACTCGTGAAACAACCATCCGGCCGCCAGCAGTACCAGCAAAATGGTCAATATCGGACTGTACTCCAGCCATTCACCAGGGCGAGTGCGTGGCTGTGGTGCCGGTAGGCTGAAGCTCGGGTCGATGCCGCAGGCCTTGGCGTCACGGGCGGAGTTCGGGCCGGGGGCGGTGGCATAGGCGATGATCAACGAGACCACGATCAGCGCCAGCAAGAGCACACCGGACTGCCAGAGGAAAATCGTTTGGGTGAATGGAATCATCCCGGTGATCGACAGGATCGACGGCGGCAAACTGGCCGGGTTGGCCTGCAACTGCGCTGCCGACGAAGACAGCCCCAGCGCCCAGACTGCGCCGAGCCCCAGGTAAGCGGCGGCACCGGCGGCACGGTAATCCATACGCAGATCGGTACGGCGCGCCAGTGCACGCACCAGCAAACCGCCAAACACCAGCGACAGTCCCCAGTTGAGCAATGACGCGACCATGGAAATCAGGGCGACCCAGGCCACGGCCGAGCGACCGTTTTTCGGGATGCGCGCCAGGCGGTCGATCAGTTTCACCGCCGGTGGCGAGCTGGCGACCACATAGCCGCCGATCACCACGAAGGCCATTTGCATGGTGAACGGGATCAGGCTCCAGAAGCCGTCACCGAAGGCCATCGCGGCATCGGTGGGCTTGGCGCCCATGATCATGGTGGCCACGGCAACGATAATGACCGCGAGCGCGGCAAACACCCAGGAGTCGGGAAACCAGCGTTCGGCAAAGTTCGAGCAGTGCAGGGCAAAGCGGGCGGAGCGGCTATCTTCGATTGCGGCGGCCACGGGAGTACCTCTATTTTTATGTTTATTGTGGTGCGAGCCGGGCCGCGCAGGCCCTTGCGCTCAGACATAAACAGTAAATCAATCAAGATGTTTTTGCGGTGCTGTTTTGCACACTTGGGACTATGGTCTAACGGGTTGTTCGAACGCGTTTTTGCGTAGACCATGGGCGCCGTGTGTTTTTTGCCCATTTCAGAGCATTTTTTATGACTGCCATCCTTGATGCACGACCGGCACCGTTCTCCCGGTCTGACTACAAGACCCTGGGCCTGGCGGCGCTCGGCGGGGCGCTGGAAATCTACGACTTCATCATCTTCGTATTTTTCGCCCTGACCCTCAGCCAACTGTTCTTTCCTCCGGAAATGCCCGAGTGGCTGCGTTTGCTGCAAAGTTTCGGGATTTTTGTCACCGGTTACCTGGCGCGGCCGCTGGGCGGGATTCTGATGGCGCACTTTGCTGACCGGCTGGGACGCAAGAAGGTCTTCAGTCTGAGCATCCTGATGATGGCGTTGCCGTGCCTGCTGATCGGGATCATGCCTACCTACGCCCAGATCGGCTATTTCGCACCGTTGCTGTTGTTGCTCCTGCGAGTGCTACAAGGCGCGGCGGTGGGCGGTGAAGTGCCAAGCGCCTGGGTGTTCGTGGCCGAGCACGCACCGGCCGCGCACCGGGGTTATGCCTTGGGCTTCCTGCAGGCCGGGCTGACCTTTGGTTACTTGATCGGTGCATTGACGGCGACCTTGCTGGCGCGGGTCTACACCCCGACGGAGATCCTCGATTACGCCTGGCGTTACCCGTTTCTGTTAGGTGGCGTGTTCGGGGTGATTGGGGTCTGGTTGCGTCGTTGGCTGAATGAAACCCCGGTGTTCATGGCCATGCAGGCGAGTCGCGAACGGCATGTCGAGCTGCCGCTGCGCACAGTGTTGCGTGAGCATCGGTTGGCAATGCTGCCGGCGGTGATCCTCACCTGCGTGCTGACCTCGGCGGTGGTGACCTTCGTCGTTATCACCCCGACCATGATGCAGAAAACCTTTGGCATGACCGCCAGTCATACTTTCGCCCTGAGCAGTCTGGGCATCGTGTTTCTGAACGTTGGCTGCGTGATCGCCGGGTTGATCGTCGACCGTATCGGTGCCTGGCGCACAGTGATGCTCTATAGCCTGCTGCTACCGTTGGGGATTGGCGTGCTCTATGCCAGCCTGATTGGCGGAGCACACTGGATTGGCCTGGCCTATGCCATTGCCGGTCTGGGCTGCGGGGTGGTCGGTGCGGTGCCGTCGGTGATGGTCAACCTGTTCCCGGCGCGGATTCGTGTCTCGGGTATTTCCTTTACCTACAACATTGCCTACGCCATTTGGGCCAGTATCACGCCGTTGCTGCTGATTGGCCTGATGCCGTGGAGCCCATGGATCTGTGTGATGTTCTGCGCGGTGATGGGGGCGGTCGGGATTGGCGCAGCGCTGTACTTCGGCTCACGCCTGCCGCGGGTCGATCATGCGGCTGGCGTGGCCTGCAGTCCCTGAGGCACTTCAATCGTAGGGTTAATCTTCCTCAAACGGTGCTGGTTCAGGCTCAAGCGCGACGATCATGTCGACTTCGACCGAGGCGTTTTTCGGCAACTGGTACACGCCTACCGAGGTCCGTGTGTGAACACCGGCTTCGGCAAAAATCCGGTAAAGCACCTCCGACGCACCGTCGGCGACTTCACTTTGTTGCGTGAAGTCGGCGGCGCTTTGCACGTAGACGTTAATGCGCAAGATCTTCTTGATACGTTCGAGGTCGCCGAGTAACTGCATGAGGATCGCCAATGCGCGCATCGTGCAGATCTGCGCGGCATACCGGCCTTGATCCAACGACACTTCGGCACCGATCCGGCCCACCACCATCACCGTATTTTCAATGCGTGGAATCTGCCCGCTGACGTACACCTCATCACCGTTTTGCACCGCAGGCACGTAGTTGCCGCCAATGCGCATTTCACCGTCGAAGCGGTGCCCCAGCTGTTGGGCGATGCCATCGAATAGTGCTTTGCGTGACTGATCCATGCGTCGATTCTCCTGTAGGTGGCGGTGGTGCAGCGCAGACTATAGCGTGTTGAATCGCCCTTCAAAACGCCGTTTTTGAGGCATTACGGGCGTATGGTGGCCAGCTGCCAACTATTTTTGTAGGACAACCCGGCAAAGCTCTTCAGAAAAGCCGGGTAAGGCCGATGGTAAGTCTGAAGGACGCTCTCAACCCTGCCCATCGGTGCATCGCAATGTTCAATAAACGCTTGAAGCAGGAGCTGTCGGCTCTTCGCGAGGAACTCTCCAGCCTTCAACAAGTGAAGGAAAGCCTGGAAAGCGAGATGCTTGTGCTCACCCTGGACCCTGATGGACGGGTGCAATCGATTAACCAGAATTTCGCCCAGGAAATGCTCTACAAGGGCAATGACCTGATTGGTCGGCACATCGAAGAGATCGTTCCGGCCCACGTCAAGACCGATGAATTTCACCTGCGCTTCAAGAATGCCCTGACCCGTGGTGAGCACTTCGCGGGCGCTGTGCGCTTGCTCAGAGGCAATGGCGAGGAAACGTGGTTGCGCTCTATTGCCCAGCCGATTCGTAGCTCGGATGGCCGGATAAGACACTTTTCGATTTACTCCAGTGACCTGACCCGAACCATCGAGGCGTCACGTGAACACGAGAACCTGATCGGGGCGCTGGTTCGTTCGACAGCCGTCATCGAGTTCGACCTCAACGGTAATGTGCTGACGGCCAATGAGCGGTTCTTGAACGGTATGGGTTATAGCCTGGCGCAGATCAAAGGCAAACATCACCGCATGTTCTGTGAGCCCGAGGAGTACAACAGCTCCGCGTATCAGGACTTCTGGCGACGCTTGAACGCTGGCGAGTTCGTGGCCGACCGCTTCAAACGCGTCGACAGCCATGGTCGAGTGGTCTGGCTCGAAGCGTCCTACAACCCGGTGCACGACGCGAATGAAAAGCTCTACAAAGTGGTCAAGTTCGCCACCGTGATCACTGATCAGGTCAATCAGGAACAAGCGGTTGCCGAAGCGGCGAACATCGCTTACAGCACCTCGTTGCAGACCGACAACTGTGCACAACGCGGTACCGCCGTGGTGACTCAGGCGGTGGACGTGATGCGTGAGCTGGCCAAGCACATGCAGCAGGCTGGTGAAGGCATCGAGGCGCTGAACGAACAGTCGCTGGTGATCGGCACCATCGTCAAAACCATCAGCGGCATTGCCGAACAGACCAACCTGCTGGCGCTCAACGCCGCCATCGAAGCGGCCCGTGCCGGTGAGCAGGGCCGAGGTTTTGCAGTGGTGGCGGACGAGGTCCGGCAATTGGCTTCGCGCACCAGCAAAGCCACCGACGAAATTGTTGGTGTAGTGCGTCAGAACCAGGACATGGCGCGCGATGCCGTGGTGTTGATGACAGATGGCAAGCTCCAGGCCGAACAAGGTTTGGCGCTGGCCGCCGAGGCGGGCACGGTGATCGTCGAGATCCAGGATGGCGCGCAAAAGGTGGTCAACGCGGTCGGGCAGTTCGCCAATCAGCTGTCGACTTAAGCGCGGCTCGAGTGAGCCTCGTCAGATCCAAAGATCATTCAGCGCCGTACGCTCGCCACCTTCGCTCCCGGTATTGAGCACACCCTTGGGTTCGATCAGCAGCAGTTTGACCTCTTGTTCGGCAAACGGCTTGTGCTCGACGCCCTTGGGCACCACGTACATTTCGCCTTGGGACACCAGCACCTGACCATCGCGAAAATCGATGCGCAGTTGGCCTTCGAGGACGATAAACGTTTCGTCAGTGTCCTGATGATCGTGCCAGATGAAATCTCCCAGCAGTTTCACCACCTTGAACTGGTAGTCGTTCATTTCGGCGATGACCCGCGGCGACCAGTGCTCGTTGATCTGCGCAAGTTTGTTGGCAAAATTCAGGCTTTGATATGGCTGCATGACGTGGCTCCCGTTGGTGATTGTGAGCCCACGGTAGCCTGCGCAGCAGTGCACTTCTTGCACGATTGTGCGCGGCTCAGCGGCGGTGCATTTTCATCCAGCGGGCGGGTGACAGGCCGTAGGTTTTGCCAAACTGCCGGGTCATGTGGCTTTGATCGCTGAAGCCCGCGATCAGCGCGGCGTTGGTTAGCGACTCACCCTGCATCAGCAATGAGCGCAGCAGATCCAGGCGGCGCATGGTCAGGTAACGATAGGGGCTGGTGCCGAACAGCAGGCGAAAGTCCCGCGACAGACTCCAGCGATCACGCCCGCTGTGTTCGGCCAGTTGATCCAGGGTCAGCGTTTGGTCGAGGGCGCTGTGCATGAACTCGCGAGCGCGTTCTGCCGCGAGGTAATCGAAGCTCTGACGATGGGTGGGCACCCCCGATACCGCGCTCATGGCCTGCGCCAGATCAAACAGCGCATCTTGCTGCTCCAACGGATCGAGGGGGCGATCGATACTCTGCAACAGGACCTCGGTCGCCGCGAACAAGCGTGGATCAGTGGAAATACCGGTCTTGATAAAGGGCAAAGGCTGGCCGCCGAGCATCTGCTGGATCAGTGCCGGCTCGACGTAAAGCATCCGGTATTTGAAGCCGTCCTCGGTACCGGCCTCGCCATCGTGGACTTCGTCGGGATGCAACACCATGGTCCCGCCCGGCAAGCTATGTCGCCAGCCGCCACGGTACTGAAAGCTTTGCACCCCCGACAGCGTGCGACCTATGGCATAGGTGTCGTGACGATGAAGGTCGTAACCATGACCCGAGAAAAATGCCTCGATACGCTCCAGCCCGCCCGAATCGGGGGCGCGCTGGAACCAGTCGGTGAGAATTTTCTGCTTGCCCATGGGGAGTCTTCGTGTCCGGGTGTTCGGTGACGAACACGGTAGCTCAGCTGCGGGTTGGCTGTCAGCCGGATAACGGTTGATTGCTGTGCCTAAGGTCGAGTAAAACCCGTGGGCGTTGTTCTGCGGTTTTTCCACCGCTCACATAGAGGTGATTCACAGATGGAACTCCAACACCTGACCTATGCTGCCCCCTTGTTATCGCTGGCGTTGCTGTGGACCGTCGCGGTGGTTACTCCGGGGCCAAACTTTTTTACCACCGCGCAACTGGCCGCCAGTTGCTCGCGGCGCCACGGAGTGGTGGCTGCGTTGGGTGTCGCGACAGGCACTGTGCTGTGGGGGCTGGCCGGCGGCCTGGGAATAAAGTCGCTGTTTACCGCCGCACCGACGCTGTATCTGGCATTCAAGATCGCCGGTGGTTGCTACCTGATCTATCTGGGCTTGAAGCAGTTCAAGCGCAAACCGGCACTGAGCCTCGGTGCAAGTGCGGGGTCGAGCGAGCCATACCGCACGCTGTTTTCGGCCTATCGCCAGGGATTTCTGGGCAACATGACCAACCCGAAATCAGCGCTGTTCGTCGCCACCATCTTCGCCACTTCAATGCCGGCTTCGCCACCGCCGATGTTGCTGACACTGGCGGTGATCACTATGGCTACGCTGTCCTTCAGCTGGTATTGCGCCGTAGCGCTGCTGTTTGCCAGCTACCGGGTAGCGGGCGCTTATGGTCGTTCACGGCAATGGCTGGAGCGCTTTGCCGGCAGTTGTTACGTGCTGTTCGGCGCCCATCTGGTGGCGAATCGTTGAAGTGTTACGGGGATAAGGCGTCCCCAGAATGGCTGTCGGTTTTCGCCCGGTGAACGAGCAAGACATCCGAAACGCTACTTTTAGAGACGAGGTTCGCTGATGACTGATTCAAGCAATACGCAGGTTTACCTGTTTTCCTACGGAACGCTGCAGGACAAGGCCGTGCAGCTCACCAACTTCGGGCGCGAGTTGTCCGGTAGTGCGGATCAGATGCTCGGTTACGAGCAGTCCTGGGTCGAAATTACCGACCCCGAAGTGTTGGAGACCAGTGGCAAGACTCACCATCCTATCCTGCGTCCCGGCAGTGCTGACAGTGCGCCGATCCCCGGTATGGTGTTCCGGATCACGCCAGCGGAGTTGGCGGCTGCTGACAGCTATGAAGTCTCGGATTACAAGCGGGTCAGCGTAGTGCTGGCGTCCGGGATCGAGGCATGGGTGTATGTGAGTGCGTGAGTCTGCAGGCCAGGCGCTGCTTGAATGTTAGCGCCACGGCGGTGATCAAGGCCTCGCGCATCATTCTGGGTGTGCCGGCTTGATATCAGTGGAGCCTGGAGGAAAGCTCAAGCTTGCGTGTTTCGCTTTTTTCGAACGAAACGCGCAATGCTTAAATATCTCTGACGGGCTTGATCAGGCTCTCTGCCGGAATCCCGAACAGCTCATGGAGTTTCCAGATCATGGGCAGTGTCAACGCCCGTTTGCCGTTGAGTACTTCATACACTCTGTTTGTCCGGCCAATGGCTGGGGCCAGGTCAGCAGCAGATAAGCCCGATTGTTCCATGCGAAATTTGATCGCATCTATCGGGTTGGGAAGGTCAACCGGGAACTGCTTCGCTTCGTAGGCCTGAATGAGGGTAATCATGATGTCGAAGTAGTCACCTTCAGACGTGCCCGGTTCTGGTTCGTTGTCGAATAGTGCAGATACTTCCTTGAGGGCTGCACGGTAGTCCTGTTCGGTATGAATCGGACGAATGTTCATGGGTTACTCCATTTCAACGGTATCGGCATCGATAACGTCGTATTGCTGGTGAGTGCCGACAAACTTTATGTATACGGCCCCGAAGCGATAGGCCACGGCGACGACAAGCCGATAGGCGTTACCCTTGATGTTAAACACCACCCTGCGGCTCTTGAGGATACTGGCGCTGCCAAAATTGGCCTTGATATCCGCAGGGCTTGCCCAGTTGGCGTCCTTTGTTTCGTCAATCCAGGCCAGGAATGACTGCTCTGAGTCAGGGTATTCCTCCCAGAATCCTTTCATGTGACTGATAGCGATAATTCTCATGGCACGATCCTAGTCCCATGCTGGGACTGCTGCAAGTTGCTGTAGGTGAATAGCGATGTACGGCGGATCGAGTTTGCTGTCCATGTCACTCAATGCCCCGGTACTCAAGCATAGCGACCGCTGTTCAAGCCCTTGGATAGGTCAGGCGCAAATATCATTGCTGGATGTGGCCGTTCACATACCTGCACTTCGCTATCGGGTAACGGCACGAATTGACCGTCATTTACGACTACAATCGCGCACTGGGTGGCAGCAGGCGTGGGTGTCTGTCCTGGTCGAACGTGTCGGAGGGAGCAGATGAAGCGCAAACCAGGTGTCTTGAAGATTGCGTTGTTGCTCGGCGCTTTGCTGAGTGGTTGCCAGTCGCCCAGACAGTCTCTGGAAGCGCTGGCGTCAGAGCATGCTCAGCATGTGGAAATAATCGTTACTCAAGCTTTTCCGCTGATGCTGAGTACTCCGTTGAAACGTCCCGATAGCCGTCGGATCCGTCTTTACCTGGAAGGTGACGGCCACGCCTGGGCGACGGCTTCCCAGCCGAGCCTCGACCCCAGTCCACAGCAGTTGCTGATTGCCGGGATGGCGTTCAGTGATCCGACCCCGAGTCTTTACCTCGCGCGTCCTTGTCAGTTCGTCAGTACGCCAGGGTGTGTGCCGGCACTGTGGACCGCGCGGCGCTTTTCTCCCGAGGTGCTGGACAGTCTCGATCAGGCGTTGAACCAGATCAAAAGTCGCTACGGCAACCAGGACTTTGAGCTGATCGGTTATTCCGGCGGTGCCGCGTTGGCTTTGTTGCTAGCGGCTCGCCGCGACGATATTGCCCAGGTGCAAACCCTGGCCGGTAATCTCAGCCCCAGGTTGTGGGCCGAGCGATTGAACCTCAGTCCGCTCACCGGCTCGCTGGAACCCTTGGATAACCGAGCGCGCCTGGCTCATGTTCGGCAACGGCACCTGGTCGGCGCTGACGACTCCATCGTACCGCCGGCCCTGGTCGACAGTTATCGTCGGGCGCTAGGGCAGGCTGACTGCCTGGAAGTGGTGGTCTTGCCAGGTGTGTCCCATGCC
Organism: Pseudomonas helvetica; assembly: GCF_039908645.1. Lineage (NCBI taxonomy): Bacteria > Pseudomonadati > Pseudomonadota > Gammaproteobacteria > Pseudomonadales > Pseudomonadaceae > Pseudomonas > Pseudomonas helvetica. The sequence goes on from NZ_CP150917.1 coordinate 931,936, forward strand.
GAGGGGCTGGACAAGGTATGGGGCGATTGGCGGGATCGACCGATCCAGTGTGCTGGCGCCAGACAATAAAAAAGGGCTTGCCTCGCGGTAAGCCCTTGGTCATTTCCAGAGTCGATCAGTCCCCCAGCGCTTCACCTTCACGCCGTGGATCGGCGCCACCGGCCCAGGCCGCTTTGCCCTGAGCGTCGCGTACGCGAACGATGGCCTGGGTGCCGCTGGTCATGTCGATTTGATTGACCGTATGCCCTTTGTCCTTGAGGGCCTGAATCAGCGCCGGGCTGAACTGGCCTTGTTCCAGTTCGGTCGAGCCATTGCGGCTGCCGAAGTTGGGCAGGCTGATGGCGGCTTGCGGGTCGAGGTTCCAGTCGAGCAGGCCGACCACCGACTTGGCAACGTACTCGATGATTTGCGAGCCGCCGGGCGAACCGAGTGTCGCGACCAGCTCACCGCTTTGACGATCAAAGATCAGCGTCGGCGCCATGGATGAGCGCGGGCGCTTGCCGGGCTCGACACGGTTGGCCACGGGTTGGCCGTTTTCTTCGGGGATGAACGAGAAGTCGGTCATCTGATTATTGAGCATGAAACCCTGCACCATCAGGTGCGAGCCGAAGGCGGCTTCAACGGTGGTGGTCATCGACACGGCACCGCCCTGATCGTCGACGGCCACCACCTGCGAGGTAGAGATCCGCAGTGGTGAGCGGTCTGGGGCGTAGGCCACCTGGATGCCCGGTGGCGTGCCGGGTTTGGCGCTGCCCATGCTGCGTTCGCTGATCAACGTTGCACGGTTGGTCAGGTAGGCAGGGGAGACCAGACCGGCGACCGGGACCGGCACGAAGTCCGAGTCGGCGACGTACTGCGCGCGGTCGGCGTACGCCAGGCGCTCGGCTTCGGCGATCAGGTGCACGGCTTCAGGCGCGGGTTCGAGCCCCGCCGGTTTATCGGTCTTGAGTGGTTTCAGTCGCGCCAGAGTGAAGCGACTGTCGTTGCTTTCGAGTGCCTGCAAGGTGCCGAGGATCTGCGCCACGGCGATCCCGCCCGATGATGGCGGCGGCATGCCGCACACTTGCCAGCGCTTGTAGTCGGCGCACAGCGGGGCACGCTCTTTGGCGCTGTAGCCGTTGAGGTCGTTCAACGAAAGGCTGCCGGGGTTGGCATTGCCTTGAACCTTGGCGACGATCTCCTGAGCAATTGGACCTTCATACAATGCGCTCGGGCCTTCTGTGGCAACACGTTTGAGGACCTTGGCCAGTGCCGGGTTTTTCAGCAACGTACCAACGGCTTTCGGGCTGCCATCGGCATTCAGGAAGTACGCCGCCATGTCAGGGGAGCGCGGCAGGAACGGATCGGAAGCGATCATCGTATGCAGGCGCGGCGAGATCGCAAAGCCCTTTTCCGCCAGGGCAATGGCCGGCTCGAACAGCTTCGCCCATGGCAAACGACCGTGCTTTTGATGGGCCAACTCCAATGCACGCAACACCCCCGGTGTTCCGACCGAACGACCACCAATCTGCGCATCGGGGAATGGCATGGGTTTACCGTCGGCTTGCAGGAAGAGCTTTTCAGTCGCGCCAGCGGGTGCGGTTTCGCGGCCGTCGTAGGTGCGCACCGCCTTGCCATCCCAGAGCACGATCAACGCGCCGCCACCGATCCCGGAGGATTGCGGTTCAACCAGTGTCAGCACCGCTTGCATGGCGATGGCGGCGTCGATTGCCGAACCACCCTGACGCAGCATCTCCCGTCCTGCTGCGGCTGCCAGTGGGTTGGCGGCTGCGGCCATGTGTTTGGCAGCGTATTGGGTGTGCAGGTCGGTGCGAAACCCCGAGGCGATTTCCGGGGCCACGGGCAAGGCGCTGATGGCCGACGAAGCGGGCGGGGCGCTGCAGGCAGCGAGGGTCAGCGCGGCGGCGAGCAGCGACAGGGCAGTCAGGCGGTAGCGACTCAAATGGAAGGTTGGGAACACGTGGGGCACTCCGTCCGTTGGATAAAGGATCAATGGACTGTATCTGCGCCTTGAGCCAGCTGCAACGCTGGTCTTGTGCGTATTGGTCGACGGATGGGCAGCTTTTCTCTTCTTCGATGCTGGGTTTTTCTGTAGGGTCGGAGGCGCTAGATCTTCGCTAAAAACACATCAATAACAACAAGAGGCCGACATGCAGACCGAGTTCCCAACGCAGCCAAGTTACCGTTCGCAGCGCGAACAATTCCTGGCGGCAGCGACCGCAGCCGGAGCCCGGTTGACCGAATACCCGCATCCACTCAAAGGGCCGTTTGGCGAGTCGTTGAGCACTGACGTGGCGGTGCTCGGCGACCCCGGTGCAAAGCGTTTGCTGGTGATGCTGAGCGGCACCCACGGGGTTGAGGGCTTCTACGGTTCTGAGTGCCAGATCAATTGGCTGAACGAGTTCGGCAAACGCCCACTACCCGCCGATGTCGCAGTGGTGATGATCCACTTGATCAATCCCTGGGGCACGGCGTGGCTGCGTCGCGTCAACGAAGACAACATCGATCTGAACCGCAATCACCTGAACTTTGATCGGCCGTTGCCCGACAATCAGGCCTACGCAGCGCTTCACCCGATTTATGCCTTCAACCAGTTACACGGCCCGGAGCGTGAACGCGCCGATGCCTTGCTTGCCACGCAGTTAAGCGAGCATGGCTGGCCGACAGTGATGTCGATTGTCGAGGGCGGCCAGCACAGTCATCCCGACGGTCTGTTTTACGGTGGGCTGGCGCCGAGCTGGTCGAACCGGACCTTGCATCAGATCATTGCGGCGCATCTCTCCCAGGCCGAGGTCGCCATGTGTTTCGACCTGCACTCCGGTGCGGGAGAGTACGGCCATCCGATGCTGCTGACCGTTACGCAAGTGGCTTATCCGGCACTGGAGCAGGCGCAGGCCATTTACGGTCCGTGGCTCTACACCATTCAAACCGGTGCGCAGACCCACAGCGAAACCGGGATTGCCGCATCGGCCACTGGCTACACCTCGCAGGCGCTACTTGATGCGCTGCCGCAGGTGCGCCTGATGCCGTTTGTCATCGAGTGCGGCACCTACCCGGGAGAGGCGGTGCATGCTCATCTGCGTGACGATCACTGGTTGCACCTGCACGGCAATCCGGGTGATGCAGTGGGGCGGGCGATCAAGCTGAAACTTGTTGAGCAGTTCTATCCCGCTGACAGTGACTGGCAGGAAATGGTCTGGGTTCGCACCCGGCAGATATGGGAAAAGGCGTTGTCGGCATTGCCCACGCTATAGTCGAGCGCTTCGGCGCTTGATGAATCCTGCGGCTCACAGAGCGATGTGAGCCGTCGGTGGGCCGGGTACTTTTCTTCAGGCATAAAAAAACGGCCTACCTTTCGGTAAGCCGTTTTTAGTACTTGGTGGCTACACAGGGACTTGAACCCCGGACCCCAGCATTATGAATGCTATGCTCTAACCAACTGAGCTATGTAGCCAAGTGGCGCGCATTATTGGCTCGTAACGATGAAGTGTCAAGCGTAAATCTAAAATATTTCTCTACGCTTTCAACCGCTTATCAACCCGCCCCATAAAAACGGATGAGTTTTCAGCTTTAACCCAGCTGAAACCGCCCGGTATTCTCGCTTAATGCCTTGCTGCCTGAACTCAAGGTGTCCGCCGCGAGGTTCACCGCTCGTGCGCCTTCAAGCAGGCGCACGGCGGCCTGATCGACTTGCTGGATGTTGCCACTGACCTCATCGGCCGTGCTGGCTTGCTCTTCTACCGCCGTCGCGATCTGCGCCAGGGTATCGGTGACGCTTTGCACCGCGCTGGCGATTTCCCCCAGCCGTTCGCCAAGACCGGTAACCGCTTGTGCGTCGGTTTGGGCCTGGCCGCAGGCGGCTTCCATCAGGGTCACGGCTTCGTTGACAGTGCTGCGCAGGCTGTCGACGGTGCCGGCGATCTGTGCGGTGGAGGATTGAGTGCGCTGCGACAGACTGCGCACTTCATCGGCGACCACCGCAAAGCCCCGGCCTTGTTCGCCTGCGCGGGCGGCTTCGATGGCGGCATTGAGCGCCAGCAGGTTGGTCTGCTCGGCCACACCGCGAATGGTGTCCACCACCAGTTGAATCTGCTGCCCTTGTTCGCTGACCCGGCCAAGGGCGGCGGCAGTATCGTTCAGGCGTTGATTTGTGGTGCGTTGGCTGTCACGGCTGCTCTCGGCGGCAATGCGCTGGGTCTGCTGAGCGCTGCCTGAGGCGTGTTCGCAACTCTGGGCGACCCCTTGCGAAGTGGCGGCCAGTTGCGTGGCCGCAGCAGCGATCTGGCTGATCTGCAACTGTTGGGCTTCGACTTCGCCCAGTGCCTCGCTGGCGTGAGTATTGAGGGCTCGCACCGCGTTGCCCAATTGCAGGGTTTCGTGATCGACCCCCAGCAGGCTGGTGCGCAGTTGCACCACCGCAACGTTGAGCGCGGTGCTGATCGCTGCCAGCTCATCGCGACCGTGCACCGGCACTTGCAGGCTCAGGTTGCCATCACGCAGGGCTTCGGCGAGCAGCGTAATGCCGCTGGCGCTACGGCGGATCGAAGCTTGCAGGCAGATGAACAAATACAGCGCGGCCAGCAGCAGGCAACCGAGGACGCTCGCCACCAGGATGAACTGGCGAATGGCCGAGCCGTGGTAGTAGTCCAGACGCTGATCCAGTGACACCAGCGTTTGCTGGCGCAGCGAGGCGAGGTCAGAGAGGAGGGCGTCGAGGTTGCGTTCGAAGTCTTCTGGTTTGAGCGTGATGCTGGCGCCGAACATGCCGTCATCCAGGCCTTTCAGTCCGGTGTCCAGATGCTTGAGGCTGTCGTGGTATTGCCCGGCCCAGGCTTGCAATGCACTGGGTAGTCGTGCTTCGAGCAAGCTGCCAGTCTTGATCAGTTGCTCGCGAGCGTCGCCAATGCGGCCGCGCAGATCGCGCAGTTGCAGACGGCTTTGCAATGAGAATTGTCCGGACACCACCGATGCCTGGCCGATGCTGGCAAGGCGACCGACCCGTTCGATCAGGTCAGGCGCGTGCTGGGTCGAGATCTGCGTCAGCAGGTAGGTTTCCAGCCAGGGAGCCAGGGTCAGGCGGTTATCCATGGCGATCTGTTCGCGCAGTGCTTGCAATGCGCTGAGGGCCGCAGTGAAACGTTCATAGCCATCCGGCCACCAACCGACGCTGCTCAGGCTTTTCGAGTCCAGACCATTGAGCGCGGTTTGCAGGGTTTGATAGCGACTGAGGGTGTCGGCCTCGGCCCCTTCGGTTGTCAGCGCATGGCCAAGATCGTTCACGGCTTGATTCAGAGCAGGCTGTACGGCATCGAACGCGGCCATCGCGGCGACAGTGGCCGGTGTTGGCTGGCGATTGGTTTCGGTGGCGCGCCAGCGCGCGGCGCGGTCGCGTTGGGCGGCGAGCAGGTTGTCCAGCGCGTCGAGGGCGATCAGCTGGCGCACACCGGCACGCTCGCCGGCGATCAGGCTGAGCTTGTCGCGGTAATCCTGGCCAATCATCCACAAGCTGCCCGCCAGCGGCAGGATAAACAGCAGAAACAACAACTGAAACTTGCGGGCGAAACCGAAACGCCCAAGCAGTCCAATCCCCGGTGCCAGAAAAGCCTGCATGCCCGACTACTCCTCTGGGCACCACGCACCAATGGCGTGCGGTCGCGGCGTTATGGCCGCACCCTGTGCCCTCATAAAAGGCCTCGAAAGTTCACCTCGGCGGGTCATGTGGGACCGGCGCTGTGGTGAAACTTCCCATTCTCGATCCCCTTTGTAAGGGGCCGCGTTGAAGCGGATAAGCAAGGCAAGATTCAGACCATGGCACTGCGCTAGCATCTGACGGCCGACAATCCAGAGATCGTTAGCAGGCTAAGGGGATGGCGTTGCTGCACCGAAAGATGGCACATTGTCGCACCTGCAAGTGCTCTCCTTTACGCTGTATGGAAACTCTCATGGCTACCAGTAACGCTCAAACTGTCGCATCGCCGGCACTCGCGACTTCGCAAAGCAGCCCGTTGGTCATGCGAATCATCGGCGCGGTGGCGCTGGCGCATTTGATCAACGACTTGATTCAGTCGGTGCTGCCGTCGATCTACCCGATGCTCAAGGCCAATTACGGGCTGACCTTCACCCAGGTTGGCCTGATTACCCTGACCTTTCAGCTCACGGCATCGCTGTTGCAGCCATGGGTCGGTTACTACACCGATCGCCATCCCAAGCCGTATCTGCTGCCGGCAGGAGCGATCTGCACCCTGGTCGGCATTTTGATGATGTCCCAGGTCGGCAGTTTTCCGTTGATTCTGTTGGCAGCGGGGTTGATCGGAATCGGCTCCTCGACCTTTCACCCGGAAGCTTCTCGCGTGGCGCGGTTGGCCTCGGGTGGGCGTTTCGGGTTGGCGCAATCGACCTTCCAGGTCGGTGGCAACGCCGGCTCCGCATTTGGGCCGTTGCTGGCGGCGGCGATCATCATTCCGTTCGGTCAGGGCAATGTCGCCTGGTTCGGATTGTTCGCCGTGTTTGCGTTGGTGGTGCTCTATGGCATCAGCCGCTGGTACGCCAATCACTTGAGCCTGTTCAAGCTCAAGCAGGGCCAGGCGGCGACTCACGGGCTGTCGAAGGGCAGGGTGGTGAGCGCGTTGGTGGTGTTGGGGCTGTTGGTGTTTTCCAAGTATTTCTACATGGCCAGCTTCACCAGTTATTTCACGTTCTACCTGATCGAGAAGTTCGACCTGTCGGTGGCCAGTTCGCAGCTGCACCTGTTTCTGTTTCTCGGAGCGGTCGCGGCGGGGACCTTTTTTGGTGGGCCGATTGGCGACAAAGTCGGCCGTAAGGCGGTGATCTGGTTTTCGATTCTCGGTGTTGCACCATTCACCTTGATCCTGCCTCACGTCGACCTGTTCTGGACCAGCATCTTGAGCGTAGTGATTGGCTTCATCCTGGCCTCGGCATTCTCGGCCATCGTGGTTTACGCGCAAGAACTGGTGCCGGGTAATGTCGGCATGATCGCCGGGGTGTTCTTCGGCCTGATGTTCGGTTTCGGCGGGATTGGTGCGGCGCTGCTGGGGCATCTGGCGGACATTCACAGCATTGAATACGTGTACAGGCTGTGTTCGTTCTTGCCGCTGTTCGGGGTGCTGGCGATCTTTTTGCCAAGGACCCGAAAAGCCTGAGCAGAACCCTCGTGAGGCCAAGGCGCTGACGATCCCGTCGGCGCTTTTTTTTGCGTTCAGATTCGCCACGTCACCGGGAAAAGCGACGGGATCGTGGATAAATAGGGGGCGTTATCAAGGGGCTCTAAACAGGTATTCATGAAAACTCGCGACTGAAACAACATCCGAACCCAGTCCCTTAAATAGGTCGTGCCATTTGAAAAATGCGACCAGGTCTATAGCCGGCAATGTCCATCTAGTTGCCAGGAGGGGCAATCAGGCAATGCACCTGGGTTGCTTTTTAGCGCAAATCTGTACATTGAGTTTCCTTGCATTTAACCAATAATCGGGCACCTCCTACGCCCATCCCGCGGGGGGTTCAATCACCACAGGAAGACACTTGTGAGCATCCATACCCGTACTAAACGATTGACGGTTCCACAACTGGTCGCGATGAAGGGCCAACAGAAAATCGTATCCCTGACGGCGTATTCCAGTTCTATTGCCAAGCTGATCGACCCTATCGTCGATTTCATTCTGGTCGGTGACTCCACTGCAATGGTCGGCTATGGCCGGGCCTCGACACTGAGCATGCAGCTTGAAGAAATCATCGGCCACACCCGGGCCGTGGTTGACAGTACACGTCTGTCCTGTGTCATCGCCGACATGCCTTTCGGCAGCTATCAGGAATCCAACGAACAGGCCTTTCGCAATTGTGCCCAGGTCCTGGCGCGCACCGGTTGCGATGCTGTCAAGCTGGAAGCCAACAAGGCCCTGTCGGGTACCGTCGAATTCCTGGTGGCACGTGGTATTCCGGTCATGGCTCACGTCGGGCTGATGCCGCAGTTCGTCAATGTCATGGGTGGTTTCAAGGCTCAGGGTCTGTCCGCCGAAACCGCTGCGGTGATTGCCGAGGATGCCCGGGCCAACCTCGAAGCCGGAGCTTTCAGCCTGCTGCTCGAAGGTGTAGCCGAAGGTGTGGCTCGGCAGATCACCCTGGATTCGAAAATGCCCACCATCGGCATCGGAGCTTCACCGGCTTGCGACGGCCAGGTGCTGGTGACTGAAGACGTGCTGGGCTTGGGCGGTGAGCAAGTGCCGCGCTTCGTCAAACAGTACGCCGATGTCGGCGCGGTGATTCGCGACGCTTGCGAGCGTTTTGCCGAAGAGGTGCGTCATGGCCGCTTCCCTGAAGCGCGGCATTGCTATGGGCTCTAGGTATGGCTAGTGCTCTTCGCCGATAGCCTGGGCCAGTTTCTTCAGGGCCTGGGGAATGTCCTTGCTCCAGTCGAGGGTGTAGCTCAGGCGCAAGTGATGCCGCCAGAACCCCTGTTGGCTGAAGATTTCCCCTGGGGCGATGACGATGCGCTGGGCCAGCAAGCGCTCGAACACCCGCCGCATGTCCGCTGAGTGTCTGGCCTCGAGCCAGAAGGTCGCGCCGCCTTGGGGGGCGACCACCCGCAACTGGCCATCGGCGTGTTCCTCCAGCAGGGCCTTCATGCGTTTCATACGGTCCAGCAACATGGCTCGCAGCACCATCAGATGCTGATCGATGCGCTTGGAACTGAAGAGTTTGGCGATCGCTTTCTGACGGATCGGCGACAGGCGAAATGCCCGTTCCAGGAATAGCCGATGCAACTGCGGCCCGTGCCGACGACACAGGACATAACCGTAGGGCGCTTCCGAGCCGATGATCTTGTCGAAGGTCGAGAACACCAGCAGTTTTTCCGGATCGGCAAAATCGCGATAGCGGGCGTGGTTGGGGGAAAAGCAGAACTCACCGTAGCTGTCGTTTTCGAACAGCCAGACATCCCGCTCCGCCAGCCAGCGACAGATCTGCTGTTTATCCTGCGCTGGCATCAGCTTGCCTTGGGGAATGTTCACGGTCGACGACAGCACCGCCAGCCGGACGGGCTCACGCCTGAGCAGCTCACTGAGCGCGGGCAGGTTGAAACGTCCATCCTCGCCGAGGGGCACTTCGATCACGCGGATCTTCGCCGCCTGCAACTGGCGCAGGATTGCCCACGAGCAAGGTGATTCCACCAGCGCCACAGTGCCACTCAGATTCAGCGCACTGAGGGACAACTCCAGCACACTGCGCAGGTCCGAGCCGATATACACATGCTCGGCCTGCCAGTAGCGGTGAGTGGAACTGGTGTAGCGATCGGCCAGAGCGCCGCGCAGCTCGGGCTCGCCGAACGGCTGATAGAGCGGTGCATGGGAGCGTGGGTACTGCCGGGCCAGTTCGCGCTCCATCATCAGTAGCGGGTTTTCCAGCGACAACAGCATCGCTGGCGCATCGCTGCTAAGGGCCAGCATCCTTGGCTGGCGTGCGTTGGAGAACACCTTGTCGAGCAAGTTGGGCGAGTTTTCACTCAATAATGGTGCCGGCATCGCCTTGGTGAAATAACCGAACTTGGGTTTGGCATAGATCCGCCCCTCGTCCTCGAGAAGCGAATAGGCGTACTTGGTCGTCGACACCGACACGTTCAGGCGCTGGGCCAGTTGCCGCAAGGATGGCAATTTCTGCTCAGGTTTCGAATGGGCGGTCTCGATCAACTCGACGAGATAGCGGTACACCGCCTGATAGACGAAGGAAGTGCCTTTATTTGTATCCATGTTCACTTACTGTCATCCCTGTGCGCCCACCTCATGACAACGCTGCCGACCTGGCGTGGTGTGCCTGAGGCGTGTTGTTTCAACAGTCTGCCATGCTGAGGGGGCGATCCCAAAAAGCAAAATCCCCGTATCATCGAGTGATGACGGGGATTTTGAGTCTATCGAGATCCATGTAAACCACGGTCGCTGTTAGACGTTAAACCGGAAGTCGAGGCTGCAGGGGCCGTGGCTGAAGGGATGTTTGCGCTGGAAGCAGAAATATAGTCACCCCCGTATACACTTTAATGTTGGCTACTCTATTTCCAGGTGTTGATGCGCGGTTTGTCCCGCTTCCTGTAGATAAGTCATCCAGAGAGTGAATCACGGATTTTCTCGTGCTGAAAATAAAAAAGTGAGAATTCGTGAACTGAGAATACACACTGCTGACACTGCATGCACACCGATAAGCGGAGAGGTAGTTATGCAGATCATCCGCGGAAAGCCGTTTGCAAAAAGCTGGGAGGCATCAACCCTTCAACGCTCTGGCGTCTTGAACGTAACGCCCCTTCCTTCCCGGCTTCGGTGCAATTAAGCGGTGGGGTAGTGGGCTGGTTTGAGCATGATCTCGATCTTTGGCTCGAATCTAAAGCTACCTGGACCTCAACCAAGGAGGGCATTAAAAATCGCTGACTACTTCAGACCTTCCCAAGGTCAACGGATTCCGGCACCAAGGGGCATTCTGGCGTCGGCGCCAACACCCCGACTCCCAAATCATTAAAATTCCATTGCTTCGGTGGAAGTATTCCGCTCGCCCGAGTTACCCAAGATAGGCCGTTTTTGGACCACGCCTGACTCTCCGTTCCCGCAGGCGGCGCATGCCATCGGCTGTCGCGCAAGAAAAACGCAAAAGTGACTGGAATCGTGCATTTTTAATCATTTTTAATCATTTTCATTTTTTAACTATATATATAGTCGTTGCTTCCATAGCGAATTCTTTGCGCCATATCGAATCTACACCAAAAAGGAATTTACATAATAGTCTCTAACGAAAGAGGGTTTTGGGCTAGCGCTGAGCATCATGTGAAAGGAAAAGATTTTATTGAGGCAGTCCAGGTCAAACAATGGATCAAGAACTTAGTGGTTTCGCTGGTCGGCCTGGCCATGTTAGATCCGGGAACGGAACAGCAAATGAAAGCCTGAACATTCTTTTCGTATTCTGCGCATTTTGTTTGGTCACCTCGTCAATCTATGGTTCCTGCAATCGATGATGTTTTTTGTAGTCAAATCCAACTGGAGAAGTAATATGTCCGTCAATCTCGTCATCAGCTTTAATGTAAAAGAAGAAAAACTGCAATCGTTCAAGGACATCATGAACGACGTGAAGATCAATCTGCCGAAGGTGGACGGTTGCCAAACGGTCAAGATCCTCAACCACTTGGAAGATCCACTCGCGTTCACGCTGGTGGAAGCCTGGGATTCGCGTGAAATGCACGGCACCCACGTCGACCAGATGATCTCGAGCGGTCAGTGGAGCGTCATCGTCGAGCATCTGAGCAGTGCGCCGGTCAGCGGCTACTTCAGCGAAGTTTGATGCCGTAACGTCAGCGGCAGGGCGCGTGCGGCGAGTCCGGCCGCGCCTCCGGCGCCATCTCTGGCATACACGCGCTACTTGCTGTTATGTATTTTCTGCTATTTTCCTGGATATCCTCTTCCGTCCCGAACGTCCTACACGCTTGGGCAGCAGCATGTCGCGCTGCTGGATACCGTCCTGTCCAAATGGGGGCGGCCAATTTGTTGAGAAGCCATAGCAATGACACTCGAAGTAGTACCGGCGGCGCTTTATTCGATGCGCAACGTAAAGCCTATCCTCGCTGACGGTAGCTCGTCCATCCTCCATAAAACGCTTGAAACGAACCTGGAAAACAAGGCGATCTATATCGCCACGCCGTTGATCGTCTACATCAAGCAGGGCAAGCAGATTATTCGCGACTATGACGCCATGGCCAATGTCGTTGACGAGAATCATTTGATTTTCCTCTCCAAAGGCGTTTACACGGTATCGGACTACGTCACTGGCAGCGATATCTTCGAGGCGGTGCTGCTGTTTTTCGACGACAAGCTGATCGCCAAATACCTGTCGCGCGCGGTCGGCACAGGCAATTCGCACACGGACGGCCTGCAGAAAAACGTGCACGGCACTTATACCCTGCACGCCAATGAACAGATTCAGCGTTATATCGATTCGCTGAATTATGTCTACAAGGGCGCGGAGGGCTCCGACGCGCTGCTGGAATTGAAACTGCTCGAACTACTGCACTTGATCGCCATCCAGGACAAGTCCTTCCGTTTCCTGCGCGAGCTATCCTGCGGCGGCAGCCGCAAACGCCGCCTCATCACCGACTTCATGGAGCAATACTATTCGCACAAGCTGAAGATTGAAGACTATGCCCTGCTGGCGGGACGCAGCGTGTCGACCTTTATTCGCGACTTCAGGCGCAGCTACAACACCACCCCGAACCGCTGGATCATCGAAAAAAAAGTCGACATCGCGCATCAGCTGTTGACGGCTAAAAATTATTCCGTCACCGACGCGGCTGCGGAGGTGGGATATGAAAATACCTCCCACTTCATCAAGGTCTACAAGCAACGGTACGGTGTCACGCCGAAGAAAGCCAAGACCTTCGCGGCAGAACTGTAGCGCGACAAGGCCCAAGCCCCCCGCTGCCGCGACAGGGTGTTGTTGGGCGTGGTTGTAGGCGCCGACTAAATTTTGGTTCTTCACGGAATCCCGGGAAACACAGAAACAAGAACGCCGATTCTGTTGAAAAAGTCGATCTGCCCAAACTGCCCGATCATTGACTGGTGAAAACGCCTTTTTTGCACGCGGCTACGTAAAATCCGACTCTGGAAGCCTCTGCCAAAAGTAAAGATTTCAATCCCGGATGCGCACTTTTTGATGCGCAAACCATGGCCGAGTTTTTCAACAGAATCGGTCGATTCCGGCCTGTCACAACAGGCAGTTCCTGACCGAAAGCCCTCATCCATAATGCACGCGGCTGACCGCGTCAGAGTGTTTGGATGCGCTATTGGGGCAAGCCATTGCTCACGTTGAAGTCAAACGTATTCCCAGGGAGCGGATACCCGGTGCTGCGACCGCTGTATGACGTTTTGTCAGTCAATCTGTATCTAACGTTCCCCCCTTTGACCACCCTACTATCGCAGTCTTGGTCTGGCGGTTCCCTATGCGTATGACGCGCTGCGACTCGGCTGCGCGCGCTATCTGCTCTACCTTGCCTGGCAAGCGGTCAAGTCCAACACGCCGACCACGGCAGCATGCTGGCGCAATCCATCGTGCTCGGTTTTACGCAGATCGTCATTAGCGTGAGCGTCAACGCGCTGATTGCCGTCATGGCTGGCCCCATCGCGACATTTCTCGCCAGCAGGCCCGTGTGGCAGATCGTGCAACGCTGGCTGATGGGGACGGTCCGCGCGGGCTGGCCGTGCGCATGGCCGTGGAAGGGCGGCGCTGAACCGGTCTGTTTGCGGTTGGCGCGGCGCGGTAAACCTGCGTCACCCGGATTTGAGAGCGGCCCCTGTGCATCGCGCCGGGCGCACTAGAAAAAGATCCGAGTGGGTTATCGAAAGCCCCTGACCAACCACCCTGAACGATAAGGACATGAAATGTTGCGCATATTGGGTAAGGCATCGTCGATCAATGTACGAAAGGTACTTTGGGCATGCGCCGAGATCGAAATCCCCTTTGAGCGAGAGGATTGGGGGTCTGGCTTCAAGTCGACGCGCTCGCCCAAATTCATTTCGCTGAACCCCAACGCAACGGTGCCGGTGATCCTGGACGACGACTTCGTGCTCTGGGAGTCAAACTCGATCATTCGGTATTTGGCGTCTCGCTATAACGGAGGTCATTTTTACCCGGTCCAACCGAGAGCAAGAGCGCGGGTGGACCAATGGATAGACTGGCAAGCGTCGGACCTCAACAAATCGTGGACGTATGCCTTCATGTCGTTGGTCAGGCATTCGCCTGACCATCAGGACAGCAGAGCCTTGGCAGCCGCTTGCAGCCTGTGGTCAAGGCACATGGAGATCCTGAATCGACAACTCGAATCAACAGGAGCCTACGTCAGTGAAGACGGGTTTTCTCTCGCAGACATACCGATAGGCCTGTCGGTTAACCGGTGGTTTGAAACACCGCTCGATCATCCAGACTTTCCTGCTGTAAGTGCCTATTACGAACGGTTGAGTCGTCGACCTGGCTACCTCCTGCATGGAAGAAACGGGACTCCGTAATAGTTCAGCATGGTGTCAGGCGGCGCCAGGGACATTTGTTCCCATGCCCGACGGCAGAAACGGCCGAATTTCGTCGATTTCCGCCGTGTCAAGGCGCAACTCCGAGGCTGCAATCAGCCCGTCTACTTGTGAGGGACGGCGGGCACCGACAATAGCGCCCGTGACTACCGGTTTGCGAAGTACCCAGGCGATGGCAACCGCAGCAGCGCTCACCCCGTGCCTTTCTCCAATGCGTGCCATAACATCAACCAATGCCAGGTTCGCACTCAAACGGGGCTCCTGGAAGTCAGCACTTCGGGCCTTACGCCAGTCGTCTTCGGGCAGTTGCAAGATGCGTTCGCGTGTCATGCTGCCGGAAAGTAGCCCCGATTGAAGCGTGGAATAGGCAAGGACACCCATCCCGGCCCGCTCACAGAATGGCAGGACGTCCTTCTCGATGTCTCGCATCAAGGCGGAGTACGGCGGCTGGAGCGAAACGATCTCTGTCACCGCCTGTGCCCGCTTGAGTTGAGCGACATTGAAATTTGATACACCGATAGCGCGAATTTTTCCTTGATCGCGCGCGGTAGCCAAAGCCGAAAGCGCCATTTCAATACCTTCACTGCTTGCGTCGGCAGGAAAAGCAGGCCAGTGGATCTGATAAAGATCGATAGTCTCGACTTGAAGCCGGCGCAAGCTTGCGTCGATCTCGGCGAGCAAGGATTGGGGGGCCAGTGAGTGCGAAATCGCCTTCGTGACCGGGTCCCAGACCAAGCTGCCTTTGGTGAACACCAAAGGACGCCGCGAGGCCGGCACCCGACGCAGCAATTGCCCCACTAATTGCTCCGCATGGCCCAAGCCATAAACCGCAGCGGTATCAATCCAGTTCACGCCGCGTTCGACGGCATACTCAAGTGCGCTCAGGCTGTCCTTGTCATCCTGCGCTCCCCAACTGTACTCCCAACCGGTGCCGGCGATTGCCCATGTCCCCAGGCCAATAGGTGAAATAAGAAAATCCGATGAACCAAGACGATTCCGTTGCATAGCGACCTCTGCACAAATGATGTGAGAAGTATCCGAGAGAGATCTCACGACGATAAGATGAGTAATCGCATTTGAACTACTGAACGACATTCATGAGTCAGCCCCCCGATCTATCTGAACTCGATGCCTTTGCCGCCGTTGCTCGCCATCGCAGCTTTCGCAAGGCCGCCGACGAGCGTGGCGTTTCGGCTTCCGCGTTGAGTCACGCGATGCGCGCGTTGGAGGCGCGCCTGGGCGTCCGACTGCTCAACCGAACCACTCGTAGCGTAACCCCGACCGAAGCCGGACAGCAGCTATTGGCGACGCTGCTCCCGACCCTGCAGCAGGTTGCCGATACGTTGGCGCAATTGACCTCGATGCAGGAAGTGCCCACTGGCAAACTTCGACTCAACGTGGCGCGTCCGGCGGCTCGCATTGTGTTTGCGCAAGTGCTCGCGCCCTTCGTAGCCAGGTATCCACGCATTCAGTTGGACCTGATCACCGATGATGGATTGACCGATATCGTGAACGACGGCTTTGACGCTGGAGTCCGCTTTGGTGAAAGCCTGGCCGGCGACATGATCGCAGTCCCTGTCGGCGCACCTCAATCGTTCGTGACCGTTGCTGCGGATGCCTATCTGGCCGCGAAGGGGATCGCACACGCACCCCGCGACTTGCTCGACCATGCGTGCATTGCCAGACGTTTTCCCAGTGGCAAACTTTACGCCTGGGAATATCAAGCAGACGGTCAACCGATACGGTTGTCCGTCACAGGCCCGCTCATTCTGGAAGACGATGCGCTGATGATCCAAGCGGCGAAAGATGGCGCTGGTATTGCCTATGTCTACGAGGAACTGGCGCGCGACGATATCCGGAACGGGCATCTCAGAGAAATACTCCAGGAATGGAAAGCACCGCCAAGCCGATTCTTTCTTTATTACTCCAGCCGGCACCATGTGCCACCAGCCTTGAAAGCGTTCATCGAATTCATCAGGGCGGGTGACTTGCGAACCTGATTCAGAACCATCGCGACCGGCAGCTAAGGGGCGATTGTTGTCCTCGCGACCGGTTGAATCCACAGCCGAAAGTGGTCCCGCCAAGCAACTGGCCGATCCCACTTGCTCGCAAGCTCGACCCTAAAAAGGATGGCCGGCATTGATCCAGCTTTCGGTCTGCTCCTGGTTGGCCGAGAGTGTCGATACTTTCCTTGCTTCGGTCAGGACGTCGCAATGCTCGAACAGGCATTATCTGCTGCGTCGTACAAAGCACTTCCCGGTGGTTTCTTGTTATCCTGACTGCCTTCTTTCATGGACGAATACCGAGACAAGCCATGGCTAACCTCACCCCGTCACGCCTCGGGAAGATGCTTCAGGGGCTGCTCTTTGCCCTGATTGGTATCGGCTTGTTGGGCATTGCCGTCAATCTCACGCTTGAACGACGCGAATTCCTCGCCCACGCACAGACCGCCGATGGCATCGTCAGCCACTTGAATGCCGGTGGTTCGCATCCCGAAATCGCCTTCACCACCAGCAGTGGTGAAAAGATTTCCTACCCCCAGGGCGGCTTTATTTTTGGCTATCAGCAGGATCAGCCGGTGCGGGTGTATTACCTGCCCGAGCAGCCGGCCAGTAGCGCCGTGGTCGATACCCCTGCCGCACTGTGGGCCACTCCCGGGGTACTGGGTTGTATTGGTCTGCTGTTCACCCTTGCCGGCCTGTTAAGGGTTATCCGCCAGTGCGGTCGCGGCGCAGTTCATTCACATAAAGGACTTTGAACGATGAGCTACAACATCCCGATCCCGCTCAATGAGAGTCGCTGGCAGTATCAGACCGCCAGCGGTGGCGGTCTGACCGTAGCCCTGGTGGCGGGCAGTGGCGGTTCGATCATCCTGCGTTCGCCCCAGGGCGAGAACGTCAGCTACCGCTACGGCGGCGTCGGGTTGGGGGTCGGATTTGGCGCGCGCCTGCCGCGTTTCGGCAAGATCAATATCCAGCTCAAGGGTAAGAGCGTAGGGGCAGCCGGTGCTGCGGAGGCTTTTCCCAGCACTGGCAAGGTGTTTGTCAGCGACGCCCTGGTCAGTCGTGACCTGACCAGTGACGACATCACCGGGCCTTGCCTGTATACCGAAGTGGGGGCGGGGCTGGTGGTCGGTGGTTCGGCCACGGCCCTGTTGTTCGGGCTTGATCCCAAGCTGCTGGCGTTGGCGGCGGTTCTGAGCTCCAACCCGGCGACCTCGCTCATTGCCTCCTCCACGGTCAACCGGCAGTTGCTGCAGTCGGCCAAGGGGGCGGTGGTCATGGCCGGCATGAACGCTGGTGTGCAGGCCGGTGGAGGCGCCGCGATCTACATGGGCTATCTGTTCTAGTCGCGCATAGCAGGTCGATATAACGCCCACAAAAAAGCCGCGAATCAACGCGGCTTTTTCGATTTCAACAACGCTAGACGTTAAAACGTAAGTCTGACCTGCAGGTCCCGTTCTGCAAGGGGGGCTGTGCGCCATCCCGCGGAATATAGTCACCCTCGTATACACTTTGGCTTTTGCTACCCTCTTCGCAGCTCTAGAAGCCCGGTTAGTATCGCGTCCTTTATCGAGAGAGCGAATCACGGATTTTCGAGAGGTGAAAATAATAAAATGAGACTCCGTGACTTGGGAATGACCGCTGCTGACACTGCATGCAACTGATAAAGCGCAGAGGTAGTCATGCAGATCATTCGCCGGAAAGCCGTTTGCAAAAAGCTAGGGGGCATCAACCCTTCAACACTTTGGCGTCTTGAGCTAACGACCCTTCATTCCCACCTTCGGTGCGATTAAGCGGCGGAATAGTAGGGTGGTTCGAGCATGATATTGATCATTGGCTCGAATCCAAAGCAGCCAAACGGCCCACGGTAGCCGAATCCGCCGCTCGGCAGAACGCCTGAATGCAGAAGCCCGCTTTGGCGAGCGGGCTTCTGGTGACTACAGCAGGGGGTGTATGGCGCTCTTCAGCTTGGCGGTTGAAGAGTCACAATACGATGCAGCTACCGTGAAGTTAGCAGCCTAGCTCTCATCCCCGCTGTTCGCGAGTAAGTGTGCTCTGACGCACGAGAGGCGAGTGTGCCTGATGGGAAACTATTTCGAGAACAGCACACTAGTGGTAACGGAAGTATCGATGCCGCTGGCCGTTTGGATCTCAACGCCGGGGTCGCAAGCGCCGTGGATGCTAAAGGTAAAGGCATCAAGAGCATCATAGATGCGGCGGTGAAAGCCCTGTTTCCTGAAAACATCAGATCATTCATAATTCGCCCCACTCTCGACCTGATGATGGACCACCAGTTTTGATGACCTTTCATATCTGCCCTGCTCTGGGCTGCCCACCTAGGTGAGGCGCAGGATCGCCCGCTACACCATTCGACCTCAATCGCCAAGCTATCGTCCCACGCCAAAGCTCGAAGGCAAGGTGCTGGCGGGAGTGCGGATCGGCGAGCGGAATAACGAATTGCATTACCAATTCAGTGACGCCACCTGATCACGCCATAACCCCTGTAGGAGCCGGCTTTCTGGCGATCAATGCCTCGCGGTGTATCAGATACACCGCCATCGCCAGCAAGCTCGCTCCTACAAGGGCTACGGCGCTTCACCTATCGTTCAACGAGATAACCGATGCTATTCACACAAGCCACCCGCCTGGCCCAGATCAACAGCCCCCTCGGGCCGGATGTCCTGTTGCTCAAGGACTTCGGCGGTGGTGAGGAACTGGGCCGGCTGTTCGACTACGAATTGCACCTGACCTCCAACGACGGCAACCTGGACCTCAACCAGTTGCTGGGCAAGCCCATGAGCCTGTCGCTACAGGTCCAGGGCGGCCTGCGGTACTTCCACGGCATCGTCGCGCGCTGCAGCCAGAACGTCAGCCAGGGCCAGTTCGCCAGCTATTCGGTGACCCTGCGCCCCTGGCTCTGGCTGCTGACCCGCACTTCCGACTGCCGGATCTTCCAGCACCTGAGCGTCCCGCAGATCATCAAGCAGGTGTTCCGCGACCTGGGTTTCTCCGACTTCGAAGACGCCCTCAGCCAGCCCTATCGCGAGTGGGAATACTGCGTTCAATACCGCGAAAGCAGCTTCGAATTCGTCAGCCGGCTGATGGAACAGGAAGGTATCTACTACTACTTCCGCCACGAAAAGGATCGCCACGTGCTGGTCCTGGCCGACGCCTACGGTGCCCACCACAGCGCCCCGGGCTACGAGTCGCTGCCGTATTACCCGCCGGACGGCCAGCATCGCGAGCGCGATCACCTCAACGGCTGGCACCTGGCCCAGGAAGTCCAACCCGGTTCCCTGGAGCTCAACGACTACGACTTCCAGCGCCCCAGCGCGCGGATCGACGTGCGCTCGGCCATGCCGCGCCCGCACACCGCCGGCGACTATCCGCTGTATGACTACCCCGGCACCTACGTGCAGAGCCAGGACGGCGAGCACTACGCGCGCACCCGCATCGAAGCCATCCAGAGCCTGCATGAACGGGTCAAGCTCAACGGCAACGCCCGGGGCCTGGGCTCGGGGCATCTGTTCAGCCTCACCGGCTTCGGTCGCCAGGACCAGAATCGCGAATACCTGATCGTCGGCGCGCGTTACTACATCGCCCAGGAAGGCCTGGAAACCGGCGGCGCCTCGCCCGGTACGCAGTTCGAAAGCAGCCTCAGTTGCATCGACGCGCAACAGAGCTACCGCCCGCTGGCCAATACCGCGCGACCCACCGTCAAGGGACCGCAGACTGCCGTGGTGGTGGGACCGGCCGGCGAGGAAATCTGGACCGACCAGTTCGGCCGGGTCAAGGTGCACTTCCACTGGGACCGCCACGACCAGTCCAACGAAAACAGCTCCTGCTGGATTCGTGTGTCGCAGGCCTGGGCCGGCAAGAATTGGGGCTCGATGCAGATCCCGCGAATCGGCCAGGAAGTCATCGTCAGCTTCCTCGAAGGCGACCCCGACCGGCCAATCATCACCGGCCGGGTCTACAACGCCGAACAGACGGTGCCCTACGACCTGCCCGCCAACGCGACCCAGAGCGGCATGAAAAGCCGTTCGAGCAAAGGCGGCACGCCAGCCAACTTCAACGAAATCCGCATGGAAGACAAGAAAGGCGCCGAGCAGCTGTACATCCATGCCGAGCGCAACCAGGACATTGCCGTCGAGAATGACGAAAGCCACTGGGTCGGGCATGACCGGCGCAAGACCATCGACCATGACGAGACGGTTCATGTGAAGCATGACCGCAACGAGACAGTGGACAACAACGAAAGCATCACTGTGCATGCCAACCGCGACAAGACCGTCGACCGCAACGAGACAGTGAAGATTGGCATGAACAAGTCGGAAACCATCCTGATGGCGTCCTTGCAGAACGTTGGCATGGGCCGGATGGAAAACGTCGGATTTGGCTACAGCCTGAACGTCGGCATGATGATGAATACCGTCGTCGGCCTCAGCCAGACCACCCAGGTGCTGAAGAAGAAATCCGTTTCGGTGGGCGAGGCCTACCACATTGGCGTTGGCGGCGCAGAGGAGGGTTCGAGTATCAGCCTGGACGGCAACAGCATCAAGCTGGGCAGCAAGGTCATCGAGCTGACGGCCGACCAGGAGATTCGCCTATCGTGCGGCCAGAGCACCCTCCGCATAACGGCTTCGGAAATCGAGATTCTTTCGCCCAATGTCGACATCAACTGCTGAACGACAGCTATCAGGAACAGTTTTATGAGCGGCTCTGGCCTTCCCGTTTCCCATGTGGGTGAAAAGGTATCCGGCAATGTGATTGCCACAGGCTCCCCGAACGTGCATGTCGGCAGCATGGCCTCGGGCCTGGCTGATCGAGCCTCGGCCTGCGTGCCCTTCGTCGGCCAGCCAGTCAACCCCATACTGGGCTGCAAGCTGCTTCCCGAAGAGGTCGACTTCGCCCTGGCGGCGCCGGATACCTTCAGCTTCGGCCGTGGCTACCTGTCGAGCAACCCGAGGATCAGCCGACTTGGCCAGGGCTGGTGGCTACCGGGCGAAAGCCTGTTGCTGGAGCTGAACGCCGACGGCTGCGTGCTGATCGATGCCCAGGGCCGGCGCATCACCTTTCCACCACTGGCGCCTGGCGCGACCTGGTATTCAGGCAGCGAGCAGCTCTGGCTGCGCCGGGGCGACACCCCAGACGAGCGACAGGAGCATGTGGCCTGGACCGGGCGCTGGGCCAGGGTGGCACCGGCCCTGCAACGCAATCCACACGTGGTCGTCGTGCTCGACGGCAACAGCTACCTGAGCTTCGCGCGCCAGGCCAACGATCTCTGGCGCCTGCAATCGACCTTTGGCCGCAGCGGCTACCCGACCCTGTTCAACTGGAGCCCACGCGGATTCCTGACCAGTATTCGCGACAGCGCCGGACGAAGTTATGCGCTGGTCTACCAGCAGGTGTGCCAGGCACAACCGGGCGATGATGGCGTGCGCCTCTGCGGTGTGGTCCTGGCCAACCCGGACGGTCCTGTGCCCGAGCACTTCGATCCGCAGTCCAGTGGCAACGACTGGCTGGTGCGCTACCAATTCAATGAAAGCGGCGACCTGATCGCCGTACGCGACCGGCTGGGCGTCGTTGTCCGGGTGTTCGCCTGGAACAATCACATCATGGTTGCGCATAGCGAACCGGGCGGCCTGGAGGTGCGCTATGAATGGGACGGGCACCGGCCAGACGGGCGGGTGCTGAGGCAGATCGAAACCGATGGCCTGGTCCGGGAGTTTCGTTATTACAGCGATGCCACCGATGTGGTCGACAGCCTCGGGCGCACAGAACGTTATGAGTTCTCTGGCCAGGATGGCGAACGGCGCTGGACAGCGCTGATCCGGCCCGACGGCAGCCGCACGTCATTCGAGCACGACATGTTCGGCCGCCAGGTGGCCGTGCGCGATCCGCTGGGCCGCGAGTCACGCCGGCAGCTCGATGGACAGGGCCGGGTGCTGGCCGAGCGATCGCCAGGCAAGAAGCACTATCGCCAGACCCTCGACGAAGAAACCGGCCTGCTCAAGGAACTGATCGATGCCATGGGGCGGCGATGGATCTTCGAACGTAACGAGACCACCAGCCTGACTTGTGTGAGCGGGCCAACCGGGACGATTCGCTACCACTACGATGACTCCACCTTGCCCAACCGAGCCACCCGGATCAGCGACAGCAAGGGCGGGGTGAAACAGGTGCAATGGAACCGCCTGGGGCTGCCTTCCCGTATCACCGACTGCTCCGGACAGACCCATTCCTACGAATACGACAGCGAAGGGCGCCTACTTGCCGAGACCGATCCGGCAGGCCGCTCCACCTGCTACGTCTACAATCGGCTGGGACAGGTCATCGAAGTGACCCTGGCCGACGGCACCCGCCTGGCCTACCATTACGACGCTCAGGGCAGACAAACCCATATTGCCGATACACATGGGCACTGCACGCAACTGGAATGGGATCGGGTCGGACGCCTGGTCAGGGCCACCGACAGCACCGGTGATGCACTGGATTACCGCTACGACGCCGCCGGTCGACTGTGCAGGATCACCAACCAGAACGGCGCCCAGGCCACCTTCGCTTTCGACACAATGGACCGCCTGGTCGAAGAGAACGGCTTCGATGGCCGCCGCCAGCACTACCGCTATAACCTGGCCGGTGAGCTGGTCACCCGTATCGATGCCGAAGGCCGCGAGACGCACTATGAGTACAATCGCGATAGCCAGCTGATTCGCCGTCACCTGCCGGCGACTGCTACGGCAGACGCATTCAGCGAACACTACGGCTGGCTGCCGGACGGCCGTCTGGCCATGGTCAAAGGACCGGATTGCGAAGTGCGCCTGGCCTATGACCCGGCGGGCAACCTGAGCCTGGAAAGCCAGATCCATGCCGACGGCTGGGTCTACAGCGTCACCCATCAGCATGACGCCCTGGGCGTGCGCGAAAGCAGCCGCTATGGCGATGCGCCGCCGATTACCTGGCTGACGTATGGTTCGGGGCATCTGCATGGCGTGCTGGCGGCCCATGCCGAGATGGCCTTTGAACGTGACGCCCTGCACCGTGAACAGCGGCGCGAGGCACGTCTGAAGGGCAAGCCGCACGCCTTGCTGGAACAGGGGCGCGAACACGATGCCATGGGGCGCCTGACTCGCAGTCGGATCACCCTGGCCACTGCCGAGGACTGGCAACGCGAGTATCGCTATGATCCCCTGGGCCAGCTTGTACAGGTCGATGACAACCTCAGGCCCGGCCTGCGTTATCGCTACGACCGTGGCGGCCGGCTGGACGCCAGCCAGCACGGCAGCGAAGTGCCGAACATCTACCGCTACGACCCGGCCGGCAACCGGCTCGACAGCGGGCAGCAGCAGGCCGGTGACCAGCAACGGCAGTACGCCCACAACGAACTGTACCGCTCGGGCTATGTAGGCTCGCAATTCGACTCGCTCCAGGCAGCACAGCCGCCAGGAGCGTGGAGCGGCAATCGTGTCGAGCGCCTGGAAGGTCATGAGTACCGCTTCGATGCCCGGGGCAACCTGGTGGCGCGCCACGCTCCTGATGGAGAACACCTGCACCTGGAATACGACGGCGCCAACCGCCTGGTGAGTGCCACCCGCCAGCGGGCCGATGGCGTGATCACCCAGGCCCGCTATCGCTATGATGGTCTGTCCAGGCGTATCGCCAAGGTGGTCCGGCAAGACGATGGGCAACAGGTGATCCGCTTTGGCTGGGACGGCGAGCGGCAATGCGCCGAGGTATTCGACGACCTGCTGCGCACCACCGTGCATGAGCCCGACAGTTTCATCCCGCTGCTGCGCATCGAACAGAACCGCAAGCCTGACAGTGCGGACCTGCTGATGATTCGCCGCGAGATGGCTGCCGCTGACCAGCCACTGCCCGAGCAATGCCATCCGGTGCTGGGCGCGCCGGCCATCGGCTTCTTCCATACCGACCACATCGGCACGCCACTGCGTCTGGACAACGAACAGGGTCGAACGATCTGGCAGGCACATAATGACGATTGGCGTGCCGTGAAACAGGAAACCGGCCCGGCCGACCAGCCCATCCGTTTCCAGGGGCAATACCACGACCGGGAAAGCGGCCTGTACTACAACCGCCACCGCTACTACCTGCCCGAAGCGGGCCGTTATGCCAGCCAGGATCCGATCGGTTTTCGGGGCGGGCCGAATGCCTATGCCTATGCGCTGAATGCGCCTTCGGTGGCCTATGACCCGAGTGGGTTGATCGTGCCGCTGTTGATCATCGGCGGTTTTCTGGCCAGGGCAGCTCTGGGAGCCACCATCGAAGTAGGCATGCAGGCCGGCAAACAGGTTCTGGGGCAGATGAAGGATAACTGGGATAACGACAGGGAACTGACGGATATCAAGTGGAGATGCATTGATATTAATCTCAAGCATGTGGGTGTCGCGGCTGCGGCCGGGGCATTGGCTCCAGGCATGCTCAGCTCGGCTAAAACGGTCTATAAGTCGGCCAAAGCCTACCGAGCGTTGTCAGGCCAGGCCGCCAACACGGCCAATCGAGCCGCAAAACTGGCCGTGCGCAAGGCGGCTCATGCCGACACGATCAAAACAGCCGTGAAAGTTCAGGCGGGTTTCCAGGTCAGCAAAGCCATTGTCAAGTGTGTGTCCAAATATGAAGAAGACGAGTGCTAATAACCATGGTTCAGACCATCAAGGAAATTTTGCTCTACGCAGTCATTTTTCTGCCCTTCGCGTTGCTCTACAACATTCTGGAGATATACTTTGGCGACTCATGGTGGCCGGCGATCATCGTGATCACTCTGATGTTGATTGCACGCGTGAGCCTGTACCTGTACCGACGCCACAAAGGCATTCGCGACACCTGGCTGGATCCATAAGATCAGCACGCCATGATGCGACAACTCCACCTCGGCTCTCCGAACGGTGGCCGAGTGACGCTCTCCAGAACACGGCGTACGGCCTCTTCGGGCAATGAGCTTTTGCGACCGCGTCCCGGTTTGTCGAGCAAACCGTCCAATCGCAGGGTTCGGAAACTCTGGCACCAACTGGTGACCGTGGGCAGTGATAGTCCCGTCAGGCGCGCGATCTCCACTCGCGAGCAGCCTTGGGCTGCCAGCAGGATCACTCGGGCACGACGACCGTCGCGCTGACTGATCGTGGCCGAACGAACTCGGCGGCTCAGTTCGACCTGCTATTCTGGGCTGAGAATAATTTCCTGAGCGTTCATTGGCGTTCCCCCGAGCGCTGGATGACAGGGGAAGTGTAGCCAACATCAGAGGAAAATAATTTCGAGAACAGCACGCTAGGTCGGCGACTAGGTCCGGTGGTAAGTCAACGATAACGTCGCCGCTTCCATCCGCAGGATCTTGGCATTTCACTATCCAACGTTGGGCTTTGTTCATGGTGTCGTTCGAGCTGCGTTACTGGGGGGCATTATGCTCGCGGTGCCTTACCCAATTGAAGCGTAATCCTGAGCAGTAATGCCCCTTCATGTAAAATTGGCATGTGCCAAGATAGGTAAGGCGAATATCTCGTGATCCGAATCCATCGTTAACGCTATATGGATTTTGTGTACTAGTGATATTGCCATGGTTTCTGCTCTAGCGATTTAAAGTCAGGTAGTAGTTGCATTAAACGAAACTCTTCTTCCTGTTCTTTAACTAGTGCTTCGTCCGGCTCGAAGTCAATTGATTCTACGGTGAGGGCCATCGCTCTATGGAGGGGTTCAATAAGCGGCGACGCCAGCTCAAAAAGTTGCCTACCAACAGCGTCGTTATGGGCGACCTGCTTAGAAAAATCTTTACCGTATTCGAACATTGTGATTGTGGTGCTTCAATCTAATTTTGATTTGTTCGTGGAAAACAAATTTAGCATTACGCATTTCATTGCCAGGGTAGTGTTAGCAGTTAAATCAGTGAACGAGGGTAGGGGGGCTTTTCGATTTTTCTAAAATTTCATTAATGACTATTTCTAGGCGATCAGCCGTGGCATCGTGCGATTTAATCTGACTAGAAATCTTGATGCTCTCATCAGAGCCATGATCAAAGTGTTCGACATCTAGCTCGTCGACCAGCTTTAGGGATTGAGTAAGGCGCCTAGCATCCGAAGCGGCTTTTCTCAAAGATCGCAATCTTGGTTGGATGTCTGCGGACTGAAGCTCAAAGAAAGTTTCCCCCGGTTTCTCTAAGGCTTCAAACAGCGCGGTGCGCTGATCATCAGAAAGTATCTGAGTCTCAACGTGCTCTAAGATACGCCCAATCAGCGCGAGTCTAAAAGCTGCGCAATCCATCTCGCTATCAACTCTAAGCATGTGAAGCCTCCGTTTTCCACTGATCCAGCTGATCGGCCCAGTGCTGCATCATCTTGATCCGCTCATCCATATACGTTGCGTGATTATATGCACGGCGCACAGCGTTCGGCTCTGCATGGGCGAGTTTGGCTTCAATTGCGTCCGCCCTGTAACCCATTTCATTGAGCCTAGTGCTTCCGGTGGTCCGCGTACCGTGTGGACTATAGATTGTCGCCCATCCAAGCTTTTTCAGCGCCTGACGAAAGGATGCGTCGGCCATCGGCCGCTGGCGATCGTCCCGATTAGGAAAAACGTATGTACCATGCCCGGTAATCGGGTGCATCGCCTTCAGGATTGAAATTGCTTGGCGAGGTAAGGGAAGCGTGTGCTCCCTTCTGGCTTTCATCCGCTCCTTCGGGATCTTCCATAAGGCATTTGGGAGGTCGAACTCCTGCCATTGAGCTTGCACGCTTTCGTTGGCACGGGTCAGCGTCAACCACATGAGTTGAAAGCCATGACGGTTTGAAAGTGACCTCCATGTGATTCGAAAGCGTTGAGCAGGTTGCCAACCTGGACAGGGGATAGTGCCGCTTTGTGTTGTGTCTTGTTCGGTGGCAAAGCCTTTCTTACTGGTCAAACAGGGTCACTGTCGGCTCTCAGGGTTGCGACAGCTAATTCGAATACTGCCGACATCGTGCGTTTAGCTTCCGCCGCAATGGATGGTGCGCCACGCCTAACCGTCCTGTTAAGAATGTCTAAAACGTGCGCTGGCTTGATAGTCCGCACGGGGAGTTTTCCAATTGATGGAAACACAACTCTTTTGAGCATCCCCAGGCGACGTGTTTTCGTCACAGGCTCCCAGTCTTTCAATGCGAGCCATTCCGAGGCGACAGATTCGAACGTATTCGAGGCATCAAGCTCTCGCGTAATTTTCTCCAATTGCCGATTCTGTACTGGGCTAATTCCCTGTCTGACTAGCCTGCGAGCCCCGTCGCATTTCTCGCGAGCATTTGCCAGCGAGATACTAGGGTAGTCGCCTAGAGCGAACCAGGAGACCTGTCCACTCAGTTTGAATCGGTAACGCCAAGCGCGCACGCCGTTCGGTTTCACCTCTAGATAAAGGCCTCTAGCATCGTTGATGCGGTACAGCTTGGCTTTGGGCTTGGCAGCCCGGCAGTGAGCGTCCGTAAGCATCCAGGCACTGTCCCTTTTCGGAAAATTGCCGTCGTATACACCTAGTCGAGGGCTGTCCAAGAACCGTATACACCGGTGTAGTCGTTTTTTTGTGCATGCTGCTGCAATCTCATGCATGCCATAGAAACGCGAAAGCCCCCAGTAATGGGGGCTTTCTGGAGATTTCTGAGCTGCAATGCAACCCTAAGCAATCACCTACAATGCCAACTACAACTTAGACGTTGAAGCGGAAGTGCATCACATCGCCGTCTTTGACGATGTAATCCTTGCCTTCCAGACGCCATTTACCGGCTTCTTTGGCACCGGCTTCGCCTTTGTACTGGATGAAGTCGTTGTAGGCGATGACTTCGGCGCGAATGAAGCCTTTCTCGAAGTCGGTGTGGATCACGCCAGCGGCTTGTGGTGCGGTGGCACCGACGCGGACGGTCCAGGCGCGGACTTCTTCAACGCCGGCGGTGAAATAGGTCTGCAGGTGCAGCATTTCGTAGCCAGCGCGGATTACGCGGTTCAGGCCAGGTTCTTCGAGACCCAGGGCTTCGAGGAACATGTCTTTTTCTTCGCCGTCTTCAAGTTCGGCGATTTCCGCTTCGATCTTGTTGCAGACCGGCACAACCATTGCGCCTTCTTCTTCGGCGATGGCCTTGACCACGTCGAGTAGCGGGTTGTTTTCGAAGCCGTCTTCGGCAACGTTGGCGATGTACATGACCGGTTTGGTGGTCAGCAGGTGGAAGCCACGGATCACCGCTTTCTCATCGGTGCTCATGTTCTTCATCAGGCTGCGCGCAGGCTTGCCGATGGTGAAGTGAGCGATCAACTGCTCCAGCAGGCCTTTCTGAACCACGGCGTCCTTGTCACCGCCCTTGGCGTTGCGGGTGACTTTCTGCAGTTGCTTCTCGCAGCTATCGAGGTCGGCGAAGATCAGTTCGAGGTCGATGATCTCGATGTCGCGTTTCGGGTCGACGCTGTTGGAAACGTGAATCACGTTCTCGTCTTCGAAGCAGCGGACCACGTGAGCGATGGCATCGGTTTCGCGGATGTTGGCCAGAAACTTGTTGCCCAGACCTTCACCTTTCGAGGCGCCGGCAACCAGGCCGGCGATGTCGACGAATTCCATGGTGGTCGGCAGGATGCGCTTTGGATTGACGATGGCCGCCAGGGCCTCCAGACGCTTATCCGGCATCGGCACGATACCGGTATTCGGTTCGATGGTGCAGAAGGGGAAGTTCTCGGCCGCGATACCGGATTTGGTCAGGGCGTTGAACAGGGTGGACTTGCCGACGTTAGGCAGGCCGACGATGCCGCAATTGAATCCCATGGTGTTTCCCCTAGGAGTTAGAGTCAGGCCTTCTGGCTGTGCAGGTTTTTCATCGCGCGGTTCCATTCTCCGGCGAGGATATCCGGCAGCACGCCGAGGGCAAAGTCGATGCTGGCATCGAGTTTTTCCTGTTCGGCGCGTGGCGCACGACCCAGGACAAAGTTTGAAACCATACTGGCAACGCCTGGGTGGCCAATGCCGAGCCGCAAGCGGTAAAAGGTATTTTGATTGCCCAGTTGCGCGATGATGTCGCGCAACCCGTTGTGACCGCCATGCCCGCCGCCCTGCTTGAGCTTGGCAACGCCGGGTGGCAAGTCGAGTTCGTCATGCGCCACCAGTATTTCTTCCGGTTTGATCCGGAAGAAACCGGCAAGAGCCGCCACGGCCTGGCCGCTACGGTTCATGTAGGTGGTGGGAATCAACAGACGAACATCCTGACCCTGATACGAGAAGCGCCCGGTCAGGCCGAAATATTTGCGATCGGCCACAAGGTTGACGCCTTGTGCTTGCGCGATGCGCTCAACAAAAAAGGCCCCTGCGTTATGCCGGGTCTGTTCGTATTCGGCGCCTGGATTTCCCAGGCCAACGATCAGTTTTATGGCAGTCACATCAGGGGCCCTTCTTTGGAGTGGTGGATAACATCGCTGCAATGGGGGTGTGCGGCGAAAGTGGACGAAAAATGCTCATTTACCATTATGTAAACTTCGCGTTCCCGCCCGCTTTCTCGCTACGTTCCAGTCCGCGATGTTACTGGGTCACTCCAGCGTACAGAGTGAATTACTCTGCAGCGCCTTCTGCAGCTTCTGGAGCAACACGTGGAGCGTGAACGTTGGCAACAGCCAGGTCGTTACCGTGAGCCAGAGCAACAAATTCAACGCCTTTAGGGGCCTTGAGGTCGGACAGGTGAATGATCGAACCGATTTCGGCGTTAGCCAGGTCGACTTCGATGAATTCAGGCAGGTCTTTTGGCAGGCAGGAAACTTCAACTTCAGCAACAACGTGCGAAATTTCGCCGCCTTTTTTCACTGCAGCAGCTTCGTTGACGAAGTGCACAGGAACGTGAGCGGACAGTTTCTGACCAGCAACAACGCGTACGAAGTCAGCGTGCATCACGTGGCCTTTGGCCGGGTGACGCTGCAGAGCCTTGATGATTACGTTTTGCTTGGTGCCGCCAACATTCAGCTCGATGATGTGGCTGTAAGCCGCTTCGTTTTCGAGCAGTTTGGCAACTTCTTTGGCCAGCATGCTGATGGATTCAGGGGCTTTTTCGCCACCGTAAACTACAGCTGGAACCAGGCTTGCGAGACGACGCAGGCGGCGGCTCGCACCTTTCCCCAGGTCGGAACGCACTTCAGCATTCAGAGTAAAATCGTTCATGTTGTATCTCCAAAATAACCACATTCGCCCCAGCGTTTGCGACCAGCGCTAAAGGCGATATGGGCAAAAAAGCCCCGCCCCGACAGGTTATGCCGGGGCGGGGCGCTTTTCGTCATCGAGATGTATCCGAAGGGCAGGGCCCTTAGCGGAACATCGCGCTGATCGATTCTTCGTTGCTGATGCGGCGAACTGCTTCGGCAACTACCGGTGCGATATCCAGTTGGCGGATACGTGCACAGGCTTGTGCTGCAGCGGACAGCGGGATGGTGTTAGTCACCACCAGCTCGTCCAGCACGGAATTTTCAATGTTTTCGATGGCCCGACCCGACAGCACAGGGTGTGTGCAGTAGGCAAAGACTTTGGCAGCGCCATGCTCTTTCAAGGCTTTAGCCGCGTGGCACAGAGTGCCGGCGGTATCGACCATGTCGTCAACCAGAATACAGGTACGCCCTTCGACATCACCGATGATATGCATCACTTCAGAGTGATTGGCTTTCTCACGGCGCTTGTCGATGATCCCGAGATCCACGCCCAGGGATTTGGCAACAGCACGTGCACGCACGACGCCGCCAATGTCCGGGGACACGATCATCAGGTTTTCGAAGCGTTGATCTTCGATGTCATCCACCAGTACCGGGGAGCCGTAGATGTTATCTACCGGAATATCGAAGAAGCCCTGGATCTGGTCAGCATGCAAATCAACCGTGAGAACACGATCGATGCCGACTACGGTAAGCATGTCAGCGACGACTTTCGCGCTGATAGCCACACGTGCGGAACGCGGACGGCGATCCTGACGGGCATAACCAAAGTAGGGGATCACCGCAGTGATTCGAGTGGCTGAGGAACGACGGAAGGCATCAGCCATCACGACGAGTTCCATCAGGTTATCGTTGGTCGGAGCGCAAGTCGGCTGAATAATGAAGACGTCTTTACCGCGGACGTTTTCATTGATCTCGGCAGTGATTTCGCCGTCGGAGAACTTACCGACAGAAATGTCACCGAGAGGGATATGCAGCTGACGTACGACACGCCGAGCCAGATCGGGGTTAGCGTTCCCCGTAAAGACCATCATCTTGGACACGCGCAGTACCTGAAGGCTGAGGGTAACCTGGATGAGTATAGGAAAATGGCAGGGGCGGCTGGATTCGAACCAACGCATGGCAGGATCAAAACCTGCTGCCTTACCGCTTGGCGACGCCCCTGTATCTGTTGCAACGAGTACCCAGTACCCGGTTCTTTTAGAGCAGACTTTGCAGCTTGCGATGCAACATCGAAACGTTGCTTCCTTTTGCTACAAACCCTGTAAGGGTCTCTGTAAGAAGGGCCGAGACTTTATCAGCTTCAGCTTTGCTTGGGAAGCCCCCAAACACACAACTTCCAGTTCCGGTGAGTTTTGCTTCGGTAAATTTACCTAACAAATTCAAAGCGTTACGTACCTCTGGATAACGCCTTGTTACCACCGGTAAGCAGTCATTTCGACTGTTTCCCTTGGGAACGGGGCGCACTTTAATGGGAGAAGAGTTACGTGTCAACAGCGGATCTGAAAAAATTTCTGCTGTACTTACAGATACTTGCGGCACCAGCACGAGATACCACGGTTCTTCCGGGTCTACAGGGGTGAGCTTTTCTCCCACGCCTTCAGCAAAAGCCGCATGCCCACGGACGAAAACCGGGACGTCTGCGCCCAGCGTCAGGCCCAGCGTGGCCAGTTGATCCTCGCCCCAGCCCAGTTGCCAGAGATGATTGAGGCCCAGCAGCGTGGTGGCCGCATTCGAACTGCCGCCGCCGATTCCGCCGCCCATGGGCAGGATTTTTTCGATCCAGATATCAATGCCCAGTGAACAACCGGATTGTTCCTGAAGTTTTTTGGCGGCTTTGACGATCAGGTTGCTGTCGTGAGGGACGCCTTCGAACTCGGTGTGCAGGCGAATGACACCGTCATCGCGTACGGCGAAGGTGATTTCGTCGCCGTAATCGAGAAATTGAAACAGCGTCTGCAACTCGTGGTAGCCGTCTTCACGGCGGCCCAGGATATGCAGCATCAAATTCAGTTTTGCCGGCGAGGGCAGGGTCAGGCGAGTGGCAGGCATGTCATTGCCCCAATTTGCGAGGTTGCCAGTCCTTGATCACCAGCGTGACATCAAGGTCGGTGCCGTGCAGTTTGATCCGCTCGGGCAGCCAATAACCGTTTTGCTGGATGTAGCTGAGGTACTCGACTTGCCAGCCATCCTGCTCGAGATTGGCCAGGCGACTGTCGGCATCCAGGTTCAGGCGGCTTTTGCTGTCAGGTGCAGGCAATCCGCGAACCCACCAGACCAAATGCGAAACCGGCAGTTTCCAGCCCAGCTGTTCTTCAAGCAGGGCTTCAGGCGTTGGCGCCTCAAAGCGACCCTGGTTGGCCACTTCCAGCGAGACCTGGCCAGGACGACCGGTCAGGCGGGCAGCACCGCGACCCAACGGGCCGGACAGACGAATATCGTAGTAGTCCTGTCGTTGCAGCCAGAACACGGTGCCGCTGCCCGAGTCTTTCGGGGCCCGGATACCGACCTTGCCGTTGATTTGCCAGCCATCGAGGCTGGTCAGTTGCTGTTTGTGCTCGCGCCATTGCGCGGGGTTGCCGTGGCCCTCGACGGATTCACGGGCGCCAAAGCCCGCGCAACCGGCGAGCAGGGCGATGAAGCTGAAAACGATGATGTGGCGCAAAAACATGATTTTAAAGAGTCTCGGAACCGGTCAGGCGCTTGATGGTGCTGCGCAGGGTTGGGCTGTCGGGTTGTTCCTTGAGGAATTTGCCCCAGATTTGTTTGGCTTCGCGTTGCTTGCCGTTGGCCCACAGGACTTCACCCAGGTGCGCCGCGACTTCCTGATCGGGGAAACGCTCCAGGGCCTGGCGCAAGTAGCGTTCGGCGACATCGAGGTTGCCCAGGCGGTAATTCACCCAGCCGAGGCTGTCGAGAACAGCCGGGTCTTCCGGGTTCAGCTGGTGCGCGTGCTCGATCAAGGTCTTGGCTTCGTCGTAACGCGTGGTGCGGTCGGACAGGGTGTAACCGAGGGCATTCAGCGCCATGGCGTTATCCGGATCACGCTTGATGATCAGTCGCAGGTCTTTTTCCATCTGCGCCAGGTCATTGCGTTTTTCCGCGAGCATGGCCCGGGTATAAAGCAGATTCAGATCGTCCGGATACTGCTTCAAGCCTTTATCGAGAACGGCCCAGGCGCGATCATCCTGCTTGTTGGCAGACAGGGTTTCGGCTTCGATCAGATACAGCTGGATCGCGTAATCCGGTTGTTCGTCGCGTGCTCTGGCCAAACGGCTTTGGGCTTCGGCGGTGCGTCCGTTGTTCATCAGGATGTCGGACTGACGCAGTTGCGCCGGCAAATAGTCGTTGCCCGGGCCGACCAGTGCGTACTCGATCAGGGCGCCTTGCGGGTCGTTGCGTTCTTCGGCGATGCGACCCAGGTTCAGGTGGGCCGAGTCGACATGGCTTTCCCGGGCGATCAGGTCTTCCAGGTAACCCTTGGCCTCCTTCCAGGCCTTGGCTTCCAGGCAAACCAGTGCCAGGGAATAGCGCAACTCGTCGTCTTCCGGATACTGCTGGACCAGGCTTGAGAACTGCTCTTTGGCGTCGTCCATGCGGTCCTGTTCGACCAGCATGCGGGCATACGTCAGGCGCAAGCGTTTGTCGTCCGGGTATTTGCGGATGCTTTTTTCCAGCAGCGGCAGCGCTTCTTTGCCACGGTTAAGGCTTTGCAGCAGGCGCGCGCGCAACAGAATCGGGGCGATTTCACCGTCTTGCGGAGGATTTTTCTCAAGCAGCGCCAGTGCGCCCTTGGTGTCACCGTCCTGTTGCAGCAACAGGGCCTTTCCGAAAATCAGTTGGCTGTTTTTCGGATGGCGCAGCAGCAAACGGTCAAAACTCTTCATCAGGCCGTTGCGGGTGTCCTGATCGGTATCGGCTGCAGACAGGGCGAGGAAGTCGAAGTGAGTATCGCCCTTGCCCAGCAGAACCTTCTCCATATAGGCCATGGAGTCGTCATAACGCCCGGCGCGGGCCAGCTGCACGGCGGCGGCGCGCTGTGCTTCGAGGTCGTTCGGCGCGTTTTTCGCCCAGATCAGCGAGCTATCAAGCGCTGCCTGATCGGCGCCAAGGTATTCGGCGATGCGAAAGGCTCGCTCGGAGATGCCCGGGTCCTGGGTGTTGACGGCCTGGGTCACGTAGTTGTCCAGGGCAATGTCGAAACGATTGCGTTGGCCAGCCAGTTCCGCGCTCAGCAGGCTGAAGATCGTGTCTTCGCTGAACGAGCTGTAAACCTTGGGCTTTTCAGGGGCCTTCGTGCTGCCTTCGACCGGCGGCGTACCGCTCGGCGAAACGGGTGCCAAGGCCTGGCAGCCGCTGAGGAAGACAAAAGCGAGGAGCAACGCGGAAGATCTATTCATAGGGGAAGAGGACGACTAACCTGCGGTCGGATCATCATGACACAAGCCTTCGACCAAACATAACCGGCCTGTCAATTTGCCGTTGAACTCAATCCCTGTTCAGGTGTTCGAGCCCCTGTATAGAGGCAAGGTATCGGGACAATAGTCGGCAATGGTTGTTCTGAGTCAGGCGAAGTAGGACAATTGTCGGCTTCTCGACATCATCAGCGATCTTGAATGGCCTTCCTTGCACTCGGTATTAACCACAAGACTGCTTCCGTAGACGTCCGCGAGCGCGTGGCTTTTACCCCGGAACAGCTGGTTGAGGCCTTGCAGCAGCTCTGCCGACTCACCGACAGCCGCGAAGCTGCGATCCTCTCCACCTGCAATCGCAGTGAACTCTATATAGAACAGGATCAGCTTTCTGCCGATACCGTGTTGCGCTGGTTGGCCGATTATCACCATTTGAGCCTCGAAGAGCTGCGTGCCAGCGCTTATGTGCACGAAGATGATGCGGCAGTTCGTCACATGATGCGTGTCGCCTCCGGGCTCGATTCGCTGGTGTTGGGCGAACCACAGATTCTCGGCCAGATGAAATCGGCCTACGCCGTGGCCCGCGAGGCCGGCACCATTGGTCCGCTGCTTGGGCGTTTGTTCCAGGCCACGTTCAATGCGGCGAAGCAGGTGCGAACCGACACCGCCATCGGTGAAAACCCGGTGTCCGTGGCGTTTGCCGCGGTCAGCCTGGCGAAACAGATTTTCAGTGATCTGCAGCGCAGCCAGGCATTGCTGATCGGCGCTGGCGAGACCATTACCCTGGTCGCCCGCCATTTGCATGAGCTGGGCGTGAAGCGGATCGTGGTCGCCAACCGGACCCTGGAGCGCGCGAGCATCCTGGCTGAGCAGTTTGGCGCCCACGCGGTGCTACTCTCGGACATCCCGGCAGAACTGGTGCGCAGTGATATCGTCATCAGCTCAACCGCCAGCCAGTTGCCGATTCTTGGCAAAGGCGCGGTAGAAAGTGCCTTGAAACTGCGCAAACATAAACCGATCTTCATGGTTGATATCGCTGTACCACGGGATATCGAACCGGAAGTCGGCGAGTTGGACGACGTTTACCTCTATAGCGTCGACGATCTCCACGAAGTGGTCGCTGAAAACCTCAAGAGCCGTCAGGGTGCTGCCCAGGCGGCGGAAGAGATGGTTTCCATCGGCGCCGATGACTTCATGGTTCGTCTGCGTGAACTGGCGGCGGTGGATGTGCTCAAGGCCTATCGTCAACAGAGCGAACGCCTGCGCGATGAAGAATTGCAAAAGGCCCAGCGTCTGCTTGCCAACGGCAGCAGCGCTGAAGACGTGCTGGTGCAACTGGCTCGTGGCCTGACCAACAAACTGTTGCATGCCCCCAGCGTGCAGTTGAAAAAGCTTACCGCCGAAGGCCGCCTTGATGCGCTGGCCATGGCCCAGGAACTCTTTGCCCTCGGTGAGGGCAACTCGGATAGCTCTTCGGATAAAAAACCGCAATGAAAGCGTCACTGCTCAATAAGCTGGACATCCTCCAGGACCGTTTCGAGGAACTGACCGCCTTGCTTGGCGATGGCGAAGTCATTTCCGATCAGAACAAATTCCGCACGTATTCCAAGGAATACGCGGAAGTTGAGCCGATTGTCGCCACCTATAAACAGTTGCTCAAGGTTCAGGGCGATCTCGAAGGTGCCCAGGCGCTGCTCAAGGACAGCGATCCGGACATGCGCGAAATGGCCGTCGAAGAAGTCCGCGAAGCCAAAGAGCAACTGATCGAACTTGAAGCCAGCCTGCAACGCATGCTGCTGCCCAAGGACCCGAACGACGGGCGCAACGTGTTCCTGGAAATTCGTGCCGGTACTGGCGGCGACGAAGCGGCGATCTTCTCCGGCGATCTGTTCCGCATGTATTCGCGTTACGCCGAACGGCGTGGCTGGCGGGTCGAGATTCTGTCGGAGAACATCGGCGAACACGGCGGCTTCAAGGAAGTTATCGCGCGGGTCGAAGGCGACAATGTCTACGGCAAGCTGAAGTTCGAATCCGGCGCGCACCGCGTGCAACGGGTTCCGGCCACCGAATCCCAGGGCCGTATCCACACCTCGGCCTGCACCGTGGCGGTGTTGCCTGAGCCGGACGAACAGGAAGCGATCGAGATCAACCCGGCCGATTTGCGCGTCGATACCTATCGCTCCTCCGGCGCAGGCGGTCAGCACGTGAACAAGACCGACTCGGCGATCCGGATTACCCACTTGCCGTCGGGCATCGTGGTCGAGTGCCAGGAAGAACGGTCCCAGCACAAGAACCGGGCGCGGGCGATGTCCTGGCTCTCGGCTAAATTGAATGACCAGCAAACCAGCGCTGCGGCGAATGCCATCGCCAGCGAGCGCAAATTGCTGGTGGGCTCGGGCGACCGCTCCGAGCGAATCCGTACCTACAATTTCGCCCAGGGGCGGGTCACCGACCATCGGGTCAACCTGACGCTGTATTCCCTCGACGAAATCCTCGCGGGTGGCGTCGATGCCGTGATCGAGCCGTTATTGGCCGAATTCCAGGCAGATCAACTGGCAGCGATAGGTGAATAAATGACCATCATTGCCAGTTTGTTACGTGCAGCCGACCTGCCTGACTCGCCGACCGCGCGCCTGGATGCTGAATTGCTGCTGGCCGCGGCCCTGGGCAAGTCCCGCAGTTTTCTGCACACCTGGCCGGAGCGCATCGTTCCCAGCGAAGCCGCGCTGATCTTTGCCGAGTACCTGCAACGTCGTCGCTCCGGCGAACCGGTGGCTTACATTCTCGGCCAGCAGGGATTCTGGAAGCTGGACCTGGAAGTGGCGCCGCATACGCTGATCCCGCGTCCGGACACCGAGCTGCTGGTTGAAACTGCCCTGGAACTGTTGCCCGCAACACCGGCCAAGGTTCTCGATCTGGGCACCGGCAGCGGCGCGATTGCCCTGGCGTTGGCCAGCGAGCGTCCAGCCTGGCAAGTCACTGCAGTGGACCGGGTCCTCGAGGCCGTGGCCCTGGCCGAGCGCAATCGCCAGCGTCTGCACTTGAACAACGTCACGGTGCTGAGCAGTCACTGGTTCAGTGCGCTGAAAGATCATCGTTACACGCTGATCATCAGTAATCCGCCTTATATCGCCTGCGCCGACCCGCACCTGGTGGTCGGTGACGTGCGTTTCGAGCCGGCCAGTGCGTTGGTGGCCGGCACCGACGGGCTCGATGACTTGCGTTTGATCATCGCCCAGGCGCCTGGCCACCTGGAAGCGGGCGGCTGGTTGATGCTCGAGCACGGTTATGATCAGGCCGATGCCGTGCGCGATTTGCTGCTGACCCAAGGTTTTGAAGAGGTCCACAGCCGCAAGGACCTCGGTGACCATGAACGTATCAGTCTGGGGCGTCTACCGTGCTGAATGATCAGGAGCTGTTGCGGTATAGCCGGCAGATTCTGTTGCAACATGTCGACATCGACGGCCAATTGCGACTCAAGCAAAGCCGCGTCTTGATCGTCGGCCTCGGCGGGCTGGGTGCGCCGGTCGCGCTGTACCTGGCGGCTGCCGGTGTCGGTGAGTTGCATCTGGCGGACTTCGACACGGTCGACCTGACCAACCTGCAACGGCAGATCATTCACGATACCGACAGCGTCGGGCTGAGCAAGGTCGACTCGGCTATCCGGCGTCTGACAGCGATAAACCCCGAGATTCAACTGATCGCTCATCGCACCGCGCTGGACGAAGACTCGTTGGCCGCTGCGGTGTCGGCGGTCGATGTGGTGCTCGATTGCTCCGACAATTTTTCCACCCGCGAAGCGGTGAACGCGGCGTGTGTAGCGGCGCGAAAACCCTTGGTCAGCGGTGCGGCGATTCGCCTGGAAGGGCAGTTGTCTGTGTTCGACCCACGTCGCGCCGAAAGCCCGTGTTACCACTGCTTGTACGGGCACGGCAGCGAAGCCGAACTGACCTGCAGCGAGGCCGGCGTGCTCGGTCCGTTGGTGGGGTTGGTGGGCAGCCTGCAAGCGCTTGAGGCGCTGAAACTGTTGGTCGGGTTCGGTGAGCCGTTGGTGGGACGGTTATTATTAATCGATGCCTTGGGGGCGCGGTTCCGCGAGTTGCGGGTCAAGCGTGATCCAGGCTGCAGTGTTTGCGGGGGCAGGCATGCGTGAAGCGCCCATCGGCGTGTTCGATTCCGGGGTCGGCGGGTTGTCGGTGCTGGCCGAGATCCAGCAATTGTTGCCCAATGAATCGCTGTTGTATGTCGGCGATTGCGGGAACATTCCCTATGGCGAGAAATCTCCCGAGTTCATTCGCCAGCGTTGCAGCGTAGTCGCGGAGTTTTTTGTCCGGCAAGGTGCCAAGGCCTTGGTCGTGGCCTGCAACACGGCAACCGTGGCCGGTGTCGCGGATTTGCGTCGCGACTACCCGGACTGGCCCATCATCGGCATGGAGCCTGCGGTCAAGCCAGCTGCCGCGGCCACTCGCAGTGGTGTGGTCGGTGTGCTCGCCACTACCGGGACGTTGCAGAGCGCCAAGTTCGCGGCCTTACTCGACCGTTTTGCCACCGATGTACGGGTCATCACTCAGCCGTGCCCAGGGTTGGTGGAGCTGATCGAAGCCGGTGACCTGCACAGCCAGGAGCTGTGCCAGTTACTGGCCGGTTATCTCGAACCTCTGCTGGCGGGCGGGTGTGACACGATTATTCTCGGTTGCACGCACTATCCTTTCCTCAAGCCATTGCTCAAGCAGATGCTCCCCGCCGACATCAGCCTGATCGACACTGGCGCGGCGGTTGCCCGGCAAACCCAGCGCCTGCTGGCCGAGCGTGAGTTGCTCGCAGTAGGGCCACCTCGCGACGCGCAGTTCTGGACCAGTGCCAGCCCCGAGCACTTGAGAAATATCCTGCCGCTGCTCTGGCATAACGCCGGGGTTGTGCAAAGCTTCAGTCTGTAGAAAGTCGTTTTGGGGAGCGCTTCAATTGGATGCATTTCTATTGAGGCGTGGATCTTCATAGCACGTCTGTTGAGCCCCAAAAAACAAACATAATCGTTCGGAAAAGGATGTTTCTCATGAAACGACTGTTCTGTTTAGCCGCGATCGCGGTCGTGTTGTTGGGGCACAGTTTTACCGCACAAGCAGCTGGCGTCGAGTTTGCGGTTGGCCAGACCAGCGGTTCGACCCAGACTTATCGCCTGGGCCTGCAATGGGATTGGGATAAAAGCTGGTGGCAGACTGATGTCGGGCGCGTGACGGGCTACTGGAGCGGTGCGTACACCTATTGGAATGGTGACAAGACTGTAAGCAATCACAGCCTGTCATTCTCTCCGGTGTTCGTTTATGAGTTTTCCGGGCAAACCGTCAAACCTTATCTGGAGGCCGGCATCGGCGTTGCGGTATTCGCTCACGACGAAGTGGACGATCGCCGGTTGGGCGAGGCTTTTCAATTTGAGGATCGATTGGGGTTCGGCCTGCGGTTTGCTGGCGGGCATGAAATCGGGATTCGCGCGACGCATTACTCCAACGCCCATATCAACGTCACCAATGACGGTATAGAAAGTTACACGTTGCATTACACGATGCCGCTGTAATGTGCCGACGCATGGTGGGTAATTGTGGTGAGGGGGCTGTGCAAATCAGGATCAGCGATACACCGTCGCAATCCCCTGGCGCTCGTCGATGCACTCCGGTGCGCCCATCTCGAACTCCCGGCAGATCAGCGGGCGCTTTTCGTAAATGGTGCACATCATGCTGTCGCGATCCAGCGCGGCACACCAGCCGTCATCCAGGCGCAGCATGACTTCCCCGCCCCAATCGTCGGTGTCGATAAAACGTTCGGGCACGCCAGTGTCGGTGATCAGCATGACTTCGAGCTGGCAACAGCAGGCTGCGCAGGTCGAGCAGGTGACCGCTGGTTCGGCGATGGTCTTGATGGGGATCGTGTTCATAGGTGCGCAGTGTAAGGCAGCGCGCCGTAGCTGTGTGAAAGGCCTGACGGACGCTCAACCGG
Source organism: Pseudomonas helvetica (assembly GCF_039908645.1). Taxonomy (NCBI): domain Bacteria; kingdom Pseudomonadati; phylum Pseudomonadota; class Gammaproteobacteria; order Pseudomonadales; family Pseudomonadaceae; genus Pseudomonas; species Pseudomonas helvetica. The sequence goes on from NZ_CP150917.1 coordinate 972,601, forward strand.
ATGGGGTTGTCGACAGGCGTTGGTCATGATCCGTTTGCGGCGTATCGATGCTTGGCGGCGCGCGCCTGACCATGCGTTTGCCGATCACTAATTTTGCGCGGTTGGACATTTTCGACAAAGGCCAGAGTGCAACCATCGACAGGGCCAGGAGGGGGATTTCCTGCGGGCGCTGCTTGAGGGTTTCGACGACGTGGCGTGCGGCGTTGTCGGCCGACCAGATTTGTGGCATCGGATAGTCGTTGTTCCCGCTCGGCAGGGGGGCGACGGAGCCGGGGCTAACCAGGGTGATTTCAACACCTTCCGAGGCGGGGTCGATGCGCAGGGACTCAAACAGATACCGCAGCCCGGCTTTCGAGGCGCCATAGGCTTCGGTCCGAGGCAGGGCCAGATCAGTCACTGAGCTGGCGATACCCACCAGATGGGGAGTGATACCAGCGCGCAGCAGCGGCAGGGCGGCGTCGATGCAATAGCTGCTGGCGAGCAGGTTGGTGCGCACCACATGTTCGATGATCGAGGTGTCGAACTGCTGGGTGTCAACATATTCACAGGTGCCGGCATTGATAATCACGGTGTCCAGCGAGCCCCACTCCTGTTGGATCCGTTCGCCAATCTCGCGCACGGTCTGACTGCTGGTCAGATTGCCCGCCACCACCAGCACTTGTCCCGGATAGCGCTGGGCCAGGACTTTCAATGGTGCAATCGTGCGAGCACTGACCGCCAGGTGCATGCCGGACTTCAACAGTTCCTCGGCCAGTGCAGCACCAATGCCGTTGCCGGCTCCCGTCAGCCAATACCGTCGTGGCGTTGTATGACTCAATCCACTCTCCTTTTCAGTCATGTCTCGCTCCGAGATCCAGACGCGAAGGCAAATGTTTGAATGCCGCCAGTGCGCGTTCGCGTGACTGGCCCAGATTGACGATTGGCAGTGGATAGTCGGCCACGCCAAACAGTCCGCCCATGGCCGCCGGGTTGTGGATCGATTTGTTGTTCAGCCCCGCCAGTTCCGGCAGCCAGTGCTTGATGAACAGACCTTCAGCGTCGAATTTTTCCGACTGGCTCAGCGGGTTGAAAATCCGGAACCAGGGCGCCGAATCGGTGCCGGTGGAAGCGCTCCACTGCCAGCCGCCGTTGTTCGCGGCCAGATCGCCATCAATCAAATGGCGCATGAAAAAACGCTCACCTTCGCGCCAGTCGATCAGCAGGTTTTTTGTCAGGAACATCGCCACCAGCATCCGCAGACGGTTGTGCATCCAGCCGGTTTCCAGCAGTTGGCGCATGGCAGCATCGATGATCGGCAGCCCGGTGCGCGCCTCTTTCCAGGCCGCCAGCTCATCCGGAGCATCGCGCCAGGCAAGGGCTTCGGTTTCCGGGCGAAAGGCGCGGTGCCGGGAGACCCGTGGATAGCCCACCAGAATGTGTTTGTAAAACTCGCGCCAGAGCAGTTCGTTGATCCAGGTGATGACGCCGACGCTGCCGCTTTCGAACTCGCCTTGATTGCTTTGCACGGCGGCGTGCAGGCACTGGCGTGGCGAAATCACCCCGGCTGCGAGGTACGCGGACAACTGGCTGGTACCGGGTTTTGCCGGGAAGTCGCGTTGCTCCTTGTAGTCATCAATCTGCCCTTGGGCGAACTGCTCCAGACGCCGATGAGCTTCACCTTCACCGGCGGGCCAGAGCACGCGCAGATGTTCGCTTGGTGTGTCGAAGCCCTCGACCTGCAATGGAATCGGGTCACGGTTGATGGCCGTTGGCATCTGAACCCCGGGGGCGGCAATCAGGCGCGGTAATGCAACCTGCAGGCGGGTGTAGCAAGCTTTGCGGAATTGGCTGAAGACCTGGAAGTACGTACCGGTTTTGGTCAGCACGCTGCCGGGCTTGAGCAGCAATTGATCGAGGTAGCTGTAAAAGCCAATGCCCGCAGCGTCGAGAGTCTTGCTGACGGCTGCATCACGGCGACTTTCATTCACGCCGTATTCCTCGTTGACGTGAACCGCCTCGACGTTCAGCTCTGTGCATAACTGGCCAAGCACCTGCGGCGCATCATCCCAGCGTGCGGCAGTACGGATCAGCAAGGGAATGTTCAGCTCGCCGAGGGCGTGGCTCAACTCGCGCAGGTTACGCAGCCAGAAATCCACTTTGCACGGTGCATCATCGTGGGCATGCCATTGCTGCGGGCTCAACAAATACACCGCCACGCATGGACCACGAGCTGCGGCGGCCGAGAGGGCAGTGTTGTCATGCAGACGCAAGTCGCTGCGCAGCCAGATCAATTGCAGGGAAGTTTTGCCTACAAGCATTTAAATGAGCCCACGCTGAACCAGTGCCTGATGGGCCGACAACGGATCTTCGGCCAGAAATAAATCGGCTATTTCAGAGGTTTTGGCGGACAACTCGGCGTGGTGGATGCACACCGCAGGGCCGGCCATGAGTTTTGGGCCGTCGACATTGGTCAGAAGTTTCAATAAATGTTTGAGATCGATTGTTTTACTGGAATACAGCAGCACGCCACGCGCTTGCAGATGCTCGACCGCCAGTGCCAATTCGCCGGCTGGCAACGGCCAGTCGAACACTTCCACGGGGCAATCGGCGCTGCTGATCAGCCAGGCGATGAGCCACAGATGCGGCTCCAGGGGTAAGTCGGAGTGATTGATCAGCAGCAACGGCGCGCCGCGCAACTGACGGTTGTTGTGGTAGACCCTCGCACCGAACTTGCTGCGCAACCAGGAATAAAAGAACGCCCGCTCCATCTGCGCGCCAAACTGACCTTGCCAGCGCTGCTCGAGTTCGGCCAGCAGCGGCATCAGCAGTTGCTCGCACAAGGTGCGCGGTGGATACAACGACATGGCCTGATTGAGCGTCTCATCGAGCTGGCGCTCAGCGAGTTGTCCGATCGCCTGCATCAGCTTGAGGCGCAGGACGTGCCAGTCATTTGTGACCGGCTCACGCAATGCTGCTGGCGTATCCAGCAGCTGTTTGATCTGGCTGACGGCCACGCCGCGATTGAGCCAGGTGAGAATGTCATGGATCCGCTGCACATGTTCGACCGAGAACAGTCGGTGTCCCTTGGACGTACGCAGCGGCACGATCAGGCCATAGCGACGTTCCCAGGCACGCAGGGTAACGGCATTGACGCCGGTGATTCGTGCAACTTCGCGAATCGGCAGCCAATCGTTCTCCGGGGGCTGTTGATCGCCGGTGCCTGGGCTGTCGTCATGGGGATGAATGTCAGGTTCGGTTTTCATTTAAATCGCATTTCGCAAGCTGAGATTTTCCGGGTGCGGTTGCAGGTACGCCTGCTGCATAACGTACGGATCGGGATGATGGCGCAAGTGATGCTTGAGCAATGTCAGCGGTACCACCAAGGGCACGATGCCGTGGCGGTACTGACCGATCACATGCTGCACTTCCTGTTTGTCTTCGGCGCTGATGACCTGTTTGAGATAGCCGCTGAGGTGTTGCAGCACATTGGTGTGGGTGCCGCGGGTGGCACATTTTTTCAGTGCCGCCATCAGCTCGCTGAAATAGCGCGGGCCGAGTTCATCGGGATCGGTCTGGCCCATATCACCCAGGAGCTTGCCCAAGGCTTGGTATTGCAGTGGGTTATGGGCCATCAACAGGTATTTGTAGCGTGCGTGAAAGTCGGTCAGGCCATTGCGGCTCAAGCCGTTTTGCAGGAGCTCCTGCCAGACTGAGTAGGCAAATACCCGGGTCAGGAAATTCTCGCGTAGTACGGGATCGTTCAGTCGACCGTCTTCTTCCACCGGCAGGTCCGGGTGTCGGGCACAAAACGCTTGAGCGTAGATGCCGCGTGCACCGCCGTCGTGCGGGCTGCCGTTGGCGTGGTAAACCTTGACTCGCTCCAGGCCACAGGACGGTGATTTTTGCATGAAGATATAGCCGCAAATATCGCCCAGCGCGCCGGCCATTTGCTGGCCGTAGTTCGTCAGCGCCTGACTGACATCCAGTTCGTGGTGAACCGTACCGACGGCGCGAGGTTGCTGCGGATTGCCGACCAGTCGAATCGGTTCGCGGGGAACCCCCAGGCCGATGGCGACCTCCGGGCACACTGCAATGAACTCGAAATAATCCGTGAGGGTTCGACTGCACAGCGGAGAGGCTTTATGCCCGCCGTTGTAACGTACCTCGGCGCCCATCAGGCAGGCACTGACAGCGATTTTCGGTTTGCTTGCTGAGTCGCTGGGCATGGAGGCACCTCGGATCTATACCTGTACAGGCTGTTCGCGCTGTACAACACGGTTTGATCATAGATCCAAGGGTGTACAAGTCAAATTGTTTGTACAAGTTTTACCGGCTCCCTCTTCCTGTGGGATTCATCGTGCAATGTCTGCGCGGGTTGACGCGTTTCACTGCAAGTGTGCGTGCAGGCGGCGAGCTGCTTCCTGGCCGCTCATCCAGGCGCCTTCGACCCGCCCTGACAGGCACCAGTCGCCACACACGTACAAGCCCAGGTCGGCATCGGCCAATACGCCCCATTCATGGCTGCTGGACGGACGGGCGTAGAGCCAGCGATGGGCAAGGCTGAAGACCGGCGCAGGCATGGAATCGTGCAGCAACTCGGCGAAGGCGCCGTGCAGTTGCTCGATCACTGCCTCTTTAGACAGGTCGATATGTTGTCGGCTCCAGTTGCTGTTGGCGTGCAATACCCAGGTGTCGAGGGTAGTGTCGCGCCCCGGTTTGCTACGGTTACGCGCCAGCCAGTCGAGTGGGCTGTCCTGTACAAAGCAGCCTTCCATCGGCGTATCCAGCGGCGTGTCGAAGGCCAGCGCAATGGCCCAGGTCGGGTCCATTTTTACCCCGGCGGCGACCCCGGCGAGTTTCGGCGCGGAGGCCAGCAGGGCAGTGGCTTGCGGCGCAGGCGTAGCGATGACGACATGGCTGAAGGGGCCGTGGGTGAAGCCTTCGGCATCCTGCAAATGCCAATGTTCTTCGCCACGATAGACCTCGGTAATCCGGCAAGCGAAATGCGCTTCCGTATCGCCGATCAGCGCGCGGGTGATGGCGCTCATGCGTGGGGTGCCGACCCAGCGGGTCTGTTCATCCGGTGATGGGCTGAGCTGGCCACCCTGATAGTGGTAGAGCTGCGGCGTCCATTCGGCGACCCAGCCATTGGCTTGCCAGCGCTGGACTTCAATGACAAAGCGGCGATCACGGGCGGTGAAATATTGTGCGCCCATGTCCAGTGCGCCGGCGTCGCTGCGTTTGCTCGACATGCGACCGCCGCTGCCACGGCTTTTATCGAACAATTGAACGACGTACCCGGCCTCTTGCAAGGCTTGGGCTGCCGAGAGTCCGGCGATGCCGGTGCCGATGATTGCGATGGGTACAGTCATAGAGGCCTCGTTTACCTTTCTGTACAGGCTACGCTGCAGGTTAAACCTATACAACAATGTTTTCTGGTATAACTTTCAGCGTTCTCGTTCTGGCAGGTTGGCCTATTGTTAAACACAGAACCTGCCAGATCCGAAACATCCCTGCTTATAAAAATAGACTAGTGATCAGGGTAAAACGCCACGCGAGGAAGATGTCATGCACATATTGCTGACCGGCGGTACTGGTTTGATAGGACGTCAACTCTGCCGACACTGGTTGAGCCAGGGCCATAGCCTGACGGTGTGGAGTCGCAGGCCTGAACAAGTCGCCAAATTGTGCGGCACGCAGGTACGTGGCGTCAGGCGTCTGGAAGACATTGGCCAACGTCCGGTGGATGCGGTGATCAATCTCGCGGGGGCACCGATTGCTGATCGCTTGTGGACTCATCGACGCAAGGCGCTGCTCTGGAACAGTCGAATCAGGCTTACCGAAACCCTGTTGGCCTGGCTTGAAAGCCTCGAGCAGAAACCGCAGTTGTTGATTTCGGGCTCCGCAGTCGGCTGGTACGGCGATGGCGGTGAGCGTGAGCTGACCGAGAAATCGCCGCCGGTCAGCGAAGACTTCGCCAGCCAGTTGTGCATTGCCTGGGAGGAGACCGCACAGCGCGCCGAGACGCTGGGGATTCGGGTAGTGCTGGTGCGTACCGGGTTGGTGCTGTCGGCGGAGGGCGGCTTTTTGTCGCGGCTGTTATTGCCGTTCAAATTGGGGCTGGGCGGGCCGATCGGTAATGGTCGGCAGTGGATGCCGTGGATTCACATCGACGATCAAATCGCCCTGATTGATTTTCTTTTGCATCAGAAAGACGCCAGCGGTCCTTATAATGCGTGCGCGCCAAAACCGGTGCGCAATCGCGAGTTCGCCAAGACCCTCGCCAGCATTTTGCACCGGCCGGCGTTCATGCCGATGCCGTCATTTGTGCTGAAGGTCGGTCTTGGCGAGTTGTCACTGTTGCTGCTGGGTGGTCAGCGGGCAACACCGGCGCGCCTGCTGGCGGCGGGTTTCACATTCCGCTTCACTGATTTGCGTGCGGCCCTGGACGACGTGTCCAGCCGCCTTTGAAATAGGACGTTGCATGACCGATCACGCGTTGCTCCTGGTCAATTTGGGTTCGCCCGCTTCCACACAGGTGGCGGACGTGCGCAGCTACCTCAATCAATTTCTGATGGACCCTTACGTCATTGACCTGCCATGGCCGGTGCGACGTTTGCTGGTCTCACTGATTCTGATCAAGCGCCCTGAGCAATCGGCTCACGCCTATGCCTCGATCTGGTGGGACGAAGGTTCGCCGCTGGTGGTGCTCAGTCGCCGTTTGCAGCAAGCGATGACCGCGCAGTGGACCCAAGGGCCGGTCGAGTTGGCCATGCGTTACGGCGAGCCGTCGATTGAGTCGGTGTTGACCCGCATGGCTGCTCAAGGGATCAAAAAAGTCACCCTCGCACCGCTTTATCCGCAGTTCGCCGACAGCACCGTGACCACGGTGATTGAAGAGGCCAAGCGGGTGGTGCGCGAGAAAAAACTGAATGTGCAGTTCTCGATTCTCCAGCCGTTCTACGATCAACCGGAATACCTCGATGCGCTGGTGGCCAGTGCCAGGCCGTACCTGGAGCAGGATTACGATCATCTGCTGCTGAGCTTCCATGGTTTGCCGGAGCGGCACCTGAAGAAGCTCAACCCGGGCCATAGCTTTGAGGGCGACGGTGATTGCTGTGCCGGCGCGCCGCCGGAAGTGGTTGCAACCTGTTATCGCGGTCAGTGCCTGCGTACCGCGGCAGCATTTGCCGAGCGCTTGGGCTTGCCGGACGGCAAATGGTCGGTGTCGTTCCAGTCACGGCTGGGTCGCGCCAAATGGATCGAACCCTATACCGAAGCGCGTCTTGACGCGTTGGCCAAGCAAGGTGTGAAGAAGATTCTGGTGATGTGCCCGGCGTTTGTGGCCGACTGCATCGAAACCCTGGAAGAGATCGGTGACCGTGGGCTCGAGCAGTTCCGCGAGGCGGGCGGCGAGGAGTTGGTGCTGGTGCCGTGTCTCAACGATGACCCGCAGTGGGCGCAGGCGTTGAACATCTTGTGTGAAAGAGCGCCGCTGGCGTTGTAGGCGAGCGGTAATGTGGCGAGGGAGCTTGCTCCCGCTCGGCTGCGAAGCAGTCGTAAATTCGGCAAACGCGATATGTCTGAAGATATGCGGTTGCAGGTTTTAGGGTCGCTTCGCGACCCAGCGGGAGCAAGCTCCCTCGCCACAGGGGGCTGTGTAAGCCGTTAAAGCAACGGCTCATCCGCTTTCTTGTGCTTCCAGCTGTCATTGCCCGGCAGAATCAGGTTCAGCGCGATCGCCACGACAGCGCACAGCGCGATGCCCTTGAGGCCGAAGTCCTGCGCGCCGGTACCGGTGCCGACCAGCATGCCGCCAATCCCGAACACCAGCGTGACCGAGACAATCACCAGGTTGCGCGCTTCAGCCAAATCGATCTTGTGGCGGATCATGGTATTCATGCCCACCGCAGCAATCGACCCGAACAACAGGCAAAGAATCCCGCCCATGACGGGCACCGGGATGCTTTGCAGCAGTGCGCCGAACTTGCCGATAAACGCCAGGCTGATGGCAAAGATCGCTGCCCAGGTCATGATTTTCGGGTTGTAGTTCTTGGTCAGCATCACCGCGCCCGTCACTTCAGCGTACGTGGTGTTAGGTGGGCCGCCGAGCAGGCCGGCGGCAGTGGTTGCGATGCCATCGCCAAACAGCGTGCGGTGCAGGCCGGGCTTCTTCAGGTAATCACGTCCGGTCACGCTGCCGACTGCAATCACGCCGCCGATATGCTCGATGGCCGGGGCCAGCGCCACCGGGACGATGAACAGAATCGCCTGCCAGTTGAATTCCGGAGCGGTGAAGTGCGGCAACGCAAACCACGGCGCGGCAGCGATCTTCGCGGTGTCGACGACACCGAAGAAGAACGCCATGGCAAACCCGACCAGTACGCCGGAGATGATCGGCACCAGGCGGAAGATGCCTTTGCCGAACACCGCTACGATCAGGGTCGTCAGCAGCGCTGGCATGGAGATCATCATGGCGGTCTGGTAATGAATCAGCTCGGAACCATCACCGGCCTTGCCCATCGCCATGTTTGCGGCAATCGGCGCCATCGCCAGGCCGATCGAAATGATCACCGGGCCAATCACTACCGGTGGCAGCAAGCGGTCGATAAAACCGGTGCCCTTGATCTTCACGGCCACGCCGAGAAAGGTATAAACGAAACCGGCCGCCATCACCCCGCCCATGGTCGCCGCGAGGCCGAACTGGCCCTTGGCGAGAATGATCGGGGTGATAAAGGCAAAGCTCGACGCCAGGAACACCGGCACTTGCCGCCCGGTGACCACCTGGAACAGCAGAGTCCCGAGGCCCGCCGTGAAAAGCGCGACATTCGGGTCGAGGCCGGTAATCAGCGGCATCAACACCAACGCGCCAAACGCCACGAACAGCATCTGCGCACCAGACAGCACTGTGCGCCAGAGCGGGTCGTTGAACTCATCCCGCATGCTCACGCGTCCTTCTGCTTGGTGCCGAAGATCTTGTCGCCGGCATCGCCCAGACCCGGGATGATGTAGCCGTGTTCGTTCAGTTTTTGATCAATGGACGCGGTGTAGATGGTCACGTCCGGGTGAGCCTTCTCTACCGCGGCGATGCCTTCAGGAGCGGCTACCAGGACCATCGCGCGGATGTCCTTGCAACCGGCCTTTTTCAGCAGGTCGATGGTGGCGACCATCGAACCTCCGGTGGCGAGCATCGGGTCGATGATCATTGCCAGGCGTTCGTCGATTTCCGGAACCAGTTTTTCCAGATAGGTGTGCGCTTCGAGGGTTTCCTCATTGCGGGCCACGCCCACGGCGCTGACTTTGGCGCCCGGGATCAGGCTGAGCACGCCTTCAAGCATGCCGATGCCGGCGCGCAGGATCGGCACCACGGTAATTTTCTTGCCGGCGATCTTCTCGACCGAGACGGTGCCGCACCAGCCTTCGATATCGTAGGTTTCAAGGGGCAGGTCTTTGGTCGCCTCGTAGGTCAGCAGGGCACCGACTTCCTGAGCGAGCTCGCGGAAATTCTTCGTGCTAATGTCGGCGCGGCGCATAAGGCCAAGTTTGTGTCGGATCAGCGGATGGCGGATCTCACGGATGGGCATGGGGAAAGGCTCCGGCGGCGGGCAAAAAAACCGGCCTAGATTAATCTATCCGAGGGTGTTGTCCTATAGACATACAGTACGTTAGTCCAGAAACGCTTGATCTGACCCGGCTGGATGCGTACCTTTGCTCGCTTTTCCGAATCCGCCACCCCCTTGGAGAGCACCATGTCCGCTGATCTCGAGCATATCCGTCAAATCATGCGAGAGGCTGACTGCCTGTACACCGAAGCTGAAGTCGAGGCGGCCATCGCCCGCGTGGGTGCGCAAATCAACGATCAGCTGGCTGATAGCAACCCGGTGGTCTTCTGCGTGATGAACGGCGGCCTGATTTTCTCCGGCAAACTGCTGACCCATCTGAATTTCCCGCTGGAAGCGTCCTATCTGCACGCTACCCGCTATCGCAACGAAACCAGCGGTGGCGACCTGTTCTGGAAGGCCAAGCCAGAAGTCTCGTTCATCGACCGTGACGTGCTGATCATCGACGACATCCTCGACGAAGGTCACACCCTGGGCGCGATCATCGACTTCTGCAAACATGCTGGCGCCCGCGCCGTGCACACCGCCGTACTGATCGATAAAGACCACGACCGCAAGGCTCGTCCGGACCTGAAAGCCGATTTCGTCGGCCTGCCGTGCATCGACCGCTACATCTTCGGTTACGGCATGGACTACAAAGGCTACTGGCGCAACGCCGCCGGGATCTACGCCGTCAAAGGAATGTAAGTCATGGCCGCGCCGAGCTTTCTCGATCAAGCACTGTTTACCGAGCTGGCCGAGAAAGCTGCGGCCAATCCTCGTGGCCGACAGCATCACAACTTCCATCAGATGGAGGAGCCGTGCCACCGTATGGCGGTGGGCTTGCAGCCATCGACGTACGTTCCGCCACATCGGCATTTGAGCGATGACAAGGCTGAAACCCTGTTGGTCCTCAAGGGCCGTCTGGGTGTGCTGCTTTTCGACGACGCGGGCCAGGTGATTGCCAAGCGAATCCTGGAGTGCGGCGGCGATACGCTGGGGATCGACCTGCCGGCCGGTGTTTATCACGGTCTGGTCGTACTCGAAGCAGACAGTGTGATGTTCGAATGCAAGGCCGGCCCGTATCGTCCGGTGGGCGAGGGTGAACACGCGCATTGGGCTCCCCGCGAAGGCGAGCCTGGCGTTACCGAGTATCAGGCCTGGATGCGCGCACAGTTCGACTGACGAAAAGCGCCGACCTGTGGCGAGGGAGCTTGCTCCCGCCGGCCGGCCCGCGTTCGGGCGTAGCAGTCGTAAAACTGGCTGATGCGTTCTACCTGATAAAACGCAGTCACCTATTTGGGACCGCTTCGCGATCCAGCGGGAGCAAGCTCCCTCGCCACAGGATTTGTGTCCACTTCAGAGGCCTTGTGAGCGACTGGTATCGAGGCAGATCAGGTCTATTCGTCACCCAACCCTTCGCGGGTATTCACCCCATCGACCAGACGTAAAATTCCCAGTGGGTTGGCGTTCTTCAGGGCGTCCGGCAGTAACCTGTCCGGACAGTTCTGATAGCACACCGGTCGCAGGAACCGTTCGATTGCCAGGCTGCCGACCGAGGTACCGCGAGCATCCGACGTCGCGGGATACGGTCCGCCGTGGACCATTGCATCGCACACCTCGACACCGGTCGGATAACCGTTGAGCAGCAGGCGTCCGGCTTTCTGTTCGAGGATCGGTATCAGCTGCGCGCACAGCGCAAGGTCTTGCGGTTCGGCGATCAGCGTGGCGGTCAGTTGCCCGTGCAAGGCACACAGCGCCAACCTGAGTTCTTGCTCGTCGGCCACCTCCAGCACGATGCTGGCCGGACCGAACACTTCCTCCTGTAGCACCTCATCCCCTTCAAGCAGCAGGCTGACGTCAGCCTTGAACAACTGCGGCTGCACCTGATTGCCTGACGTGCAGGCGCCGCTCAAACGCGTCACCCGTGGATGTTCGAGCAAGCGCTGCACGCCGCCTTCATAGCTACGCCGGGTACCGCTGTTGAGCAGGGTTTGTGGCGGTTTTTCGTTGATCTGCGCGGTGAGTTGTTCGATGAAGGCGCTGAACGCCGCCGAGCGCAGGCCGATGATCAACCCCGGATTGGTACAGAACTGGCCGCCGCCCAGCACGATCGAAGCGCTCAATTCGCTGGCGATGCTTGCGCTGCGGGCCGCGAGGGCGGCGGGTAGCAGCAGTACCGGGTTGATGCTCGACATTTCGGCGAACACCGGTATCGGCTGCGGCCTTGCAGCGGCCATGTCGCACAGCGCCCGGCCACCTTTGAGCGAGCCGGTGAACCCCACCGCCTGGATCGCCGGGTGTTTGACCAGCGCCTCACCGACGCCCGCGCCATAAATCATGTTGAACACGCCTTCAGGCATGCCACTGCGCTGTGCCGCGCGAATGATCGCTGCCGCTACCAGCTCGGCGGTTGCCATATGCCCGCTGTGGGCCTTGAACACCACCGGGCAACCCGCGGCCAGGGCGGCGGCGGTATCGCCACCGGCGGTGGAAAACGCCAGTGGAAAGTTACTCGCACCGAACACCGCCACCGGGCCCAGGCCGATGCGCCACTGGCGCACATCAGGCCGTGGCAAAGGTTGGCGCTCAGGCAGGGCGCGGTCGATACGCGCACCGAGGAAGTCGCCTTGACGCAGCACCCGGGCGAACAGCCGCAACTGGCCGCTGGTTCGCGCCCGTTCGCCCTGAGTCCGCGCAGCGGGCAGAGCCGTCTCGCGACAGACGATGGCGATGAAGTCATCGCCCAGAGCGTCAATTTCTTCGGCGATGGTTTCGAGAAAACCAGCGCGGACCGTGGCCGGCAGGTTGCGATAAATCGGGTAGGCCCTGGCAGCGAAGTGGGCGGCGTCGTCGACTTCCTCGGTGCTGGCCTGGCTAAAGCCATAAGGCAGCAGTTCACCGCTGTGGGCGTCGACGCTGTGCAGAACCTGATCACCTGCGGCGCTGCGGCCGAAGCCGATAAAGTTGTGGCCAATAATGGCTGACATAAAAAATGCTCGGCATGGCCGCGCTCGATGCCGAGCGCGGCAGTGGGGAGGGGCGGTTACAGACCGACGTCCGGCAAGCTCGGGCGGTTGGCGAGCGCGGCCTTGACCAGCGCCTCGACCTCGCTGCGCTCGTGGTCAAGCAGACCCAGGCGAGGTGGACGGGTCAGCGCCGTGCCGCGGCCCATCAGTTCCTCACAGAGCTTGATGCATTGCACCAGGTCCGGGCGGGCATCGAGGTGCAGCAGTGGCATGAACCATTCGTAGATCGGCATGGCCTCTTTGAAGCGGCCGTCGCGGGCCAGGCGGAACAGCGTCTCGCCTTCTTTCGGGAAGGCGTTGGACATTCCGGAAACCCAGCCCACCGCACCGACGGCGATGCTTTCGAGCACCACGTCATCGAGCCCGGCGAACAGCACAAAGCGGTCGCCGACTTCATTGCGCACATCGATGAAGCGCCGGGTATCGCCCGAGGAATCCTTGAAGCAGACGACGTTGTCGCAGTCGGCCAGGGAGATCAGGATGTCCGGGGTGACATCGTTTTTGTAGATCGGCGGGTTGTTGTAGACCATCACCGGCAGGTCGATGCTGGCGGCGACGCTGCGAAAGTGCGCGGCGGTCTCGAAGGGCTTCGAGGAGTAGACCAGCGCCGGCATCAACATGATGCCGTCGGCGCCCACGCGCTGGATTTCCTTGGCGACCTTGCTGGCGTTGGCGCTGGTGAATTCGGCAACACCGGAGATCACCGGCACCCGACCTGCGGCGGCGTCCCTGGCGACTTCCACCAGGCTGATTTTTTCTTCGGTGCTCAGCGAGGTGTTCTCGCCGACGGTGCCGCAGATCACCAGCCCCGACACGCCGTCACGCACCAGCCCGCTGATGACCTTGTGCGTGCCTTCATAGTCGATGGAAAAGTCCGGGTTGAACTGGGTAGTGACCGCAGGGAAAACGCCGCTCCAGTTAACGTGCTTGCTCATGTTGCCTCCGATGATGACTATTTAGTATTTCGTATACGTTTAAATTGAGCACTGAAAGTGCCGTGGGGTTCAAAGGGTTTTGCCAGGTACGGTGTTTCAAATAGTCAGGTCGACGGGCCAGGTGTCGGACAGTCGATAACCGCCCGGCCAAGGATCGCTTGGGTCGAGCAGATGCTGGTGGGTGCCGGTGATCCAGGCGCGCCCGGACAGGCAGGGGATAATGGCCGGACGGCCGGCGATTTCGCTGGTGCTGTCGATCCGGCAACGAAACTCGGAACCGATGATCGAACGCCCGATGAACACTTCACCCACTGCCAGTTGGCCTTTGGCGTGCAGCACCGCCATGCGCGCCGAGCAACCGGTGCCGCAGGGCGAGCGATCGATCTTGCCGGGGCGGATCACCACCGCATTGGCGGCACTGGCCACGCCGTTGGTGCGGTCGAGCGGTGCGGCGATCTGGCAGAACGAAATATGCTCCCAGTCCGGGTTCAGCGGGTGCACGAACCCCAATTGTTCATTGGCCGCTTGAGTAATCTTCAGGCCGCTGGCGACCAGGTCTGCGGCTTCATCGGCGGTCAGTGAGAAGCCCAGGCGCTGGGCATCGACGATTACAAAGCTGTCGCCGCCATAGGCAGTATCGACCTGCAGCGAGCCGAGGCCTTCGACTTCGATCCAGGCATCGAGCTTGTCGGCAAACGACACCACATTCCGCACCTCGACCCGCTCGGCCTTGCCGTTGCGACACTGGGCAGTCACTTCGATCAAGCCGCCGGGGGCTTCGAGCACCAGCCGGGTCAGCGGTTCGGTCATCGGTAAAATGCCGCTGTCGAGCAGTACCGTGGCTACGCACAGCGAGTTGGAACCGGACATCGGCGGCGTATCAGCCGGTTCCATGATGATCCACGCCATGTCGGCGAGCGGGTTCTTGGACGGCACCAGCAGATTGACGTGACGAAAAACGCCGCCGCGCGGCTCGTTCAGCACGAAGTTGCGCAGGGTCTGGTCCTCGGCAATCCAGCGCGACTGCTCCCACAGGGTCGCGCCGGGCGGTGGTGCGACGCCGCCGACGATAACGTCACCGACTTCACCTTCGGCGTGGCAACTCACCACATGAATGATCTTGCTCGAACGCATGACTGTCTCCTGAGGCCTGACTGTGGGTTACAACACCGACTTCAGGAAGTCGGCGGTTTCTGCACGTTGCGGTTGACCGATCACCTGGTCCGGTGAACCGATTTCGTGGATCTTGCCGTCGCGAAAGAACGCCACCCGGTCCGACACATCCCGGGCGAAACGGATTTCGTGGGTCACCAGGACCATGGTCATGCCTTCCTCGGCGAGCAGGCGCATGGTGTCCAGCACTTCACCGACCAGTTGCGGGTCGAGGGCCGAGGTGGCTTCGTCAAACAGCATGTAGTCCGGCGACATGGCCAGCGCCCGGGCAATCGCCATGCGCTGTTGCTGACCGCCGGAGAGCTTGCTCGGAAACACCTTGAGCTTGTCGCCGAGGCCCACGTGGGTCAGTTGGCGCACGGCGATTTCTTCAGCCTCCTGACGGCTTTTGCCGAGCACCTTGCGCGGGGCGAGCATCACGTTCTCCATCACCGTGAGGTGCGGGAAGGCGTTCCATTGCTGGAAGACGATGCCGATTTTCTGCCGCAACTTGTTCAGGTCGGTGCCGCTGGCATGCACCGGCGTGCCGTCGACGCGGATCTGCCCGCCCTGAATGGCTTCCAGGCCGTTGATGCACATCAGCAAGGTCGATTTGCCCGAGCCCGAGCCGCCGATGATCGACAGCACCTCGCCTTTTTTCACGGTCAGGTCGACACCCTTGACGACTTCCAGGTTGCCGAAGGATTTACGCACGTTCTCGATCTCAATCATTTTCCTGCCACCTCTGTTCGAGCCGCGCACCCAGACGAGCGATCACCAGGCTCATGACGTAGTAGATAAGGCCGGCCAGGGCCAGGACGAACAACGGTTCCTGGAGCCGGGTGACGATGGTTTGCGAAGCACGCAGCAGTTCGACGATGCCGATCCAGAGCACCAGCGAGGTGTCTTTCATGACCGCCAGTGTCAGGTTGATCCAGCCCGGAAACGCCACCCGCGTGGCCATCGGCAGGACAATGTGCAGCAAGTCCTGGCGGTGACTGAGGCCCAGCGAACGGGCGGCTCGCCGTGTGCTCAACGGCACCGAGAGCACGCCGCCGCGAACGATTTCTGCGCAGTAGGCGGTGGAGTAGGCGCCGAGGATCACGCAGGCCACGGTGAACGCGCTCCAGTTCAGGCCGACGATCGACTTGAACGAGTTGAGCAGCACAAACTGGATCAGCAACGGCACGCTGCGAAACACGTCCAGCACCCAGGCCAGCGGCAGACTCACACGCGGCAGCAAGGCCCGAATCAGGCCACAGGCGACGCCCAGCAACGTGCCGATCAACATCGCCCAGAACGTCAGCAACAGCGTGGTGCCGGCGCCTTGCAGCAGGTAGAGGAAGTCGCCCGAGGTAAAACTTGAGGTGTACATGCAGACCTCCTAGTACCGAAACAAACGCCAGGCCAGCAGGCGGGCGATCAACACCACCAGCTTGGCCAGGACGAAGTAGAGGACGGCGGCGATGGCGAAGAACTCGAAGGTGCGAAAGGTCTTCACGTTCAGCGCCTGGGTCACGCCGGTCAGGTCGCTGGTCAGGCCGACCACCACGCCCAGTGACGTCATCAGCAGGGCCCAGACCATTTGATTGGTCAGCGGGTAAAACACCACGCGCAGCAATTGCGGCAGGACCACCAGCCGATAAGCCTTCGGTGCGCTCATGCCCAGTGAGCGGGCTGCGCGCAATTGGGTTTCCGGCACGGCGTTGAGGCCGCCGCGAAAGGTCTCCGCCAGGTAGCCGGCGTTGTTGAAGGTGATGCCGATCAGCAATGCCAGCCATGAGCCCATGTGAATGCCAAAGGCGCCGAGGCCGAAGTACAGGATGTACACCTGAAACAGGGCTGGCGTGTTACGTGCAATCGACACCCAACTGGCGGCCATCGCCCGCAACAGGCGCTTGTCGGACAGTTGGCCGAGGGCCAGGAACATGGCGATCAGCGTGCCGGCCAACATCGACAGCACCGCGATTTCCAGAGTGATCCGCGCGCCGTCGAGCATTTCCGGCAACGCCTGGAAGGCGGCGCGCCAATGGAAGGTGTAGTCGAACATCAAAGGAGTTCCTTGGTTTTCAACTGGTTTGGGGGCCGGGTTTATCCTGAATATCTATCAGCTAAACGCAGAACCTGTGGCGAGGGAGCTTGCTCCCGCTGGACTGCGTAGCAGTGCCATTTTTCAGGGCCGCTCCGCGCCCCAGCGGGAGCAAGCTCCCTCGCCACAGGTTCTGCACTTGACTGACATTCAGGGCCAGCCCATCCCCTCGGCTATGCAGTCCTTAGCGATACACGCCGCTGGCCGTCAGCTGTGGCGCGGTGCCGCCGACCCATTGCGCGAACAACTCCTGATACCGCCCGGAGCGCACCTGGTGATTGACGAACAGGTTCAGGTAGTTGATCAGGCCGAACTCATTGCGCTTGGCGCCCAGCGACACGTAGTCGATGTCATACGGTGCGGTGCCGGCGACGCTGAGGTTTTTGTACTTGCCGGACTTGATCAGTGACGAGGCGACCGTCGAGGTCACGGTCGTCGCGTCGATCTGCCCCTGGCTCAGCGCAAGCACCGCGTCGGCCAGCGACTGGTAGGCATGGAAAGCGCCCTTGGCGTTGGCCCATTTCTTCACGTCGTTTTCCAGTGCGATGGCTTCAAACGTGCCGGCCGGGCCGCCCACCGAGTGGCCCTTGAGGTCATCGTAGGATTTGATCCCGGCGTCGCTGCGGGTCAGCACCACCATCTGGAAGGCGAAGTAGGGAATGGTCATGCCCACGGTCTTGGCCCGCTCCAGGGTGTCGGAGGTGGAGGCGACGATCACGTCGGCGCGGCCGGAAACCAGTGCCGGGATTCGGTCAGGGAACGGCGTCTCGACAATCTCGGCTTTGACCCCGAGGGTTTTTGCCAGGTCATTGCAGTAGTCGACATCGAAGCCGGCCGGGGTGTTCTTCTCATCGCGAAAACCCATCGGCGGGAAGTCCAGGGTGACCGCACAACGCAAGCTGCCGGACTCGATGATGTCGTCGAGTTTGTCGGCCTGGGCCTGGGCGATGAACGCGCTGCTCAGCAGGGCGGTAATGAAGACGGCGGGTGCAGGATTTTTCATAAGGGGCCTCGTTGTCGGATGGTGTCGAGCGTTGGGCAGTTCTTATCAAATGTGTATTTAGAATTTCGTATACGATATTTGATATGCACTGGATGTGCCAAAAAACCGCGAGCCACATCGGGTTAAACCTTCGACGGCCTGCAAGGCCCGAAACAGACGCCAGCCGCCAGCGACGCAGATTCCGGCCAGGGACATACGCGGCAAAGACGGACGCCTCGACGACGGGTGTCGTGTCACAAAAGGGAGCAGGGTTTGGCGGGGTGCGCAGTAACGGGTAACAGTCAGCGATGGTTATCGCGGTACTGCGAAGGGGACACGCCGGTGAGCGCCTTGAACTGGCGGCTGAAGGCGCTATGGTCGGTGTAGCCGCAGCGCAGGGCGATCTCGGTGATCGGCAGTTCGCCCGACAGCAGTTGCGTGGCTGCACCCAAGCGTGCCTTGTGAATCATCTGCCGGGGTGTCAGTTGGAAGATCCGTTTGCACAGGCGCTCCAGTTGCGCCACGGAAAACCCGCTGAGGGCTGTGAGCTCACCGAGCGCAATGTGTTGTGCGTAGTGCTCGCGGATATGCCCGTCGACCGCCGCGAGTTTTTCGTAAGCCGGATGACTGGACTGGGGCGCGAGCAGATCGTAGGAAATCCCCGCCATGCCGATAATGCGGCCCTGTGTATCGCGCAGTGCCAGTTTGTGGGTCAGGCACCAGCCAGGTTCGCGTCCGGGATAAAGGTGCAACTCCAGCTGATCGCTCAACGGGCTGCCGTCACTCAGTACTCGCCGGTCCTGCTCGGTGTAATGCGGGCCAAAGTGCGAGGGAAACACCTGCTCAGCTGTCTTGCCGAGAAGCGCGTTGGGCTCTTTGGCGCCGCAGCGCTGGGCCAGGGTCTGATTGATCAGCACGTAGCGGGCGGCGGTGTCCTTGATGAAGAACACCACGCCGGGCATGGCATCGAGCAGCGGAGTAATCAGTTGCAAACTGCCCAATAGCTCGGGCAGGTCGCGGGGGCAGGGCAATGTCAGGGGGAACGTCATCTGGTGGCGGCCCGCAGGGATGAGGGCCTTACTCTACGGTGACGGACGCGCCATTGGGAAGCTCGGCAAGCTGCAACAGCGTGTCGATGCGCGTTGGGGAAAACGGCGGGCGTGGCGCCGGTTGTGGCCAGTCGAACAGGTAACGGGTCGCCGCGCCACAGACTCGCCCCTGGCAGGCGCCCATGCCGCAACGGGTGTGCAGTTTAGCCTGGTTCCAGCCGGTGCAAGTCTTGAGCGCCGACAGCGCCACGTCTTCACAACGGCAGATCAGTGTATCGGGTCTGGCCAGTTGTTTGAGTTCATCGCGCAGGGCAAAGCTGCGCCGTAACTGATCGGCGAACGCTTGCCAGTGTTGCCGTTGCGGCCAGAGTGCGCGGGCCTGCTGCACTTCGCCAACGGCCATCAGCCCAGCGATGGCACCTTCGACCAGCGCCAGTTCACTGCCTCCGAAACCTGTGCATTCGCCCGCCGCATAGTGCCCGTTCAGGCTACTGAGCTGGCTGGTGTCGACGGCAATTGCGTCGTCCTTTAATTCGCAGCCCAGCGCTTGGGCCAATTGGGTATTGGGGATCAGGCCGAAGCCGCAGGCCAGTCGCTTGCAGGGGATGTCGACGATCCGCCCCTGACGGTTCAGGCGAACGCCTTGCAGGTGACTGTCGCCATAGGCTTCGAGGACATGACTGTCGCAGCGGTAGTGACGATCAAACAGTTGAACCGCTTGCAGGCCTTTGGCCGGCCATTTGCGCAGTTGCAAGGCGAACCTGGCGACCGCACTCAGTGGCGCCTGTTCGGCAATCTGCAAAACCTGAGCGCCAGCCGTTTTCGCGGTAGCGGCGCTGGCCAGCAGCAGCGGGCCACTGCCGGCAATCACCAGTCGCTCGCCGGCCACCGGCATGCCGCCCTTGATCAGCGCTTGCAACCCGCCAGCGCCGGTGACGCCGGGCAAGGTCCAGCCAGGAAACGGCAGCAACAGTTCACGGGCACCGGTGCACAGAATCAGTTGTTCGTACTCGATGATCCAGCCGTGTTCTGGGTCTTCCAGCAACAGTTTTTTCGGGCCGGCCAAGGCGACCACGCGTGTCGAGTTGAACACCTGCACGTTACTCGCCGCTGCGAGTTTCTGGCGATGAGCCTGGGCACTGGCTGGCAAGTGTGCGTTAACCCCATCACGCCAGATTTGCCCGCCGGGTGCCGGGTTATCATCGATGATGGCGATGCGTGCGCCGCTCGGTGCGGCGGCCAACGCGGCCGCCATGCCTGCCGGCCCTGCGCCGATAATCAGCAGCTCGACATTCATGGCCGGGTCTCCACGCGCATGCCTGTGCGGCAGGTGGTCTGGCAGGCGAGGCGGCGCTGACCGTCGATGTTCACCCGGCACTCCTGGCAAACCCCCATCCCGCAAAAAGGTGCCCGGCGCTGACCGCAGACCGAGGTTCGACTGCAGCCGTCGCCTGCCAGATAGAGCAGCGCCGCAACCGTCGTGCCGGCATCGACCGCTACGCTGCGGCCGTCGAGACTCACTTCAATCATGCGCGTAACCCTTGTGCAGTGGACAGGAAACGCCCCGGCAGGTAAGGCGTCGGGTCGATGGCCGGGGTGGAATTACACAGCTGCGCGGCCAACAGCTGGGCGCTGCCGGGGGCGGTGGTCACGCCCAATCCTTCATGCCCGGCCGCCAGCCACAAACCTGCTTGCTGTGGGTGTTCGCCGAGCAGCGGCAAGCCATCGGGCGTGGCGGCGCGCAGGCCGGTCCAGCTGCGGATAGCGTTCATCCCGGCCAGTTCCGGCAAATAGTCGATCGCCCGGCGCAGCATGCGCGCCAACACGGCCGGTTCGACGCTCAAGTCGGTGGTGTCGAACTGACGCGATGAGCCGAGAAAGAGTTGCCCGGTCGGACGTGGCTGGGCATTGAAGGCCACCGAGGTGCCTTCGCTGGCGTGAGCACTGGTGACATAGCCCAGTTCGACCAGTTGGTGATGGATCTTGCCGGGGTAACGGTCGGTGATCAGCAGATGGCCTTTCTTCGGGCGAATCGGCAGGTCGGGGCACAGCTCGGTGGCGTGGATGCCGTTGGCCAGCACCACCGCTTCGGCGCGCAACCGCTCGCCGCTGCTCAAGCGCAACTGATTGCCGTCGACCTGCGTGACCTCGACCGTGCGCCGCGTGATCCGCCCAGCGTTTTGCTTGAGCAGCCAGTGCGCGGCGTTTGGCGCATAGAGAATGCCGTCATCGCTGACCTTCAGCGCGCCACTCAGGCCGGGACGGAGCATTGGCTCGGCTTCGTAAAGTGCTCGCGGGTCGAGCATTTCGCAGGCGATGCCGCGGGCCTTGAGCGTCTGGCGTTTGTGCTCGGCACCGGCCATTTCCTCGTCATTGGCGGCCAGCCACAGCGTGCCGCAATTGCGGTAGGCGCAATCGGGGTTCAGACGCGGCACCCACTGCCGCCAGAGTTCAATGGAGTATTGGCTCAGCGCCAGTTCGGCCGGGTTGTCATCCATCGCCACCAGGTGACCCATACCGACTGCCGTCGCACCGCCGCGCTGGCTGTCGAGCACCAGCACGTCGAGCCCGCGTTGCGCCAGCTCAAAGGCACAGGCACTGCCGACAATGCCGGCGCCGATGACGATGACGTCGGCATTCATGAACCGATGCCCCACACGAACGGGTCGTCTTCCTCCAGCAACAAGTGGTTCTCGCCACTCATGTGGGCGCGACCGCGAATTGTCGGAATGATGCGCTGTTCGTCGAGCCGCTCGTAGCTGGCTTCGAACTGGCTGCCGATCACACTGGCCTGGCGCCAGACTTCACCGGGCTGCAATTTGCCGTCAGCTGCCAGGCACGCCAGCTTGGCGCTGGTGCCAGTGCCGCAAGGCGAGCGGTCGTAGGCTTTGCCGGGGCACAGGACAAAGTTGCGGCTGTCGGCCACCGGGTCGTCGGCAAACAGCTCGATGTGATCGATTTCGCCGCCGTCCTCGCCGCGAATGCCTTGGTTCTCCAGTGTTTCGCGGACCGCCCAGGTGTAGGCGGTCAGGGCTTCAAGATTGTCGCTGGCGATGCGTTGGCCGTGGTCGGCGATCAGGAAAAACCAGTTGCCGCCCCAGGCGATGTCGCCGCTGACGATGCCGTAACCCGGCAGTGTCAGTTGCACGGCCTTGCGATAGCGATAGGCCGGGACGTTGCGCACGCTGACCGAGCGATCCGCGTGCAACGTCGCCTCGACCGTGCCGACCGGGGTTTCGATCCGGTGCACACCAGGCTCGATGCGTTCGAGATACGCCAGCGAGGCCACCAGGCCAATCGTGCCGTGACCGCACATGCCGAGGTAACCGCTGTTATTGAAGAAAATCACCCCGGCACAGGCTTCGGGATCTTGCGGCTCGCAGAGCAGGGCGCCAACCAGCACATCGCTGCCGCGCGGTTCAAGTACCGTGGCGGTGCGCCAGTGGTCGTGCTCTTCGGCGAGGCGGCGCTTGCGTTCGGCCATGGAGCCGCTGCCCAGTTCCGGGAAACCGGCGATCACCAGGCGTGTCGGTTCACCGCCAGTGTGAGAATCGAGGACGTGGATACGTTTCATGAAGGGCGCCACCTTGCACAGGAAATGTCTGTGCAAGACTGGCGTTTGAGGCGCGGGATGGCTTGAGGGTTTTAACCGTTACCGATGACGAAATCGGCACACCCGATCAGATCCGCGCGGGGGCATTGGGCAGGTGTTCATAGAGCGTGCGGCACACACCAATGATGTGCTGCTCGATCAGTTCGGCGGCTTTGTCGGCGTCACCGGCCCGGCATGCGGCGATAATCTCGCGGTGCTCGTGGTCCGCACGGTCCTTGCCTTCGGAAAAACTCATCTGCATGCGCAGGTAGCGTTCGACCTTGTCGTGAATCGAGCGAATCAGGTTGAGCAGGAACGGCCGCTGCGCCGGCTCGTAGAGGCAGGCGTGCAGCGCCCAGTTCAACTCGGCCCAGCGCCCGATGTTATTTTCGTCGAGGAACTCGGCACAGATGCTTTCTGCACGGGCGAACGTGGCTTCGGTCATGTTCGGCACGGCCAGGCGAATCGCCTGGACCTCCAGCAGCACCCGGACTTCAAAGATCTGCGCCAGCTCGGGCTCGGAAATCTTCGTCACCACCGCGCCCTTGTTGCGCTGGAACTGCACCAGGCCTTCCGCCTCAAGGCGTTTGAGCGCCTCGCGCACGGGGATCTTGCTGACGTTGAACAAGCGGGCGATATCGTCCTGACGGATTGGTTCGTCTTCGGCAAAGTGACCGCCGATGATGGCCTCGCGCAGATGCTTGACGATGACTTCCGACGCTGAAGGCACAATCCCCAGATTGGGGGCATTGAAGCTGGGTAGAGGCACGTGAATGAATCCCGGCAGGCGTGATGGCGAATATTGTATACGAGCGCGTCAGCGCACCAAGCGCTTTTCCGCCAGGCGCATTGTCCGGGCGCACGCATTGAGTGCTGGTCGTTGAGGCTTGGGGCGGGGCGGGGGTAAACTGCCCGCCCCGTGAGATGTCTGCGAGCTGGAGTCGGCAATGCGTAAAGATAAGAAACAGGTGATTGGTGACGAGATCGGCGATGCGCAGATCAAATTGTTCCTCGATTTTGAACCGGTCGACGCGACATCACCGTCCCTGCACAAACTGATCAAGGCCTACCGTGGCCTGCGTATCGACGATTTCGAGCGTTTCCTGGCGTTCTTCATCGAGGCCGGTTACGACCTGGACGGCAAGGACGAGCACGGTAAGGACTTCGTTGCCCTGATCCAGGATCAGCGTAATGCCGCCGACTACATCGAGTTGATCCAGAAAGCTCGCGGCTAAGATCTTTCAAAAGCCATAAAAAAACGCCCCGCTCTCAACGAGAACGGGGCGTTTTTTTATGCGGGGGCCTCAAGCGAAGCTTGGGGTCTCGCTGCTTTCTTCAACCAGTTCCAGCGCGATGTTGTTCTGCGCATTGATCTTGCGATACAGCGCAGCATCGGTTTCCAGGACTTTTTCCCGGGCCGGGAAGATTTCGGCCAGCTTGGCTGCCCACTCACCCTTGGCTTTGTTCGGGAAGCATTTTTCGATCAGCTCAAGCATGATCGACACCGTGACCGAGGCGCCAGGCGAGGCACCGAGCAGCGCGGCAAGCGATCCGTCCTTGGCCGCAACCAGTTCGGTACCGAACTGCAGGATGCCGCCTTTTTTCGGGTCTTTCTTGATGATTTGCACGCGCTGGCCAGCGACTTCCAGACGCCAGTCTTCGGCCTTGGCCTGAGGGTAGAAGCGGCGCAGCGATTCCAGGCGTTGTTCCATCGATTGCATCACTTCGCTGACCAGGTACTTGGTCAGGTCCATGTTGTTTTTCGCCACGGCCAGCATCGGGCCGATGTTGCCGAGGCGAACCGACATTGGCAGGTCCATGAACGAACCGTGCTTGAGGAACTTGGTGGTGAAGCCGGCGTAAGGTCCGAACAGCAGGGACTTCTGGCCATCGACGACACGAGTATCCAGGTGCGGCACCGACATCGGTGGCGAACCCACTGCTGCCTGGCTGTAGACCTTGGCCTGGTGGTGCTTGACCACTTCCGGGTTGTCGCAACGCAGCCATTGGCCGCTGATCGGGAAACCGCCGAAACCTTTGCTTTCTTCGATCCCCGAAGCCTGCAACAACGGCAAGGCCGCGCCGCCAGCACCGAGGAACACGAACTTGGCATCGACTTCGCGGGTGTTGCCGCTGTTGACGTCCTTGATGCTGACGGTCCAGCCGTTGCCGTTGCGCTTGAGACCGGTCACGCGCTTGCAGTACTTGACCTGGGCATCGGGTGCGCTGGTCAGGTGCTTGAGCAGTTGATTGGTCAGGGCGCCGAAGTTGACGTCGGTGCCGTTGATCACGCGGGTTGCGGCGATGACTTCGTCGGCCGGACGACCAGGCATCATCAATGGCATCCATTCGGCCATTTTTGCCTTGTCTTCGGTGTACTCCATCTCGGAGAAGGCGTGGTGCTTGCTCAGCACCTTGAAACGTTCCTTGAGGAAGGAAACGCCTGCGTCACCTTGCACGAAGCTCAGGTGCGGGACCGGGCTGATGAAGGATTTCGACGAGCCGAAGGTGCCTTTTCGGGTCAGGTAGGACCAGAACTGCTTCGACACCTCGAACTGGGTGTTGATGTGCACGGCTTTCTTGATGTCGACGCTGCCGTCAGCGGCCTGTGGCGTGTAGTTCAGCTCACACAGCCCGGCGTGCCCGGTACCGGCGTTGTTCCACGGGTTGGAACTCTCCGCGGCACCGGAATCCATCAGCTCGACGACTTCCAGCTTGATCGCGGGGTCGAGCTCTTTGAGCAATACAGCAAGGGTGGCACTCATGATGCCGGCCCCAACCAGTACTACGTCGACTGCTTCGTTATGCGCCATTTAACGCGTCTCCAAAATCTGCAGCACCAAATTGTCGGCATAGCTGCCAGGCGTGACGGGGCATGCTCTGTAGAGCCCCGGGTCACCCATGGCCAGGATCGCCATGTCCGAATCTTCGCAATTTTTTGCAACTTCGACAGACGCTACCTACCGGGCTCAGGGTTCCTATGAACTCACTTCAGCGCGCGGGAGGCAATTCGACTTATGGTCGATACGTCCGTTTGTGCAACCAAATCCGTAGTGGACAGGCTTCAGGCTCCAGTTCTTGAGGAGTACTCGGTCCTGTGTCGTTGGGCTGTTGTAGACGCTAATGGTGCATATTCAGACGCAAAACTATTCATTTGCTCGCCACACTCTTGTGAAGTTGTGAAAACCCGTTTTTTTCACGCTCTTTTGAAGACGTGAACCTCAAAAAAGGGCTGTCCCAGCCTGGCACCGTGTCCGCATGGATTGCCGCCATGGGATACAGGGCAGGCAAAACGGGCAAACAGCTCAGTGACCGAGCGTAACGACAGCTCTGGCAGATTCGCGAAAAGTGGTGGTTTGCAGGATAAACAGCAAGCTCGCCAGCTTCACTCGATCTGTGTGGGCGGCTCTCTGTGGGCGGTGCGGGGGTTGTCAATACAAGCGCATTGACGATGCTGCGAGGCCCGATCAGGAGACGTCCTTATAATCGGGGGGAGATTGTAGCGAAGAAACGCAGGGAAATGGTCGTGTTTAATGACTTTTATTAGCCATTCGGTCAGGTGGGCTAAACGGCATGCAACCGTGCATGAGCATTGCGCGGGCTCAGACGGGCGCTGGCCGGCAGCGGCTGGTGCAGCCAGTTGAGACGAATCTCTTCGATTTCCACCCAACCATCGCCCTCTGGCGGCACGCGACAGTGCTTGAACGCCAGGCAGCATTGATTGCTGTCGAGCTGGGCGAAGTAGCGATATTTGCGGCGTGAAGCAAACAGCGACCAAAGAAATTGCATGGCAATGCCCTCGAGGTGAGACGGCCTTGAAGTTAGCAGTGTGGCATGACACTGGCGTTACGGAGCACCCGATACACGTGACATTGCGTATCTCTTCAGCAAGTGTTCAGGGTTGCTGGTTCGAAGGTGCTGCCCCCCGCTATACTGCGGGTCTGTCTGTATTTGTATCTGGAGAGTAGCGCATGTTGCAACGCCTGTTGTTCGGTTTGATCACTGTGACCAGCTTGACCCTGGTTGGCTGCGCCAACAGCCCGCAACAACTAGCCCCGGAGCCGAAACTGACGACTCAGTTGGCGCCGGTCGGACATGGTCAGCCGGTGGTGGTGAGGGTGGTTGATGGCCGTCCGTCGCCAACCTTGGGCACTCGTGGTGGCCTGTACCCTGAAACCAGCGCAATCACGGTGCAAGGTGCGCAAATTCTGCCGAAGCTGCAGGCCCAGGCCGAAGCGGCTGTGCGTTTGCTGGGTTTCACGCCAACGCCTAATGCTTACAACGTGCCGCAGTTGACGGTGACGCTGGCAGAACTGACGTATCAGTCGCCCAAAGAAGGCATGTATGTGACTGAGGCGACGATTGGCGCGGCTTTCCGCTCTGATGTGCAGAATGCCAACCATCGTTACAGTGGCCGTTATGCGGCGTCGCTGAATCAGCGTTTTGGTATGGCGCCGAATCAGGAAACCAACACCAAGCTGGTGAGTGATGTGTTGAGTGATGCGTTGACCCGGTTGTTCAAGGATCCGACGGTGGGTCAGATGCTCGCCCAATAACGGCTGGTTATCCTCAAAACCCCGGTGTCAGTGATGGCTCCGGGTTTTTTTGTGCCTGCCGGTTTTTTGGGGGGAGGCTTTCTGTAGGAGCCGGGCTTGCCCGCGATGGCGGCCTGACAGCCGACCAATCTCTTGCAGGTGTACATATCCATTCCTGCGGTAACGGCCACTTACGGTTTCGCTCTTACAGCGACTCCCTTTGGCAGACGCCCCAAAGGAAGCAAAGGTCTTCGCCCCAAGCGTACGGCACCTCGCTTAGGCTCGGCGTTCCCTCGCTACGGTGTCCATCAGGGGGCATCGCCTACGGTCTGCTGCGCGACGACCTCCTCTCGATGTGTCCGGCTGCGCCGTACGGCGCTGCGCGCCCACCCCCTGATGAACACCTGCGCTCGGCCTCCCGATAGGGGCGGGTGGATCAAGATCAACAGCGGCAGGCGAGCTAACGCTCGGCCTGTTGAGTGGTTGGGGCGCGTCACTTCGTTGTGGGTGGGGGATATCCGCAGGCTGCGATCTTTTGATCTTGGCTTTTTGACGGGGTAACGCGGCTTCTAGGCCGCTTCTACATAGAAATCCAGCATGCTCACGCCGGTCAACAGGTCGGTTTCCGGCAGGTCGGCGTGTGGGTGGCCGCCCAGGGCGCAGTAGACGAGCCAGTGGCGGTCCTGGACGTTGAAGGCGAGGCTGCCGATGAGGTTTTGTTGTTCGTCGCTTTGGGTGATGAGGTAGAGGCGATCCTGGATTTCTGCGTGCAGCATGACAGGCTCCGTGTCGGTTTCGAGGGGCGACAGACTGGCTTGTTAAGGTGACGTTCAGGTGACAGTGCGCATTAATCAGTAAATTACCGGTCACTGGAGTGCAAAGCGCGGGGCGTAAAAAGCGTCTGGCCACTTGCCGCTGTTTTCAGGCCACAAGTGCTGTTTTTTACGTGAGGGGCATGATGTCGCTGCATATGAGCTGGTCTGCTGTCAGCGCTCATCCCGGGAGCCTGATGAATCTTTTTGCGTTGTTGATCGCCTTGCCCGGTGCATGGCTGTTGCACGTGACCCGTCGCCGCGAGCGGCTGGCGCTGAAGAACCTGGAAGCACAAAGCGCGGTACGGGCGATCGATGAACCGTTGCTGTTTCCGGAAAGCGCGACGCTGCGCCTGAACCGGTTTTGCTACCGTTTCGGCTTTGCCTGCCTGGCCTTGGCGCTATTGCTGTCGTGGATCAGCCGGCATTTTTGAGATTCGCATCGCACATGAAAACGGCGCCCCGAGGCGCCGTTTTTGTATTCAGCCGAAACCTTACAGCGGCAAACCCGCTTTGACCCGGTACTGATTGCGCACCGGTGTTGCGTATTGCAGCACCAGGAACGGCCGATGTTCCTCGGGGCAGGCGTCGAGGCGGCTTTGCCACTCTTGCTGGGCCTTGGCCAGTTCCTCGGCCGGGAACAGTGTGGCTGCGCTCGGCACCTGCAGTTGCGGGTCGGCGTTGCTCCATTGGGCGTACGCCAGGTAGTGCACCGGGAACAACCGGTAACCGCCGAGGATCTGCCGGTCCATCTCGATTGCCAGTTGCTTGGTGTCTTCGAACAGCTCGCTGATCGGTGCCGCGAAGTTCACGTGGACCCGGCCTTTGTAGCCGGTGATGCCTTTGGCGATGCTTGCATCGTCCTCGCCGGGCACCTTGGTGTAGCTACCGGTGGTAGCGCGGATGTACAGCTCGCGGGCCTTGGCCTGATCGCACGGGTCGTACTCGTAGCTGATCGACACCGGTGTCAGGTTCAGCGACTGGATGACCTCGCCAAACGGCTCGTCCTTGCGGCTCATGTGGAACATCTTGAGGATCGCCGACTCGGTACGGTCGTCACCGTCCTTGGCGCGGCCTTCGGCCTGGGCGATCCAGATCGACTGGCAGTCGTTGAGGATCGAGTGATTGATATAGGCCGAGAGCAACTGATACGCCGCCATCTTCTCGCGCCGACCGCTGATGGAGCGGTGCACGATAAAGCTCTTGTTCAGGCGCATCAGATCGCTGACGAAGGGCTTTTGCAGCAGGTTGTCGCCAATCGCGATGCGCGGCGTCGGCAGGCCGGCGTGGTAGATCGCGTAGTTGACGAAGGCCGGGTCCATCACGATGTCACGGTGGTTGGCCAGGAACAGATAGGCGCGGCCGGACTTGAATTGCTCGACGCCGGTATAGGTCACGCCGTCGGTGGCCCGCTCGATGGTGTGGTCGACATAAAACTCGACCTTGTCCTGCAAGGTTGCAACCGAACGGACGCCGGCAAACTCACGGCGCAGCCGATAAGCTATAAGTGGTTTGAGCATCCAGCCAAAAGCACCGGCAAAACGCGGGAAGCGGAAGTGGGTGAGGATATCTAGAAACGCCTTGTCGCCCAGCAACCGTGCCAGCACCGCCGGGACTTCGCTGTCGTCGTAAGGTCGGATGGTATCGAATTCGCCCATCATGCTCTCTTGTTAGAAACGGCTAGGGTAAGTAATGGATTGGATCGATTACGGCAGGAGTACAGTCTGAAAAATACGCTCAAACAAAAATGGCCCTGCAAATAGACCGGCGATTATACGCACAAGTCACTTGGGAGACCGCGATGCTGGAAACCGAGCGCTACGAATGTCCTTATTGTGGTGAAGAGTCAGAGGCAGTTCTGGATTTGTCGGGAGGGGATCAGACGTATATCGAGGATTGCCCCGTGTGTTGTCGGCCTATCACATTTACTCTGCAGACCGATGGTCATGAATGGATGCTCGAAGTTCACAGCGAAAACGAGTGAAGGGTGGCGGCTATGCAGCGCATTTACGAACCGGAAAACCTGATGGAAGGTGAGTTGTTGCAGGGCATGTTGGCCAGCGAAGGGGTTGAGGCGCATCTGGTGGGGCGTGATCTGCTGGGCGGCGCGGGCGAGTTGCCGGTGTTCGGGCTGCTTGGACTGGCGGTGGATAACGATCAGGCGCAATACGCGCGCGAGTTGATCGCTGCGTACAATGCCGCACTGCCAATGCCCGGCGACGAACCGGATAGCTTCCCCGACGTCCTGGTCTGTTAGGCTGACGTCCGTTTTTGTTCAGAGTCGTGTTGCCCCATGTGTGGACGTTTTGCCCTGTTTCGTTGGAACCCCGCGTTCGCGGCCTTGCCCGGCTTCCCGGCCGATCAGCAGGCGCAGTGGAATATTTCGCCCAATGATTCGGTGCTGATCCTGCGCGCCGAGGCGGGGCAGCGCACGCTGGCCCGCGCGCGTTGGGGGCTGACGCCGCCGTGGCTGACCGACCTGTCGAAAACCCCGGCCCATGCGCGGGCAGAGACCGTCGCCGAGCAACCGATGTTTCGCGAAGCTTTCCGTCAGCGCCGCTGCCTGCTGCCGGCCAACGGCTTCTATGAATGGCGTGGCACTACCCGTAAACGCCCGTACTGGCTGACGCCAGGCGAAGGTTCGGCGCTGTTTTTTGCGGCGATCTGGGAAGCGTATCCGGTGCAGGAACAGGTGTGGCTGAGCACGGCGGTGGTGACTCAGGCCGCCTCGAATCAGCGTCGTCCGTTGATTCTCGATGCCGCTGGTCAAGAGGCCTGGCTCAACCCCGAAACCCCGTTGCACACCTTGCAGGCGCTGCTTGCCAGCGAACCGGCCGCCTTGCGCGAGCGGGTGCTGGCGAACCTGGTGAATGATCCGAAACTCAATGCGCCGGAATGCCTGACGCCGGGCTGATGGGTGGCGCCTGTGCTGACGCCATCGCGGGCAAGCCTTGCTCCTACGGTGCTGCGGCATGCCGTTTTATGCGGTCCGGTCACCTCTGTAGGAGCAAGGCTTACCCGCGATAAGGTCCGCATGACCTTCCGGCGATTTCTAGACCTTGAACTGATTGATCAACCGCCGCTGCTGCTCGGCCAGTTTGGTCAGGTCGGCGCTGGCCGCGCTCGATTCATCCGCGCCGCCCGCGACTTCGTTGGCCACCTGACCGATATTGATCACGTTGCGGTTGATGTCATCGGCAACCGCGCTTTGCTCTTCGGCGGCGCTGGCGATCTGGGTGTTCATGTCGTTGATTACCGACACCGCCTGAGTGATGGTCTCCAGCGCCTGCGCTGCCTTGGCCGCGTGCTGCACGCTTTCGTCGGTCTTGTTCTGGCTGTCTTCCATCACCCGCACCACGTCGCGCGTGCCTTGCTGCAACTGCTGAATCATCGACTGGATTTCTTCAGTCGCCTGCTGGGTTTTCTGCGCCAGGTTGCGCACTTCATCGGCCACCACCGCAAAACCCCGGCCTTGCTCACCGGCGCGGGCGGCTTCGATGGCCGCGTTCAACGCCAACAAGTTAGTCTGTTCGGCAATCCCGCGAATGGCGATCAGGATCGCGTTGATGTTCTCGCTGTCCTTGGCCAGGGTTTGCACCACGCCGACCGCTTTACCGATTTCCACCGCGAGCACGCCAATCGAGGTCGAGGTGTCGCGCACGATCTGCATGCCCTGGGCGGCGGCCTGATCCGCGTGGCTGGCGGCTTGGGCAGCCTGGGTCGCATTGCGCGCCACGTCCTGGGCGGTGGCGGTCATTTCCTGCACCGCGGTGGCCACCTGATCGATCTCGGCCATTTGCTTGTGCACGCCGAGGTTGGTGCGAATGGCGATGTCGGCGGTGTGTTCGGACGAATCGCTGACGCTCTGCACCGAGGTCACCACTTGGGTGATCATCGCCTGCAACTTGGCGAGGAAGGTATTGAAGCCCTTGGCGATCGAGCCGAGTTCGTCGGCGCGGTCGCTGCTCAGGCGGCGCGTCAGGTCACCTTCGCCCTGGGCGATGTCATCGAGCATCGCGACCATCTGCTTCAGCGGTCGGGCGATACCGTGGCCCACCAGCCAGATCACCAGCAAGCCCAGGCCGGCAATCACCAGGCCGACCATGGCCATGCCAAAGGTGTCGGCCTTGCGTTGGGTGTTCAGGTCGCCTTGCAGTTGTTGCAGGTCGGCCATGACCGCGTTCAACGGTAATTGCAGCAGCAGGGTCCAGCGTGCATCGGTCTGACCAATACCGAATGGCAGGTACAGCTCGATCCTGCCATTGGCCTTGTCGACGTTATAGGTCACTTCGCCGCGATTGAGCTTGCCGAGGTTGGCAACCTGAGTGGCGTCGAGGATGTCGCTGACCTTTTCGCCGAACTTGCTCGGGTCCTTGGTGTAGGCGACCAGACGCTGGTTGCCGCCAATCAGGGCCATTTCGCCGGCACCGTTATAAAGCTTCTGGTTCGCAGCCAGGAGCATTTCCTGAATGAAGTTCACCGAC
Organism: Pseudomonas helvetica; assembly: GCF_039908645.1. Lineage (NCBI taxonomy): Bacteria > Pseudomonadati > Pseudomonadota > Gammaproteobacteria > Pseudomonadales > Pseudomonadaceae > Pseudomonas > Pseudomonas helvetica. The sequence continues at coordinate 1,004,838 of NZ_CP150917.1, forward strand.
AAGTCAGCGCCGACGATGCCCTGAAAGGTGCCGTTGAGCATGATCGGTTCAATAAAGGAGGCGAGCATGACGATTTTGTCGCCGACCTTGTAAGGCGCCGGGTCGATCACACAGGATTTTTTGCTTTCCTGGGAGCACAGGTAGTACTCACTGGAGCGCACACCCGTGGACAACACGGTACGGTCGTTGACATCCGCCAGCTTGTCGACGCCCAGCGTGCCATTGTCGTTGCGGAACCACCACGGCAGGAAGCGCCCGGTGGTGGCGTCGATGCCGACGGTTTTACTGCCGATGTAGGCCGCGTCATTGTGATCCAGTGCGTTCGGTTCCCAGCCGATGTACGTGCCGAGAATCTTCGGATTTTTCGCGACGTTTTCCTTGATCAGGCTGATCAACTGTTCGCGGCTGAGGGTCAGCGCCGGTTTGCCGTCGGCATCCTGGGAGCCGATCAAGGCGTTGACCCGAACCAGACCGCCGGCGATCAGCAGGGGCGCTTCGAGTTCGCGCTGGATCTGACTGACCTGGGTTTGCGCCAACCCACGCAGGCGTTGCTCGATGACTTGCTCGAATTGCGCCTGGGTCCGCTGCTGGACCATCTCCTGGGTTCGCGCGCCGGAAAACAGTGCATACAGCACCAGCGCAGCCACCACGCTGAGCACAATGGCGCCGGCAAGCGCGGCGACAGAAAACTGGATCGACTTGAATTTCATAAAGACTCCGCACGCAATATGACGTCTGCCGGGTTGTATCGGCGCACGTGAGGCGGTCCATGAGCGGTTTTTTTGCCGATGACTGTTTTTGATCTGTGCGGGTCGCATAGAGACAGGTGTCAGGCCCGGGTGTTCTCGGGGACAGTGTTTTATGAATTTATTGCGACAGTGAGGGGGAATGTATCGGTAAATGACGTGCTACATGTCTGTTGTATCTAGCGCTGATACAAAGCACCGCCTAGGATACGCGCCATATTTCCAGGGAGGCTGTTCATGAGTAAGGCATTGGTTTTGTGTGCACTGGGTGCAAGTCTGCTGCTCAGTGGTTGCCAGTCGGTCAACACCACCAACGGCGGCGCGGTGGGCGTGGAGCGCAAGCAGTACATGTTCAGCATGCTGTCGACCGATGAGGTCAACCAGATGTATGCCCAGTCCTACCAAAAGACTGTGGGTGAGGCGAGCAACAAGGGTGTGCTGGACAAGAACAGCAGCGAGGCCAAGCGGGTCCAGGCGATTGCCAATCGGCTGATCGCGCAGGCACCGGTCTTCCGTCCTGATTCGGCGCAGTGGACGTGGGAAGTCAATCTGATCAAGAGTGACGAGCTCAACGCCAACTGCGGTCCTGGCGGCAAGATCATTTTCTATACCGGGTTGATCGACAGCCTGAAACTCACTGACGATGAAATCGCCGCAGTCATGGGCCATGAAATCGCCCACGCCTTGCGTGAGCATGGTCGTGAAGCGATGTCCAAGGCCTATGGCATCGAAATGGCCAAGCAGGGCGCCGGTGCCTTGCTCGGGTTGGGGCAGGACACGCTGGCCCTGGCCGACACCGTGGCCAACTACGGCATGACCTTGCCCAACAGCCGCGCCAATGAAAACGAAGCTGACCTGATCGGCCTGGAACTGGCCGCCCGCGCCGGCTACAACCCGAACGCGGCGATCACCCTGTGGGACAAGATGAGCAAGGCTTCCGAAGGTTCGCCGCCAGAATTCATGAGCACTCACCCGGCATCCAGCAGCCGGGTTGCGTCGCTCCAGGCAGCGATTCCGAAAGTCATGCCGCTTTACCTGAAGGCCAAAAAATCCTGAATCCTGAAGTGAGCCACAAGAGCTGAAGTCGTGCAGCTCTTGTGGCGAGGGGGCTTGCCCCCGTTCGACCGGGCTGGCGCTCCAGTGCGCAGCAGTCGCAAAGCCAGCGAGTGCGGTGTATCTGGCGGATCTCGGTTGCAGGGGTGAGGGCTGCTTCGCACCCCAACGGGGGCAAGCCCCCTCGCCACAGTTATCTGCCAGGCAGTGACATGTCAGTCGAGAGTGTTACACCCACCCGCTGCTCTGCATCGCCTTGTACACCGCGACGATGGCCAGGATGAAGAACGCCGATGCTGCCAGGCGGCGGATCAGGGTCAGGGGCAGTTTGTCTGCGGCAAAATTACCCGCCAGCACCACCGGCACGTTGGCAATCAGCATGCCGAGCGTGGTGCCAATGACCACCAGCCACAACTCAGGGTACTGAGCGGCGAGCATCACGGTGGCGATCTGGGTCTTGTCACCGATCTCGGCGAGGAAGAACGCAATCAGCGTGGTCAGGAACGGCCCGAATTTGCGCGCAGTGCTGGCTTCGTCCTCATCCATCTTGTCCGGCACCAGGGTCCACAGCGCGGTCGCGGTAAAGCTTGCGGCGAGGATCCAGTGCAGCGTCGCATCCGAGAAGAAACTCCCGAACCAGGCACCGACAGCACCCGCCGCCGCGTGGTTGGCCAGGGTTGCAGCGACGATGCCGGCGATAATCGGCCAGGGCTTGCGAAAGCGTGCGGCGAGAATGAGCGCGAGCAGTTGCGTCTTGTCGCCGATTTCAGCCAAGGCAACGACGGCGGTGGGAACGAGAAGAGAATCCAGCATCAGGGTTTTCCTAAGGGGCGGGTCGACACGGCTATGACACGTACAGCCTTCCCGCCCCGGGTAAGGTGTGCGTGTCATAGGTCTTGTCAAACCCTGCGATCCATCTGAGTGGACGCTTGGGTCGCATACGCCATGGTCTGAGGACCAAGTATGTTGACGTATGCCGGACGAGCATGGCGCTCGTGGGAGACTACTCCCCTAGGACGGAGCGGATTCTGCCTAGGCAAAAGCCATTCGGCAAGCGCTAATTTCTAGCCGCGCTTGGCCCGATAGATCCGGAAACCTTGCCCTTCAGCCTTGATCGCGCACACACCGAGATGCTCCTCGATCAGTGGCTGATATTTCAGGAAGCTGTTGGCCACCAAGCGAAGTTCGCCGCCGTTTTTCAGATGTTTGGCTGCTTTTCGTAGCAGATTCTCGGTGGCGTGATAATCGGTGTGAACCCCGACATGAAACGGCGGATTGCTCAGAATCGCGCTCAAACCCATCGGTGCAGCGTCGATGCCATCGCCGGTCAGCACCTCGGCCTCCAGGCCGTTGGCCGCCAATGTCAGGCGACTGCTGGCCGCGGCGAACGCATCAACGTCGAGCAGGGTGACGGTGTTGTGTGGATAACGCCGTTTCACCGCCGCGCCCAACACGCCAGCACCGCAACCGAAATCCAGCAAGTGACCGCTTGGCAGTTTGTCCAGGTGTTCGAGCAGCAGCGCGCTGCCGCGATCCAGTCGACCGTGACTGAACACGCCCGGCAGGCTGATCACTTTCAGTGGGCCTTCAGCCAGCGGCAGTTCGTATTCCTGCGCCAGGCTTTCCAGCGATTTGGCCTCGGGCGCATTGGCCACGGTGACCTGCCAGAGCTGGCAGTGGCGGGCGCTGTCGAGCTTTCGCGGTTTACCGAAGGGGCTCAGCTGTTTGGCCGCGCCTTCGATGCCGCTGCGTTTTTCACCCACCAGGTACAGCTCGCGACCGGCCAGGCGCGAGGCGAGGGCATTGAGGATGTAATCGGTCAGGTCCTTGGATTTGGGCAGGAACACCACCGCCGTTTCAAATTCGCGGCTCGGAGCATTCACGCCAAAGTGGCTGCGCTCGGCAAAGCGTGCGTCCAGCGCCGCTTGATCACCTGCGTGCCAGCACCAGCCGTGAGCGTTGGGCAATTTGCCCAGCAAGTCATCGGCGGGCAAACCGGCCAGCAGCAACTCGCCTTGAAACAACTCAGCCTGACGAAGCAGTACTTCACTGCGCGGATCCATACTCTGCTCCTTGAAAAAAAGTGCGGCAGTTTATCAACTGACGACCCGCCGCGCTGTACCGCTGAAGAAGCCTTGGGCGTTTTCGGTCAGTTGACCGACAATCCTCTGTCGCGCTTCGCGGCTGCCCCAGGCGTTGTGCGGGGTGACGATCAAGCGCGGGATGTCGGCGGCCAACAGCGGATTGCCGGCGGTAGGGGGCTCGACACTCAGGACGTCGGTCGCCGCGCCGCCCAGATGCCCGTTGCGCAACGCATCGGCCAAGGCCTGTTCGTCGATCAGTCCACCGCGTGCGGTATTGACCACAAAGGCGCCGGGTTTGAGCAGCGCCAGTTCGCGGGCACCAATGAAGTTACGGGTATGTTCGTTGAGCGGGCAGTGCAGGGTCAGCGCGTCGATTTGCGGCAGCAGCTCATCCAGCGGCAAGCGGTCGGCGCGGGCCGGCCGCCCAGGCAATTGGCCGAGCAACACGCGCATGCCAAAGGCTTCGGCTAGCCGCGCGACGGCGCCACCCAATTCACCATGGCCGAGCAGGCCGAGGGTTTTGCCTTCGAGTTCGACGATCGGGAAATCCAGCAGGCAGAATTGTTTGGCCTGCTGCCAGCGACCTTCAGCGACGGCTTTCTGGTAATCGCTCAGGCGGGTGGCGAGGTTCAGCAGCAACATGATCGTGTGCTGCGCCACCGACGGCGTGCCATAACCCTGGCAGTTGCTCACGGTAATCCCTTGGGCGCGGGCGGCGGCCAAGTCGACATTGTTGGTGCCGGTGGCGGCGATCAGGATCAGCTGCAGTTCGGGGCAGGCCTTGAGGGTTTCGGCGTTCAGCGGGACTTTATTGCTGATTGCCACGCTGGCGCCTTGCAGCCGTTCGACGATGTTGTCGGGCGTGGTCAGTGAGCGCAGCTGCAAGTCATCGAAGCACTGCTGCAACCCACTGAGGTCGAGGTCGCCGAGGTCCAGTGAACTGTGGTCGAGGAATACGGCGCGGCGATTGTTCGTCATTAACTGTACCTTTTGCGCAGGAGTCTGAAGGCGTACTCTGCCGAGCCTACCAGATGAAACAAGTTGTTATGCCCTGAGCTAAAACAGACACCAAAACTGTGGCGAGGGGGCTTGCTCCCGCTCGAGTGCGCAGCAGTCGCAAAGCCGCCAACGCGGTACACCTGACGAAACGCGGTTGCAGGGTTCAGGGCTGCTTCGCAACCCAGCGGGAGCAAGCTCCCTCGCCACCGGTATGAAGTTTGACCAAGAAATCTTCGATTGATCGGCCTGGCCTAAAGGAGCCCCCCATGTACTGGACAGAGTTTTTGACCGTTGCCCTGATTCACCTGCTTGCCGTGGCAAGCCCTGGTCCGGACTTTGCCGTGGTGGTGCGTGAGGCCGTGACCCACGGTCGTCGCGCCGGGACCTGGACGGCGCTGGGTGTCGGCTCGGCGATTTTCCTGCACGTGGGCTACTCGTTGCTCGGTATCGGCCTGATCGTCTCGCAGTCGATCATGTTGTTCAACGCGCTGAAATGGCTGGCGGCTGCCTACTTGCTGTACATCGGCTTCAAGGCCCTGCGCGCGCAGCCAGCGAAACCTGCCACTGAAAACCTGCACAAGGAAGCCGGCGAGCGCACCGCCCGCGGCGCATTTACCTCAGGTTTCGTGACCAACGGCCTGAACCCCAAAGCCACGCTGTTTTTCCTGTCGCTGTTTACCGTGGTGATCAACCCGCATACACCGCTGGCGATTCAGGCCGGTTACGGCGTTTACCTGGCTGCGGCCACCGCAATCTGGTTCTGCCTGGTGGCGATGCTGTTCAGCCAACAGCGCGTACGGGCCGGTTTTGCCCGCATGGGCCACTGGTTCGACCGCACGATGGGCGTGGTGCTGATCGCCATCGGCGTGAAGCTGGCCCTGACCGAGATGCATTGATCCACTCTCGGAAACAAATGCTGGCGCAAAGCTAGCATTTGTACGGCTCTGCAAATCATCCCTTTGGCTGATTTAGCTGGCGCTCCGGCTGACTAAAGTGCTTATCTTTTCAGTCACGACCGTGTAGTCAGATAAAGGGATGCTTATGTTGGAGACGCGCGTTATTCCGCCAGCCGAAGGCGCTTATCAATACCCGCTGTTGATCAAGCGGCTGCTGATGTCCGGCAGCCGTTACGAGAAAACCCGCGAGATTGTCTACCGCGACCAGTTGCGCTACAGCTACCCGACCCTCATCGAGCGTGTCGCGCGGCTGGCCAACGTGCTCACGGCGGCCGGGGTCAAGGCCGGGGATACCGTGGCCGTGATGGACTGGGACAGCCATCGCTACCTCGAATGCATGTTTGCCATCCCGATGATCGGTGCGGTGATCCACACCATCAACGTGCGCCTGTCGCCCGAACAGATTCTCTACACCATGAACCACGCCGAGGACCGCTTCGTGCTGGTCAACAGTGAGTTCGTCGGGCTGTACCAGGCGCTTGCCGGGCACCTGACCACGGTCGAGAAAACCCTGCTGCTCACCGATCTGCCGGAAAAAAACGCCGACTTGCCCAACCTGGTCGGCGAGTACGAGCAACTGCTGGCTGCCGCGAGCACCCAGTACACCTTCGAAGATTTCGATGAAAATTCGGTGGCGACCACCTTCTACACCACCGGCACCACCGGCAATCCCAAGGGCGTGTATTTCACCCATCGGCAACTGGTGCTGCACACCATGGGCGTGTCGACGATCATGGGCAGCATCGACAGCGTGCGCCTGCTGGGCACCAACGACGTGTACATGCCGATCACCCCGATGTTCCACGTGCATGCCTGGGGCTTGCCGTACGTGGCGACCATGCTGGGGCTCAAGCAGGTTTACCCCGGCCGCTACGACCCGGAATACCTGGTGGAGTTGTGGCGCAAGGAAAAGGTCAGCTTCTCCCATTGCGTGCCGACCATCCTGCAAATGGTCCTCAACGCCAAGTCCGCGCAAGGCACGGATTTCGGCGGCTGGAAAATCGTCATCGGCGGCAGCGCCCTGAACCGCGCGCTGTACGAAGCGGCCAAGGCCAAGGGCATTCAGTTGACCGCCGCATATGGCATGTCGGAAACCGGTCCGCTGGTGTCCTGCGCTCACCTTAACGATGAGCTGATGGCCGGCACCGAAGACGAACGCACCACGTATCGCATCAAGGCTGGCGTGCCGGGTCCCTTGGTGGAAGCGGCGATCATCGACGCTGATGGCAACTTCCTGCCGGCCGACGGCGAGTCCCAGGGCGAACTGGTGCTGCGTGCGCCGTGGCTCACCGAAGGTTATTTCAACGAACCCGAGAAGGGCAAAGAGCTCTGGGCCGGGGGCTGGCTGCACACGGGCGACGTGGCGACCCTGGACAGCATGGGGGTGATCGACATCCGTGACCGGATCAAGGATGTGATCAAGACCGGTGGCGAGTGGATTTCCTCCCTCGACCTCGAAGACCTGATCAGCCGCCATCCGGGGGTACGGGAAGTAGCAGTGGTCGGTATCCCTGACCCGCAATGGGGCGAGCGCCCGTTTGCCTTGCTGGTGCTCCGTGAAGGCCATGCAATAGGCGCCAGGGAACTCAAGGAACACCTCAAGCCTTTCGTCGAACTGGGGCACCTGAGCAAGTGGGCCATCCCGAGCCAGATCGCCCTTGTTACTGAAATTCCCAAGACCAGTGTCGGCAAGCTCGACAAGAAGCGTATCCGCGTCGACATCGCACAATGGCAGGCCAGCAACAGCACCTTCCTTTCGACGCTGTAAGCGTCCTTTGTCGGGCCCGAAAGGGCCCGGCAAGCCCACCAAGCAAGCGCTTGGCTTGTTTATTCAGAATTTTCAGCCATCCTTGCCAGGCCGACATCTGTCGGATTGGCAACAGGACTGTTCCAGAGTGGTGGGGGCTGCAAATCACACTTTAGAGGGATCAAGCAGTACTACCTGCTGGCTATAGTCCGCTCAAGGATTTTTAAGAACGGGGCAAACGCACAAAACGGGGCGATGCAACTTTGGATGACTTCGGGACGACATGGGCTCCCCGTTATTCAGAGCGTTTTTAGAAGTGCTCAATGCCATAACAATAAAGCACATGGAGTAGCGTCGATGACATCAATAAACCAGTTCTGGCGCCGGGCGAAACTGCCTCTGGCAGTCAGTCTCGCCTCTACGCTCGCCGGACCCGCATTCGGCGTCAGTTTCAACGTCGGTGAAATCGAAGGTCAGTTCGACTCGTCCCTCTCCCTGGGCATGAGCGTGTCTACCCAGCAACCGAACAAGAACCTGATCGGTGTCAACAACGGTGGCAAGGGCCTGTCCCAGACCTCCGATGACGGGCACTTGAACTTCAAGAGCGGGCAAGCCTTTTCGAAAATCTTCAAGGGCATCCATGACCTTGAGCTGAAATACGGCGATACCGGCGTCTTCGTGCGCGGTAAATACTGGTACGACTTCGCGCTGCAAAACCAGGACCTGGAATTCAAGAACGTCAGTAATGAGGGACGCAAGGAAGGCGCCAAGTCGTCGGGTGGGGAAATCCTCGACGCCTTCGTCTACCACAACTACTCCATTGCCGATGAGCCGGGTTCCGTGCGCTTGGGCAAACAGGTGGTCAACTGGGGTGAAAGTACCTTCATCGGCGGCGGCATCAACTCGATCAACCCGATCGACGTGTCTGCATTCCGTCGTCCCGGTGCCGAGATCAAGGAAGGCCTGATCCCGGTCAACATGTTCTACATCTCGCAAAGCCTGACCGAGAATCTGTCGGCTCAAGCGTTCTACCAGATCGGCTGGGACCAGACCGTTGTCGACAACTGCGGTACCTTCTTCTCGCAGCCAGACATCATTGCCAACGGTTGCACCGACAACCTGCGCGTCCTGAACAAGCGTTCGACCATCCCCGCCGTCGCCTTGGGGCCATTGGCCGCGAACGGTGTCAACGTCAACGAAGAGGGCGTGCTGGTGCGTCGCGGGCAAGACCGCGAGGCGAGTAACAGCGGCCAGTGGGGGGCGGCGTTCAAGTACATGTTCGATCCGCTGGACACCGAGTTCGGTGCCTACTTCATGAACTACCACAGCCGTGCGCCGATCTTCAGTGCCACTGGTGCTCCGCAGTCGGTCTACAACGGCGTCAAGGCATTGCCCGGTCCGTTCCAGGCCCTCGGGCCGCTGCTGGTCGCGGGTAATTCGCAGTACTTCGTCGAGTACCCGGAAGACATCCGCCTCTATGGCCTGAGCTTCTCCACCACCCTGCCTACCGGTACGGCGTGGAGCGGTGAGATCAGCTACCGGCCGAATGCGCCGGTGCAGTTGAACTCCACCGATATCCTCTTCGCCGGTGTTCGTCCGCTGGGTGGCGCGCTGACCAACGCTTCGTTGCTCCAGGGTGTTCCAGGGGAAGACCTGCACGGCTATCGCCGCAAGGAAATCACCCAGATCCAGACCACTTTCACGCACTTCTTCGATCAGGTCATGGGCGCCCAGCGTCTGACTGTGGTGGGTGAAGTCGGACTGACTCACGTCGGTGGCCTCGAAAGCACGTCCGATGTCCGTTATGGCCGCGATCCGGTCTTCGGCCCAGGCGAACTGCCCGCCACGGGCGGTCTGGACACCTGCTCGCAGATTCTTAACACCTCCACCATCAACGGTGCCGGGCCAGGTGCTGCGACCAACAACCGTAGCTCCAACTGCAACAACGACGGTTTCACCACCGCCAACTCCTGGGGCTACCGCGCCCGCGCCATCTGGGAATACCCGGACGTCTTCGCCGGTGTGAACCTCAAGCCCAACGTCGCCTGGTCGCATGACGTCAGCGGTTACTCGCCAGGCCCTGGCGGCAACTTCGAGGAAGGTCGCAAAGCGGTCAGCCTGGGTCTCGATGCCGAGTACCAGAACACCTACACCGCGAGCCTCGCCTACACCAACTTCTTTGGCGGCAAGTACAGCACCGTGGATGATCGCGACTTCGTTGCGCTCAGCGTCGGCGTGAACTTCTAAGCACTGCATCTTCAGGACGAACAAGAATATGAAAGTAACCAAAAGTCTGTTGCAAGCGGGTGTCCTCGGGCTTTCGCTGTTGGCAACCGCGGTCATGGCAGCAGTTCCGGCCGCTGAAGCGGACAAGTTGGGCAAGAGCCTGACGCCAATGGGCGCGGAAATGGCAGGCAATGCCGATGGCTCGATCCCGGCCTGGAAACCCATGGAGAAAAACGCCGGCAGCGTCGACAGCAAAGGCTTCCTGTCCAACCCGTATGCCAGTGAGCAACCGCTGTTCACCATCACCGCGCAAAACGTCGACAAGTACAAAGACAAACTGGCGCCGGGCCAATACGCAATGTTCAAGCGTTACCCGGACACCTTCAAAATGCCGGTTTACCCGTCGCATCGTGGCGCGACCGTGCCGGATCAGGTGTTTGTCGCCATCAAGAAGAACGCCACCAACACCAACCTGGTGTCCGGCGGCAACGGTCTGGAAAACTTCGAAACTGCCGTGCCGTTCCCGATTCCGAAAAGCGGCGTCGAAGTCATCTGGAACCACATCACCCGCTATCGCGGTGGCAGCGTGACCCGTCTGGTGACCCAGGCCACGCCGCAACCGAACGGTTCCTACAGCCTGGTGTACTTCCAGGACCAGTTCGTGTTCCGCGACAAGATGAAGGATTACGACCCGAAAAACCCGGGCAACATCCTGTTCTACTTCAAGCAGAAAGTGACTGCACCGGCGCGTCTGGCCGGTGGCGTGCTGCTGGTTCACGAAACCCTCGACCAGGTGAAGGAACCGCGTTCGGCGTGGGTCTACAACGCCGGTCAGCGTCGTGTGCGGCGTGCCCCGCAAGTGTCTTATGACGGGCCGGGTACGGCTGCCGATGGCCTGCGTACTTCCGATAACCTGGACATGTACAACGGTGCCCCGGATCGTTACGACTGGAAGCTCGAAGGCAAGAAAGAGATGTACATCGCCTCCGACAGCTACAAGCTAGACTCGCCTGCGCTCAAGTACGACGAAATCATCAAGGCCGGTCATATCAACCAGGACCTGGCGCGTTACGAACTGCGTCGCGTCTGGCATGTGGTTGCGACCCTGAAGGAAGGTCAGCGCCACATTTATGCCAAGCGTGACTTCTACATTGACGAAGACACCTGGCAAGCCGCGGTCATCGATCACTACGACGGTCGTGGTCAACTCTGGCGCGTGGCTGAGGCGCATGCCGAGAACTACTACGACCAGCAAGTGCCGTGGTATGCCCTGGAAACCCTCTATGACCTGCAGTCCGGGCGCTATCTGGCGCTGGGCATGAAGAACGAAGAGAAACGTGCGTATGACTTCGGTTTTACCGCGAGCACCAGTGATTTCACCCCGGCTGCACTGGCTCAGGACGGTGTTCGCTAACGTGTCGTAACACCGAGGCCGCATCCTCGAAAAACGCCCCGACTGGTTCGGGGCGTTTTTTTGTCTCGAAAAAAGATCGCTGCATAACCAGCCCGGTAACTTTTGTTCGTAGTCTTTTTGTAGCCATTTGTAGCAGGAACCTTCAATCCGCTCCGGTTTACCGCTAGTCTGCGGACATCTGCAATGCCGACAACAGCACTTAAACAAGAGTTGGCTATGACTGACCTGTTCCGAATCCAAAGGCCATCCGGTGCGGCAATGCCTGTGCTGGAAGGGCGTTTTTACCGGCCCCCCTTGCCCGACAGCTATGTGCTGCGGCCTCGTCTGTGCGAGCGGCTGAGTGCCGGGTTGCAAGGGCGATTGCTGCTGGTCAGCGCGCCGGCGGGGTTCGGTAAAAGCTCATTGGCGGTGGAGTTCTGTCAGAGCCTGCCGGCGCATTGGCAAAGTCTCTGGCTGGGGTTGAGCCCGCGCGACAATGATCCCGGGCGCTTCCTCGAACGGCTGCTTGAAGGCCTGCAAAACTATTTTCCACAGCTGGGCAGCCAGGCCCTTGGCCTGCTGAAAATGCGTCAACGCCATCAACCGTTCGCCTTCGAAGAATGGCTGGACGGGCTGCTCGATGAACTGGCCATTCACCTGTCACCGAGCGCGCCGCTGCTGCTGGTTCTGGATGACTACCATCTGGCCCAGGGCCCGGTGCTCGATCGCTGCCTGCAATTTTTCCTCAATCACTTACCCGATGGCCTGCTGGTGCTGGTGACCAGTCGCCAGCGTCCCGACTGGCACCTGGCGCGTTTGCGCCTGTCGCGGCAGTTGCTTGAACTGAGCGAACAGGACCTGCGCCTGACCCACGACGAATCCCTGACCCTGCTGGATCGACACAGCAGCTCATTGCGCGGCGAGGCGTTGGAGAATCTGATCCAGCGCAGCGAAGGCTGGGTCGCAGGGCTGCGTTTCTGGTTGCTGGCTGCCTCTGAAGCGCGCAATGGCGGCGCGTTGCCGCAGCCGCTGCACGGTGGCGAAGGCTTGATACGCGACTACCTGCTTGAAGAAGTCATCGACTGCCTGCCCGCCGAAGTGCAGGCATTTCTATACGACACCGCACCGCAAGAGCGCTTCTGCAGCGAACTCTGCGACGCCGTGCGCGAAGCCCATGACAGCGCCGAGATCCTGCGCTTTCTGCTGTCCCATCAAGTGTTCCTGGTGCCGCTCGACGAACACGGCCATTGGTACCGTTATCACCATCTGTTTTCCGACCTGTTGCGCAGTCGGCCGACCGCCAATGCGATGGTGCCCACCGCTAGCCTGCACTTGCGCGCCTGCCGCTGGTTCAACGCCCAGGGTCTGCTCGATGAAGCGGTGGAGCAGGCATTGCGCGCCGGGCACCTGGATGTAGCGGCGAACCTGGTGCAGAACCTTTCCGAAGAACAGCTGCTGGCCGAACAGAACGTCGGCATGCTGCTGCGCTGGAAAATGGACTTGCCCGACAGCCTGCTGATCAGCACCCCGCGACTGATCGTGCTGTACAGCTGGGCGCTGGGGCTGGCCTGCCAGCTCGATGCGGCTGAAGAATTGGCCAGCCACTTGAGTCGCTTCCTGCCGGCACCGTCGGCCACCGCGCAGAAGTCCATGCTGGCGCAGTGGCTCGCGCTCAGCGGGATCATCGCGCGTGGCCGCGGCCAGCGTGAACTGACGCTGCTGTATTGCACCGAAGCGCTGGAGAGCCTGCCGCATAAACGCTACGGGCAGCGCTTGATGTGCCTGTCGACCTTGTCCAACCTGGCGATCGCCGACGCGGACCTGTGGCGCGCCCGGGGCTTGAACCGCGAGTCGCTGGAGCTGGCGCAACGGGTCGGCAATCCGCTGTTCGAAGCGCTGGCCCATTACGACCGCGCACGGGTGCTGCAAGCGCGCGGGGAAATTCTCCGTTCGCTGGATGAAGTGCATCAGGGCCAGCAACGTTTGCAGGGTTTATCGCCGCAGCGGCTGTATGCGATTCGCGCACGTCTGACCTTGTACGAAGGTTTTCTGCTGACCCTGCGCCTGCAGCCCGAAGCCGGGCTGGCGCGTTTGCGGACAGGGCTGAACGAAGCGCGGGCCTGTCGCGATATCAGCGTGCTGATCGGTCATTGCGTGATCGCCAAGCTGGAAGGCTGCAATGGCGAGTTCGCCCGGGCGTTTGCCGAACTGGCCGAGGCTGAACGGCTGATGCACATCTGGGACGTGCCGCCGATTTACTACCTGGCGATGATCACGCTGGTGAAATGCGAGCTGTGGCTGGCTCAGGGCCGCACCGATCTGGCCGAAGCCTGGTTGGCGCGATTGGGTCAAACCTACAATGGCGAGCAAGCTGCGGCACCGCCAGAGTTTCATCCACAAATGCCGCTGCACATCGAACTGCAACAGGCGCTGCTGGAGTCCATCCAAGGGCAGCCGATGCTGGCGGAAGGGCGTTTGAACGCATTGCTGGAACATGGGCAGAAGACCGGAAGGCAGATGCTCAGCGTGATGGCGTTGAATCAGAAGGTCGCGCTGTTGCTGAACAATGGCCGTGAACCTGAAGCGCGTCAGGCGTTGGGGCTGGCCTTCGAGGCGGCGGCCGGTGGTGTCCTGCAACCTTTTGGTGAGTTATTGCGCGATCACCCGGACTGGTTGCGTGAGCAACTGGCGCAGTGTCCGACCGGTGCACTGCGTGAGAGCCTGATCGAGCGCTTACCCCAAGCCACTGCCCGCGAGACGGTTGAGTTGCAGCACCCCGGTGAAGCACTCAGCGCCCGCGAACAGGCAGTCCTGCAATTGATCGCCCAAGGCTGCTCGAACCAGGAAATCAGCGATCAGCTGTTCATCTCGCTGCACACCGTCAAAACCCACGCCAGCCACATCAACGGCAAACTCGGTGTCGAACGCCGTACCCAGGCCGTGGCTCGGGCCAAGGAACTGGGCTTGTTGGCGTAACGTCCAGCGATCAGGGGCGGGCCTTGGCGGTCAGCTGCTCGCGGCAATAATCGGCAAACAACTGCGCCGGTTTGGTCAGTTGCCCGCGTTTGAGCCAGGCCGCCACCAACCCCGAACCGGTGACGTCTTCGACAATGTCGACGCAGACCACTTTCTGCCCGTCATAGGTGCATTCCGAATGCGGTCGGGTGACCAGAATTGAAAAGCCGAAACCCTGGCCAACCATCCCGCGCACCATCTCGATCGACGGCGAGCTGAAAGCAATTCTGGGCGTCAGTCCGAGCTCTTCAAACAAACTGACGAAGTAGGTCCGGCTCGGCTGCACGTCGAGCAGAATCATCGGCTCCAGGCACAAGTCACGCAGGGACACTTGTGCTTGCTGGGCAAACCGATGATCGGCCGGCAGCAGCGCGTAAGGCCGTTGCGCCGGCATCAGGGGTTCGGTTTCGATGGTGGCGTCCAGGTCGTGCTCGTAAAGGATCGCCAGATCGAAAGCGCCCGAGGTCAGGTTCTGTACCAGCTCTTGCTGCTCGCCGTCACGGATGCGGATTTCCACCCCCGGATACAGCGCCGAGAACCCGGCAATCAATTGCGGCAGGTACAACGGCGCGACGGTTTCGAAGCAGCCGATATCGATCTGCCCGGACACCACGTCGTTGTCGGCCAGGGCGTTCTGTTCGAACTCCTTGGCCATGCGCAGCAGTTCCTGAGCCTTGCGGTAGAAGCGTGCGCCACTGGGTGTCAGGGAAACGCCCTGGGCGTGGTGACGAATCAGCAACTGCACGCCAAAGCTGTTTTCCAGACCCTTGATCGCCGTGGAAATCGACGGCTGGGCGATGTACAGCTTCCGCGAAGCCTCGGCGACGCTGCCGCACTCGACGGTGGTAATGAAGTACTTCAATTGACGCAGATTGTAGGCAGCCACAGCAAACCTCGGGGTGGATGGATTCGACGCCAGTCTTGACCGTTGAACCCAAGCAATTTGCGCACCGCCCTTATCCACTGGGGCGACGGTTTTGTTGTGCTTGAACAATAACCACATGGCGCGCACGCGGGGAGTTTGGCTGCCCAGTTTTTTCATGGCCTGCGACCACATATTTACTATTTTTCCCCTGCCGCCGCCTGAGCCACCATCGATCGCACACTAAAAAGTCCAAGGAGCATCCGAACGTGTTCGAGCGTGAATATTGGCAAGGCCAGGCCGCCGCGCTGCAGTTTCCTACGCAGGCGTTGATTGAGGGCAAACAACGGCCGGCACAGTCCGGGCAAACCTTCGCCGCGATCAACCCGGCCACCGGCGCAGTGCTGGCCGAGGTGGCGGCGTGCGGTAATGCAGACGTCGATGCGGCGGTGATCAGCGCACGACAGGCGTTTGAGTCGGGCGTCTGGTCGGCGCGTTCGCCCGGCGAGCGTAAACAGGTGTTGCTACGGTTGGCCGAGCTGATCATGGCCAACCGCGAAGAACTGGCGCTGCTCGATTCGCTGAACATGGGCAAACCGGTGATGGACGCCTACACCATCGATGTGCCAGGCGCCGCCGGGGTGTTTCGCTGGTACGCCGAAAGCCTCGACAAACTCTACGACCAGATCGCCCCGAGTGCGCAGAACGTGCTGGCGACCATCACCCGCGAAGCCCTTGGCGTGGTGGCCGCCGTGGTGCCGTGGAATTTTCCGCTGGACATGGCCGCGTGGAAACTTGCGCCGGCGCTGGCCGCCGGCAATTCGGTGATCCTCAAACCGGCCGAGCAATCACCGTTCTCCGCCTTGCGTCTGGGCGAGCTGGCGCTGGAAGCGGGTGTGCCGCCAGGCGTGCTGAACGTGCTGCCGGGCCTCGGCGAACAGGCCGGCAAGGCCTTGGGGTTGCACCCGGACATCGATTGCCTGGTGTTTACCGGATCCACCGAAGTCGGCAAATATTTCATGCAGTACTCGGCGCAGTCGAACCTCAAACAGGTATGGCTGGAGTGCGGCGGCAAGAGCGCCAATCTGGTGTTCGCCGACTGTCAGGACCTCGATCTGGCGGCGCAGAAAGCTGCGTTCGGGATCTTCTTCAATCAGGGCGAAGTCTGCTCGGCCAACTCGCGGCTGCTGGTGGAGCGCTCGATCCATGACGAGTTTGTCGAGCGCCTCATGGTCCAGGTCGAACGCTGGCAGCCGGGTGATCCGCTGGACTCGTCGAGCACTGCCGGGGCGATTGTCGATAGCCGGCAAACGGCGCGAATCATGAAGTTCATCCAGCAGGCTGAACGCCAGGGTGCGAAGCGTGTGTGCGGTGGCCAGCAGTCGATTATCAACGGCTCGGACAACTTCATTCAGCCGACGATTTTTACCGGCGTGACGGCGGACATGCCGCTGTTTCACGATGAAGTGTTCGGCCCGGTCTTGGCCGTCACGGCGTTCGATGACGAAGCCAGCGCACTGCAACTGGCCAACGACAGCGTCTATGGTTTGGCTGCATCGTTGTGGACCGATGACCTCAACCGCGCCCACCGCGTGGCGCGGCAATTGCGCGCCGGGACGGTGTCGGTCAACAGCGTCGATGCGCTCGACGTAACGGTGCCTTTTGGCGGCGGCAAGCAGTCCGGTTTTGGCCGTGACCTGTCGCTGCACTCATTCGATAAATACACCCAGTTGAAGACCACCTGGTTTCAACTGCGCTGACAATAAAAAGGAGAACTGGCGATGACCACCCCACGTGAAACCCGCGACTATCAGGCCGCCGATGCTGCGCATCACATCCACGCGTTCGTCGATCAGAAAGCCCTCAACGACGAAGGGCCACGGGTGATGGTCCGTGGCGACCGCCTGCACCTGTGGGACAACGACGGTCGGCGTTATCTGGATGGCATGTCCGGGCTGTGGTGCACCAACCTCGGTTACGGGCGCAAGGATCTGGCCGCCGCAGCGAGCCGGCAACTGGAGCAGTTGCCGTACTACAACATGTTTTTCCACACCACCCACCCGCAGGTGATTGAGCTCTCCGAGCTGTTGTTCAGCCTGCTGCCGGGGCACTACAGCCACGCGATCTACACCAACTCCGGCTCTGAGGCCAACGAGGTGCTGATCCGCACGGTACGGCGCTACTGGACGATCCTCGGCAAGCCCGAGAAGAAAGTCATGATCGGCCGCTGGAACGGTTACCACGGCTCGACCCTGGCCGCGACGGCGCTGGGCGGGATGAAGTTCATGCACGAAATGGGCGGGATGATTCCGGACATCGCGCACATCGACGAACCGTATTTTTTCGCCCACGAAGGCAACCTCACGCCCGCCGAATTTGGTCTGCGGGCGGCGCAGCAACTCGAAGAGAAGATTCTTGAATTGGGCGCCGACAAGGTCGCCGGGTTCATCGCCGAGCCGTTCCAGGGCGCTGGCGGGATGATCTTTCCGCCAGAGAGCTACTGGCCGGAAATTCAGCGGATCTGCCGCAAATACGACGTGCTGCTGTGCGCCGATGAAGTGATCGGCGGCTTCGGGCGCACCGGTGAATGGTTCGCCCACGAGCACTTCGGTTTCGAGCCTGACACCTTGTCCATCGCCAAGGGCCTGACCTCGGGTTATATCCCCATGGGCGGGTTGGTTCTGTCGAAAAAAATGGCCCAGGTGTTGGTGGAGCAGGGCGGGGTATTCGCCCATGGCCTGACCTATTCCGGGCACCCGGTCGCGGCGGCGGTGGCCATCGCCAACCTCAAGGCCTTGCGCGATGAAGGCGTGGTCACACGGGTCAAGGACGACATCGGCCCGTACCTGCAGAAATGCTTGCGCGAAGTGTTCGGCAATCACCCGTTGGTCGGTGATATCCAGGGCGTGGGCATGGTCGCGGCCTTGCAATTGGCCGAGGACAAAACCAGCCGCAAACGCTTCGCCAACGAGAACGACATCGCCTGGCGCTGCCGTACGATTGGCTTCGAAGAAGGGGTGATCATTCGCTCCACACTCGGCCGGATGATCATGGCTCCGGCGCTGATTGCCACGCGTGAAGAAGTGGATGAACTGGTCGGCAAAACCTTGCGCGCGGTGAATCGTACGGCGCAGGAATACGGCCGGCTCTGAGATTGCTGGAAGGTCCTGCGGACCTTATCGCGGGCAAGCCTTGCTCCTACAGATTTGTAGTCGATCACACCTGCGTGGTTCGACACACAACCTGTAGAAGCAAGGCTTGCCCGCGATAGCTATTGCCCGTTCAGTACACTTCTCACCTCTTGCACCCACCCCGGGCACCTCCGCGCATGGCGCCCATTTGCAGTGCGCGCTACCGAGGTTTTTCTTCATTCGCAGCGACATATTTCCTCGTTTTCCTATGGTCTTCCTTGGGCCAACATCAACCTCGCCAGTCAGCCGAACGCTGACCACCTCAAGGTCCATTCAGAGACCGCAGGTAGCACCTGTTCCAAGGCCGCTGGCCGTACTGCCCAGGACAAAACTAAATCAACAGCTGTGGGAGTGCTCCATGATCAAGTCCTTGCTAACCCGTTTCGCTCAACCACTCGCGATCACCGCCATCGCTGCCGGGGTCGCCACCAGCGCCCAGGCCGGCACCCTGTCCATCGGCCACACCACGTGGGTCGGTTACGGCACCCTCTACCTCGCCCAGGACCTGGGCTACTTCAAGGAGAACGGCCTGAGCGTCGAACTGCCGGTGGTAGAAGAAGCCTCGATGTACATGGCCGCCCAGGCTTCGGGCCAGTTGTCCGGTTCGGCCTCGACCATCGATGAAGTGCTCAAGTATCGCCCGCAGTTCTGCTTCAAAGCGGTAGCGGCTCTGGATGACAGCCATGGTGGCGACGGTGTGTTGGTGGGCAAGGACGTCATGAGCCTGCAAGAGCTCAAAGGCAAAGCCGTGGCGGTGAACGAGGGCTCGACCTCGCAGTTCTGGCTCTCCTACCTGCTGAAAAAGAACGGCATGAAAATGAGCGACATCACCGTGCAGAACATGACTGCCGACGATGCCGCCACCGCCTTCATCGCCGGTCGCGTACCGGCCGCCGTGACCTGGGAACCCCATCTGTCGATGGTCCGTGACAAGAAGCAAGGTAAAGTGCTGATCGACAGCAGCACTACTCCCGGCGTGATCGTCGACGTGGTTGCGCTCAACTGCAACGTCATCGAGAAACAGCCGGAAGACGTCAAAGCCCTGGTCGCCGGTTTGTACAAAGCGGTGAAGTACACCCAGGACCATCCGGACGAGGCTTACGCGATCATGGCCAAAGGCGTCGGCGGTTACCTCGCTGATCCGAAGGAACTGGCCGCTGCCGCCAAAGGCGTGCGCTTCTACGATCAGGCCATGAGCGAAAAACTCCTTGGCTCGCCGGGCAAACCGGGTGACAGCGCAGCGCTGATCAAAATCGCCAATGAAACCGCCAGCGAACTGCAAGGCAAACCCTACAACGTCAGCCACGATGAACTGGTCGACAACCGTTTCGTCAGCCCGCTGTAGGAGGTGACCATGTTCAAGCGAAATTCATGGTTGAGCCGCTGCATCACGCCCAAGACCGGCTTGCCGGTCAAGGTGATCTGGAGCGCCAGCGGCCTGGCCTGGGTGCTGCTGGTCGGCCTCTGGGCCGGGTTGTCGTACGGCGGCGTGGTGCCGGGCATGTTCCTGCCGACACCCGGCGCGGTACTCGATGCCGCCGTGCGCCTGGCGCGCGACGGCACACTTGGGGTCCACGTTTGGGCAAGCCTGGAAGTGGTGATGGTCGGCTTCATCGTCTCGTCGCTGGTGGCGGTGCCGTTGGGGTTGCTGATGGGCAGTTTCCGCATCGTCCAGGCGTTCCTCGAACCGATGGTCAACTTCATCCGCTACCTGCCGGTGACCTCGTTTGTGCCGCTGTTCATCCTGTGGATCGGTATCGGTCTGGAGCAGCGGGTCTCGGTGATCATTTTCGGCGTGTTCTTCCAGCAACTGGTGATGATCGCCGATGTCTCCAAAGGCATCTCCAAGGACCTGATCAACGCCTCGTACACCCTCGGTTCCAATCGCCGCGATGCGGTGCTGCATGTGATCGCTCCGGCCTCGTTGCCGGGTGTGCTCGACACCTTGCGCGTCACCATGGGCTGGGCCTGGACGTACCTGGTGGTCGCCGAACTGGTGGCCGCTTCCAGTGGTCTCGGCTACCTGAGCCTCAAAGCCATGCGCGGCTTTCAGGTGGATGTGATCTTTCTGGCGATCGCGATCATCGGCCTGTTGGGCCTGATCACCGATCAACTGTTCCGTTTTCTTCGACTGAGGATCGCCGCATGGGCTCAGTAACCGCCGCCAATCATCGTTTCACCACACCCACTGCAGCGCCGGTGCACGCCGCGCCACGGCTGCAAGTGGACAAGGTCAGCCTGCGTTACCAGAAGCCTGATGGCGGGATTTTTACGGCGCTGGAAAAGGTTTCGTTCGAAGTGCCGGACCAGCAATTCGCGGTGCTGGTCGGGCCCTCGGGCTGCGGCAAATCCAGCCTGCTGTACCTGACGGCAGGCCTGGCCGAACCCACCGAAGGCGAGATCTACGTCGGTGGCCAGCACGTCGAAGGCCCCGGCGCGGATCGCGGCATGGTCTTCCAGAGCTACACGCTGTTCCCCTGGCTGACCGTGCGGCAAAACGTCGAGTTCGGCCTCAAGCGTCGCGGCATGCCGGCGGCCCAGCGCAAGGAAATTGTCGACTACTACGTCAACGAAGTCGGCCTGACCGGCTTCGCCGACAACTACGCCAAGCAACTCTCCGGCGGCATGATGCAGCGTGTGGCCATCGCCCGGGCTTTGGCCAACGACCCGCAAATCCTGCTGATGGACGAACCCTTCGGCGCCCTCGACAGCCAGACCCGTCTGCAAATGCAGCAACTGCTGCTACGGGTCTGGGGCAACAGCAAGAAGACCGTGCTGTTCGTCACCCACGACATCGACGAAGCGATTCTGCTCGGCGACCGGGTCTATGTGATGGGCGCGAGACCTGGGCGGATCAAACAGATTCTCGACGTGCCGATCGAGCGTCCACGCACGCTGGACATGGTCATGAAGCGCTCGTTCATCGAGATGAAGCGAGAGATCTTCGGGTTGCTGCATGACGAGTTGGAGGAGGCGCATTAATCGCAGTGTCGCGTCAGACACAAAACCCGTGGCGAGGGAGCTTGCTCCCGCTCGCCAGCGAAGCAGGCGTAAAACCTGCTGACGGGGTTTGCCTGGCAACACGTTTTGGGGGGCGCTCTGCGCCCCAGCGGGAACAAGCTCCCTCGCCACAAATCGCCACGCATTCCGCCATCAAGCTCATCGAGATGAAGCGAGAGATCTTCGGGTTGCTGCATGACGAGTTGGAGGAGGCGCATTAATCGCAGTGCTGCATCAGACACAAAACCCGTGGCGAGGGAGCTTGCTCCCGCTCGCCTGCGAAGCAGGCGCAAAACCTGCTGACGGGGTTTGCCTGGCAACACGTTTTGGGGGGCGCTCTGCGCCCCAGCGGGAGCAAGCTCCCTCGCCACAAATCGCCACGCATTCCGCGATCAAATTCATCGAGATGAAGCGAGAGATCTTCGGGTTGCTGCATGACGAATTGGAGGAGGCGCATTAATCGCAGTGTCGCGTCAGACACAAAACCCGTGGCGAGGGAGCTTGCTCCCGCTCGCCTGCGAAGCAGGCGCAAAACCTGCTGACGGGGTTTGCCTGGCAACACGTTTTGGGGGGCGCTCTTCGCCCCAGCGGGAGCAAGCTCCCTCGCCACAAATCGCCACGCATTCCGCCATCAAGCTCATCGAGATGAAGCGCGAAATCTTCGGGTTGCTGCATGACGAATTGGAGGAGGCGCATTAATCGCAGTGCTGCGTCAGACACAAAACCCGTGGCGAGGGAGCTTGCTCCCGCTCGCCTGCGAAGCAGGCGCAAAACCTGCTGACGGGGTTTGCCTGGCAACACGTTTTGGGGGGCGCTCTTCGCCCCAGCGGGAGCAAGCTCCCTCGCCACAAATCGCCACGCATTCCGCCATCAAATTCATCGAGATGAAGCGCGAAATCTTCGGGTTGCTGCATGACGAGTTGGAGGAGGCGCATTAATCGCAGTGCTGCGTCAGACACAAAACCCGTGGCGAGGGAGCTTGCTCCCGCTCGCCTGCGAAGCAGGCGCAAAACCTGCTGGCGGGGTTTGCCTGGCAACACGTTTTGGGGAGCGCTCTGCGCCCCAGCGGGAGCAAGCTCCCTCGCCACAAATCGCCACGCATTCCGCCATCAAATTCATCGAGATGAAGCGCGAAATCTTCGGCTTGCTGCATGACGAGTTGGAGGAGGCGCACTGATGAGGACTCAGGCGTCCGTTGTCTCCGGGAGCGGTTCCGGTGCCTGAGCTGAAAAGTTCAGGGTAACCGTGAAGCGATTCTTTTCGGGCGCGACCTCGATGTGCCAGCCCAGTTTTGCGCAGAGCTGGTGCATCAGTTCGAGCCCGAGGCCGTAACCGAAATCGGTAGATTCCTGATGCTGTTGGGTGTCGCGTATCCGGTTGACGATGCGCAGTTGCAGCTGTTCGAAGGTGATTTCGACGCTGCCATCGTCGGCATATTGCAAGGCGTTGCGCAGGAAGTTACCCACCACGATGCGGCACGCGGTCAGGGGCAGCCGGCAAGGCTCGTCGCTAATGCGCAGGATCAATTCGATATCGCGTTTGCCGATCAGGTAGCGATGTTCCTTGATCAGTTCATTGAGCAACTGGCGCATGTCGAGCGGTTCTTCGCGCAGCGCTTCCGGGCTCTCGCGGCTCATCCACAACAACGTCTCGGCAATCCGCTGCATGTTCAGCACCGAGCGCTCGATCCGTTGCAAGGGCGGCGGCAGTTCGCCGCCGGACTGCACGGCGAGCAATTCGACATTGGCCTTGAGCACCGCCAGCGGTGTACGCAGTTCATGGCTGGTGTAGCGCAGCAGACGCTCTTCACGCAGGCTCGCGGCTTTAACCTGTTGCACGCTGTGGGCCAGCGAATCGGCCAGCACATTGAACTCGCGAAAGATGAAATGCGGCCGGCCATTCGGCGCCGCGCCGACGCATTCCAGGCGGGTCGACCACTGCGTCAGCCGGCCGAGCGGCCGGACCACCCACCACACCAGCAGGGCGATGATGATCAGCGCGGGAATAAACACTGCCAGACCGATCATGCTGATCATCGCCAACTCGTGTTCCAGGTAGGCATCGGACAACGGCGTCTCAACCACGCCACCTGCTTCATGGTCGTGGTCGGTGCCGTACATATACAGCGTTTTACCGTCGTACAACGGGTGGATCAGGATGGCCGTACCGTCATCCTCGTCGTCGGATTCCATGTCACTGAAGAACTGCACGGCGCCGAAGACCAATGTCGGCGTGGTGTCGAGCAGGTCGCGGATGTTCTTCGGCAAGGCCTCCTTGCCGATAGCACTCTTGACGAAGTAGTTATCGGGTGGCGGGGTCGTCGGGTCCTGCTGGTAATGCCGGGCGAAGTATTGCGCTTCCTCTTCCATCATCGCGCTGGCGGTAAACAGGAACCCACGCATGGTGTACACCGGCAGCAGCTGGTTATAGATGATCAGCACCACGGCAATAATCAACAGCAGACTGCCACTGATCACCCACTTCAGGCTCAGGCCTTTGCGCATGTCGCCCCCAACTGAACGCCGATACCGGGCAACGTCTGGATCAACGCCACATCGAAGTCTTTGTCGACCGCCTTGCGCAGACGGTGCATGTGCACCTTGAGCGTGTTGCTGTCCGGCAGTTCGTCGCCCCAGATCGCTGCTTCCAGGCGTTCGCGGTTGACCGGCACGGGGCTGGCGCGCATCAGGCATTCGAGCAACGTCCAGCCGGTCGGTGACAGGTGCAGCTCCTGCCCGTTGCGACTGACCTTGCGCGTTGAAAGGTCCATGATCAGGTCCGCAACTTGCAGCCGGCTGGCCTGGCCACTGCGGCGCAGGCTCAGGGCGCGGATCCGCGCAACCAGTTCCGGCAGTTCGAACGGCTTGACCAGATAGTCGTCGGCCCCGACCGAGAAACTGGCGAGTTTGTCGGCCAGGGCATCCAGCGAGGTGAGCATCAGGATCGGCGTCTGATTGCCCTGTTCGCGCAGCTTTTTACACAGCTGCTGACCGTCCAGGCGCGGCAGCATGATGTCGAGCAAGATCACGTCGTAGTGCTGAGCAAGTGCCAGGTTCAAACCCATTTGCCCGTCACTGGCGTGGTCGCAGACGATCCCGGTGATTTCCAGGTATTCGATGACAGTGTTCGCCAGGTCGATGTTGTCTTCGACCAACAACAGATGAATATGCACGTACAGACCCACGGTTTTTTACTGGTGGGGCAGAGGATAGCGGAGTTGCGATTCTTCGCGACAATGTTCACCTGACGTTAACCCGCTGGTCCCTATTGTGGCGGCGTGTTTCAACAACAGGACCTCGACATGCAACCCGCAGGCTCGGAAAAGGAAAGCGACCACTACACCGCACAGTTTGTTTTGTGCTTGCTGCTGGTGCTGAGCATCGCTATTGGTATGGCCATCTACATCTCCCAACTGAATGCCTGGATCGATAAGAGAAGAGCCTATTCAACCCCCCACTCGTTTGAGTGCGGCAGAGGGCAGGGCGTTTTCATCATCGACCCCAACGGCAAACGCCGTGATTGCTACTTTGTTGAAGAGACTGAGGACGCTGAAGATCAATAGCGCCAAATGCCGGTGGTATCAGCCCGTGAAATTCAATCGCAAGAAACGTAGTTCTTGCGTTTGAACCCACAATTACTCTGAATACGTCCTCTGACACAGATGAACGATCGCCTTCAGCGTCCGGCGACGTCTGAAGCTACTGTCGGATCAAGGAGTCAACCATGTCGTACGTATTCAAACTGATGAAATCCCCCGTCGGCACCCTCACCCTGGTCGCCAAAGGCAGCAAGCTCTGCGCAATCCTCTGGGAGAACGACAAACCCGACCGCGTTCGCCTTGGCCCGTTGCACGAAGATATCCACAGCCCGGTGTTGCTGGAAGCTGAGCACCAGCTCAATCAGTACTTTGCGGGTGAGCGGGATTGCTTTGAGCTGGAGCTTGATTTTGCTGGCACCGATTTTCAGCAGAAGGTTTGGCAGGCGCTGCTGACGATACCGTTTGGGGAGACGCGCAGTTATAGCCAGATTGCGGTGCAGATTGGTAACCCGAAAGCGGTTCGGGCAGTGGGGGCGGCGAATGGGAAGAATCCGATTTCGATTGTTGCGCCTTGCCATCGGGTGATTGGGGCTTCGGGGAGTTTGACCGGGTTTGCGGGAGGGTTGGGGGTGAAGCAGTTTTTGTTGGGGTTGGAGGGGAAGGAGACGTTGCAACTGGATTTTTGATGTAGGGAGATGTTGTGGGCACCACGGCCGGTAATCTCGAGGCGAATTGGCTCCGCGCAGGGCTTCGTGAAACGTTAAAGACCTTTCCTGGTTTGATCGAGTACCGCGCCTACTGCCCGATGAGCGACGACCGAATCTTCGCGGACTTAGCAATGTGGGACAGTCTTGAGAACGCACAAAAAGTGGCAAAGGCGTTCAATGATGGAGATCCGAGATTCTCTGAGTATATGTACGCTATTGAAAACCTGACGTTCATGAGTCACCTCGTTCCAGAGATGAGTTGACCCCGACGGACTGCCAGAGCAGGCAAGAAAGACCGATGCCTTTGCTGTCAGGCATCGGTGTCGTCACTTCCAGTGTAAGTGTCCTCAGATCACCTATTGCTATGTTCCGGGCTGCAAACTGACGTTATCTGGTAAAACCGTTTCGAAAAAACGTATCGTCCGCCCTCACACCTTGCGTGACTAAATGGGCGACCACGTATGGGGCAGCAACTCGATAAACCCACCACACTGTCGTCCGCGTAACGCACAACGATCACATCGCCACGGGCATGCCGCTGCAGGGACATCGAACTCTCGATTCAAGATGTTCGGGATATCCAACCGTTCAACCGTCGCTCGTTTATAGGCATGAGAACCTGGCTATTTGCTGACGAGGTCGGGCTCACGCATCAAGCTGCGCACTTTGAACCGACCGATTTGCTCACCATCGTCACGCATCAACGAGAGAAGGCTATGGCTGCCGGCAGCACTACGACTTTGTGAAAACAACTCGCTCACCCGGCTGCGCAACCGAAGCCGTTCGACATCAGGCGTTTGGCGCTTGAGGCGATGGGTGTAGTAACTTGACCGGTTGATTTCAAACACTTTGCACAGCCAATCAACAGGCTTATGGACGCTCAGCTGATTGATCAGCGCGTACGCTCGTGATCTCCGACATCAAGAGCGCGGTAGCCTTTTTTAATATCGATTTGTCCCACTCAAGGCGGGCGATCCGGGCTTCCAGCTCCTGGATTTTCTGCTGTTCCGGTGTCAGCGCTTTACTCTGCGGGGTAACGCCTTGGCGCTCCTGCTGAACCTGGTCGACCCAGCGGCGTAGTGCCGACTCGCCGATGCCAAGTGAGCGGCTGGCTTCGATATAGCTGTAGTTTTGCTTGAGCACGAGGTCGGCAGCCTCGCGTTTGAATTCAGCAGAAAAGGAACGGCGTTGTTTGGTCATCTGACACCTCGATCTGGTGAGCATTCTCACCTAAATGGGTGTCCGTTTTCATTAGACCACTACAGTGTGCACTCAAATTGTGCGCACCATTTTTAGCCATTCTTAAGCGGACACCCATACGACAAGAGCGTCGCAGCTATTCCAAGTCCTTTAAAGCTCAGGTTTCAACCGATCAGGTTCACCGTTAAGGACAGCGATAAACATTTCCTGAAAGGGTAACGTTGGTTTGCTCCAATCGGTTGTCCGAACCGGTTTGGCCCGCTCGTTGAGTTAGCAGATAAACCCGATTGCCCCCCATTGCTGCTGCTTTGTTTTTCAGGTCATTACGGGCTCCGGTCTCCAGGTTGGCGTTCCCAGTAATACTGCCCAGCAGAAAGTCGCCCTGACTACCTGTAACGTCTCCCAGGAACTGGCATTCGGAGCCAGGCTCGTTATGAGTTATGCGTACGGTGTTGGCGATGGGACCCACAGTAGATGTAGGTGCGCAACCTATCAGTCCAAGCAATACGGTGGACAAACTGATGCGAATAAGGGTACGGGGGATAAGCATGTACACGACTCCTTTCTTACCAAAATGACATTGCCCTTTTGGATAATCTGCCAGGGCTTTAAGCCTGCGCAGTATCAAGATTTGGTGGAATAGGAACTGTATTAATTAGTAATTTTTTCTTGCAAATCTGTAAACAAAAATTATACGTATCCGACGCCCATTCGCTCGCGGCAGGAATGGCAGTTACCTGCCCCCCGCGAAAAAATGCATGCCCCCCGGGTTGCATAAGCCAATCAGCTTGTCGCAGACACGTTGTTTCAAGGGATGCGCCCGCGCAGCTGAGAAATATGGAAAAAGGGGACTGGAAAAAGGGGACGGATTTATTTGCCATTGGTGGGGGGGCATTGGGCTAACCTTTGGCCAAAAAAATAAATCTGTCCCCTGTCCCCTGTCCCCTATTTTTTGCGTATTACGGGCTAACGGCATTACTGTTGGCGCGGACATAGTAATTATCAAACTCGCCGCTCTCGACAAATACGAAGCCATGTCGAGTGTAGAAACGATTTGAAGCGCTTTCCTTGAGTGCGCCAACCTTAATAGGACGCCCGATTTCATCAGCCTCTCTGAAAATCCGAGTGAGAACTTCAGAGCCTATTCCTAATCCTTGAGCGCCGGGTATGACATACAAGTGGTCAAGTAGCAGCTCGCCCTGATGGTTTTTTATGACGACAAAGCCGACTAGATCACCTGATACCACTATGCGGCGTGTGCTGTTAACGTCGAACCCACTAAGAAATCGTTCACGCGCACGATTAGGATCAAATCGCCCGAGCCGCTCAAGGCTTTCGCGCATAGCCTCAATCCGAATGGCTACCAGATCCTCCAAGTCACTATTTGAAGCTGCGCATAAAACGACAGCGGTTTTTTGATCAGAGGAAGCTGGCATAACGGGCACTCTAAATATGGCCAGTGAGTGATTATGGAGAGCAGAAGTCGCATAGCCAGTTCTATCAATGGGACAGACCACATTTTACTCAATCTCATGTTCGTGGTCGGTCCCTGTATTTTTGCGTCATCCCCACGTTTCTTTCAGTACAGAGCGAAACAGTTCGGAAAGTAATGGCTCAACCTCTTTGCGTTCGCTACGGTTCGGCTTGATGGCCTCGAGTCGATGCAGTTCACGCTCAATGAATTGCTGGATGGGCATGATCTGGGGCGATAGCCCCATCTCGGGAGACGTGCGTTTTATTGCAAGCAAGTCATCGATAGCCTGCTGGAGTCCGGGCTCGTCTTCGATGACTCCGCGCAGCTTGTCAAACTCGATGGGGGCGGGCTTATGAAACTGTTCCAGCCACCGCACCGATAACAAGGGGCGCAGTACGTAAAAATACTTTTTCAGCGGTACTTGAGGGGTCTGCAAATACCCCCTGTAGTTGGTTTTGGCCATGCTGCGATAATGGTAGATGCCACTTTCGACCGAGTACACCAGCGGCAGCAACTCCTTGGCCCGCTCGTGAAAGGATCCTGAGTGTTCGTAAACGATGGTGGACTGCAGCCACTCCACAAAACCTGGATTGGACTTCCAGAATAGCCTCAACGCCTTGCGCAGATCCCAGCCATTGATGTCCATGTCGTCAACGATCGGATACTCGATGACGTCGCGTTGTTCCTCAAGGCCGACAGACAAATACCACTCAGGTTTATTGACGTAGATGAAGCGTGCGTCGTAGTCGCTATTCGGAGAGGCAAATCCCCAGGCGCGACTGCCTGATTCAACGGCTAAAAGCACCTTCACGTCGTGCTCGTTCTCGGCACGGCGAAGGCGGTCTCGAACTTCTTCCTGAACAGCGATAGAAACCATGACCCAACTCTAATCAGATGATATTTAAAAAAGGCGGACGAATTTATTTATTGCTAAGGTGATCTGGCCGCTTAATAAATCTATCCCTCTCTGTCTTTTCACATTTCCGCTAGCGACTAGCTCTTCTGATTTAACGCATTCAGATAGGCCGACTTCAGCGCGAGACGCAGGGTGTCCAGCGCATCAGGGTCAAGCTGAGCGAGATTCCGCCCCAATAATGATTGCCCTGGCCTGTCAATCTTGACGACGCCTGTTCCGATATATATCGCACCGTTGATATCAACCGACATTTCAACCTGACATGCCGAGTACTCGGGCTTGTTCCAGGTTTTTAGGAAGATTTGTTTGATTCCGATTTTTGCCTTGGTTTTGCCATCGGGACGCGACTCAAGCGCAGACATGATGAAATTTTCCAAGTCCCTCACTGGGACCATGGCGTAGCCTTCATACAGCGAGCCATTGTAATTAGCGGCGTGCCAAACGATTTTGCTCTGTTCAGTACAGTCGCTACAGCGTTCTATCCCCGATACGCCAGTAACTTCAACATCTGTGGTGGCGTTCCGGATTTCGGATAATCCTTGCTCTGTGCTGTACGAAGCAAAATGAAGTCTATTTGTAGTGCAGCCAGCAACTAAGATCATGGTTGCCAAAAGCGCATATCGAATCATGAGCATTCTGCAGCATTTCCCTCTGACGGATCGGTCGAACGCGGAAAAATTGCGGTTGCAACTCTTTAGCTCTCTGAGCCTGCGGTAATGCTGCTCAAGGTTATTTGGTCGTTTGTAATCGTACTTTTTGTCGAGGCCAATTGCCATCGCTCAAAGCTATTGGGAGCAGAACTATTTTCTGCTGTTCCCCAATACACCCGATTCAGTCCTAGGAGGCGGCTACAAAAATTCTACTTTGGGAGAATCTTCCGACAGTTTTTCAAGGTTGCCAGGTGGGAAGGCATGTGGATAACCTCCAGGTGTCGCTGCCAATTCAGCGGCCGGGTTTAGCGACCTGAACAGGTATAGGTGATACAGCCCCCAAAAACTTTGTTTAGGAGCTTCACCATGCACAAGGTCACTCCCGATTCCGTAGAAACCCCAGGCACTTCCCCTTACGCCTCCACCGATTCCAAAAAACTCCACGCCGCCGCCGCGCGGGCGCTGGATCATTACCTCAAGCCGCCGTTTGTTGAGGCGCCGCTGTCCGATAAGCGTCCTTCCAATATTTTTACGGTGATTCCTGATCTGGATAACGAGACGCTGTTGGCGCATGCCTCGGAAACGTTGGCGTCGCTGAATGTGATGGCCAGTGATTTGGCGTTTGAGCTGGAGGGCACACGTCGGCATGTGGCGTTGGCGATTCAGCAGATGATTTCGTTGGGGGAGTTGTTGGTGAATCGGGCGTTGGATAATTTTGATCAGCCGGAGGCGCCGTAGCAGCGCGTTGTCCGGATACCGGTTAGTTAAGCCGTTACACGATTTGTAGCAGCTGGCGAAGCCTGCGTTCGGCTGCGAAGCGGTCGTGAGTTCTGCCTCCACGGTTGACCTGAAAAAACGGGTGTTTGATTTTACGACCGCTGCGCGGCCGAACGCAGCCTCGCAGGCTCGGCAGCTGCGGGGGAGTGTGCCGAGCCTGAAATCGCTTTTATGGAAAAAGGTGGAAAAAGGGGACGATTTATTGGCCATTGGTGGGGAGAGTGTCAGATTTTTTGTGTGCGGGCTGGTAGCGGCCTGCCGTCAGGCAGGCCTTAGTTTTACCAGGTCGGCCTGATAAATCGATCTCCGTACAGGATCGCAAATTGATTCATCGCACTCTTCCAGTCATGGGCCGGCTTGCCCCAGTTCGCGGTGATGTTGCGTAAGCCCAGCCAGATCAACTTCGTCGCAGCATCGTCAGTTGGGAAGTGACCTCGGGTCTTGATGATCTTGCGCAACTGAGCGTTGATACTCTCGATGGCGTTCGTTGTGTAGATCACTTTTCTTATGGCCGGGGGAAACACAAAGAATGGGAAAAATCCGATTTCGATTGTTGCGCCGTGCCATCGGGTGATTGGGGCTTCAGGGAGTTTGACCGGGTTTGCGGGTGGGTTGGGGGCGAAGCAGTTTTTGTTGAGTCTGGAGGGGAAGGAGACCTTGCAGTTGGCATTTTGATGGGCGAGATGTTGTTGTGGGGGCCGCAGTCGGTGGTCAGAACATATCGCTGAACTGCGCCTCAGAATAGGTTGATCGGCACGTTGGCGACGATGCGGAACTCGTCGTAACTGCCGTCAATCTGCCCGCCGCTGGCGAGGTGGTTGTAGACGATGGTGCGCAGCACCGAGTTTTTGAGTTTTCCGGACTGGATGATATAGCCCAGCATCAAACCGTTTTCGCTGTGTTTGGCGTCGTCCAGGCCGCGTACGTTGTAGCCGGTATTGCGGCCGTAGCGGTCGCCGTCGTAGTGGGTGCCGTCGATGTCCCAGCCTTTGGCGTGCCACAGGCTGGCGGTGAGACCAGGGACTCCGTAGGTCGTGAAGTCCAGGTCGTAGCGCAGTTGCCAGGACTTTTCGTTGGGGCCGTTGTAGTCCGCGTATAACGAGTTGGCCATGTAGTTGCCAGTGGATTCCCACACATAGTCAAAGTACTCGTTGCCGAATATTTGCTGCCAGGCAAGCGTCAGGCTATGGGCCTGGTGAGTGGTGGTGAAGGCCAGGCTGGCGGCGTTGTTGTCGATGTAGCCGAGGTTCTTCTTGCCTGAATCACTGGTGTGGTAGTAGTTGAAGGCAGTCTTGAGGGCCAGATTATCCTGGTCGCCCATGCGGTGCGTAACGCCGACGTAGGTCTGGTCCCACATGTCTTCGAAACGCGAGGCGTAGACGCTGGCTTCCAGCCCATAACCCGGTTTGACCGTGGCCCCCAGGTAGCTGATGCGCGCGCCACTGTAGGCGCGGTTGCCGAAGGTGGTGGTCAGCTTTTCGGCGCCGGTGCCGGTGCGCGGAATCGCCCGTTCGAAGCTGCCGCCCTGTATCGACAGCCAGTCGAGTTCGTTGCTGAGCAGGCCCACGCCCTGGAAGCTGGAGGGCAGGGCGCGGTTGTCCTTGTAGCGCAGGATCGGATTGTCGGTCATTAGCCGGCCGGCCTTGAGCTCGGTGTTGGACAGGCGAACACGCACATCACCTATACCTAGGCGACTCCAGGTGGGAATCGCATCGCCATCGCCGTCTACCAGCACCCGGTCGCCGCCGTTGGCCACCTTTCCGTGGCCGCGCTCCAGGTTTACGGCACTGAAGATCCCTGCATCCATGCCGACGCCGATCAGGCCCTGGGTATAGCCGGAGCTGTACTTGAGCATGCTCGCCTGCACCCAGGTTTCGCGAATACGGGTGGGCTCGATGCCGCCGGGTTTCTTGATGCTCAGGTGAGTGGTGCGTTTGGTGTGCTGGTTGGAATAGTAGTGACGCAGGTTCAGGTCCAGGGTACTGCCTTCCAGAAAGCCTGGCGCGTTAACCTGGGCCTGCTCTTGGGGGAATGGCTGAGCGAAAGCCTGGGTGCCGGATGCCAAAGTGACGGCCAGCAAAAGACGTGGATACATGGTAAATCCCATACAAATCAGATGTAAGGCAACCGTCCCGGGAAGGCCCCGGGGCGCATTTATCAGCGGACCTGGGCTTCTGCAAGCAGGGTTTCGCGGGCGGGGCGTTCGGGCAGCGACGGACGCGTTTCCTTGGCGAACCAGGCGGCGGTCAGGCACACAAGGTTAGCGATCAGCAGGTACCAGACTGGCGACATCGGGTCACCGGTGGTGCCGATCAGCCAGGTAATGATGATCTGCGCCGTACCGCCAAACGCTGCGACACCGAAGGCGTAGACGATGGAGAAACCGGTGGCGCGCACCGATTTCGGGAAGCTCTCCACCAGCAGCACGATCAACGCTGCGCCGCTCATGCCATGCAGGCCCGAGAGTACCGCCAGGGTCAGCAGGAAGGTCGCCGAGCTGGGGTGCTCGGTCATCAGTTGCAGGGCCGGGAACAGGATCAACAGCAACACCACTCGGGGCGTCATCAGGATCACCCGACGCCCAAAGCGGTCGCAGAGCATGCCCCCGGCCACCGCGCACACAGCCATGGCGGCGCCGGCCACCAGGGTCGAGAGCATGGCAATGCTGGTGGGCAGCTTCAATTCGGTGAGGGCGAAGGTGGTCATGTAGTTCAGGAAATACTGGGTGATGGTGCTGCCGGAAAGAATCAGCAGCCCCAACACCAGAGCGCGCCGGTGTTTGCCGACTATTTCCCGTACCAGATCGCCGGTGCGGGTTTGTTCGGTGTGGCCGTGGAAGGTTTCAGCAAGATTGCGACGGATGTAGATACCGATCGGCAACACCAGCAGACCGAACACGAACGGTACACGCCAGCCCCAACTATTGAGGTCTTCCGGGGACAGGACTTTTGTCAGGGTGAACCCCACCAGCCCGGCTACCATCGCGGCGACGCCTTGGGCAACCACTTGCCAGCAGGCGTAGGTGCCGCGTTTGTGGGGGGGCGCCGCTTCAAGGATGTAGGTAGTGGCGGGGCCGGCTTCACCGCCCCAGGCCAGGCCCTGGATCATGCGGGTGACCACCAGCAGGATCGGCGCGGCGATGCCGATGGTCTCGTAGCCGGGCAATATCGCGATGCTGCCGGTGCCCACAGCCATCATCACCAGGGTCAAAAGCATCGCCGGTTTGCGCCCGACGCGGTCGGCGTAGGCGCCGATCAGCACCGCACCCAGGGGCCGGACGATAAAGCCGGTGCCGAACGCGATGACCGATAGCATCAGGCTGACGAAGGCACTGTCGGACGGGAAAAACGTGTGGCCGATCATCACCGCAAACGTTGCGTATACACCGAAGTCGAAAAACTCCACGGCGTTACCCAGGACGACAGCGAAGATGCTTTTTTTGCCGGCGCCCGGCGTGGGTGTATCGCGTGCAGGATCGGGGCGAGTCAATGGTTGTACGGGCATTCCGTTGCCTTTCAGGTCGATAGCGCTCCGGCCGGGAAGGCCTGGAACAACAAGGTGGGAGGGGCGTTCTTGAGGGGCCGAAGTCAGGCAGGACTCGGCCAGCAGTGGATTGCGCCACGCCAGTTTTCGTAGGTTTTGGCGATTTGCAGCAGCCACTGATCGGCAAAGCGCGGGGCGATCATCTGCAGCCCAATGGGCATGCCGTCGTCGGCGAAACCGCAATTGATCGACAGCGCCGGTTGTTCGCCCATGTTCCAGGGCACCGTGAACACGATGTGTTCGAACGGTTGCTGCGGGTCATTGCTCGGTGACGGCCAGTCGGCCGCAAAGGCGTTGATCTGGTTGGTGGGAGAGAGCACCAGGTCGAATGTGTCGAACAACTGCGCGGCGCGGCGGCGCATTTCGAAGGTCTGGTTGAAGCCCCGTACGGCTTCCACGCCGGTGATATCGGCGCCTGGGGCGGCCCAGTCGCGGATATACGGCAAGACTCTGTCGAATTGCTCGCTGCTCAAGGCCGACAGCTCAGCCCATTGGCGAGCGCGCCAGAACTGGTCGAGGCCGTCGAGCTGGGCGCGGT
The DNA here is from genome assembly GCF_039908645.1 of Pseudomonas helvetica. Lineage (NCBI taxonomy): Bacteria > Pseudomonadati > Pseudomonadota > Gammaproteobacteria > Pseudomonadales > Pseudomonadaceae > Pseudomonas > Pseudomonas helvetica. Next base: position 1,039,453 of record NZ_CP150917.1, read on the forward strand.
CCATGATCGGCGCAATCACTGTGACCTTGGCACCGTGGGCTTCGAACAGCCGCGCTGCTTGCTCCACGGCGTTACAGACGAAATCTTCAGGTGCGAGGCCGGTGCCGGGTTCGAGCATCAGGCCGACACGCAGGCCCTTTACCGACAGCGGCTGATTGCTCCACTCAGTGGTGAGCGGTGGCAGGCTGGTAGCGTCGCGCGAATCGGGGCGGGCCAGGTGTTGCATCAACAACACGCAATCATCGACCGTGCGGGTCATGGGGCCGGCCGTGCGGCCGGTGTAATACGGGTCGATGGGGATGCGCCCCAGCGTCGGCTTGAAACCGACCAGTCCGCACCAGCCCGCGGGCAGCCGCACCGATCCGCCGATGTCAGTGCCAACGTGCAGAGGCCCGTAACCGGCAGCTGCAGCAGCGGCGGCCCCGGCACTCGATCCACCCGGGTTGTTGGCTGTGTTCCAGGGGTTGCGGGTGATGCCGTGGAAGCTGGAAAGGCCCGAAGAGAGCATGCCGAAATCCGGAACGGTGGTCTTGGCCAGGATGATTGCCCCGGCTTCACGCAAGCGCGCGGCGGGCGGTGCATTCTTCAGCGCAGGCGTCAGGCGGGTGGCGGCGCTACCCAGCGGGATGGGCTGGCCCTCGGTGGCGATCAGTTCCTTGAGGGTCACCGGCACACCGTCGAGGGCGCCGTTGGGTTGGCCTTTGTTCCAGCGTTCGGTGGAGGCCTGGGCCTGCTGACGCACTTGTTGCGGGTCGAAGGCGTAGAGCGCATTGATCTGCGGCTCCCAGCGGTCGATGTGGGTCAGGAGCTGGTCGTAATAGTCGATGGGAGTGAGTTGCCGGCTGGCGAATCGGGCCAGCAGTTCGGCGGCCGTAAGGGTGTGCAGGTCACTCATCATTCTCTTCCTTGGAATGGGCCGGCGGGTTGCAATGGGGGCGACTATATACACCCCGCCGTGCATCGGCCAACACCTGTTCAGCAAAAGCGGTGGGGCATTTCTGTTCAGACCTTTGTTTTTTGGCGCCGGGAGCGACGTCGAGGATTTGCCAGGTTATTGGCCAGCGTCGGTTGCCAACAGTTCAAGCCATTGCTGTGCCGCTACCGACAGCTGTGCGTTTTTGCGCCAGATTACGACGAGTTGCCACTGCAGTTCGGCGCATTCGAGCGGGACGATTTCCACACCGGGTGGGATATGGTGTTGAGCCAATAGCCTGGGTAATACCATCAGGCCTGCATTCGCGGCCACTAATGACAGGCAAAAGGCCAGGTTGTCGCTCTTGGCTGCCTGTAGGCGACTGACGTCCAGAGCAGGGCAACAGAGCTTGATACGGTGATTGAGGATAGAGGCGCCCTGCAGCTGTACCCATGGGTGATGCGCCAAATCTGGCAGAGTCAGTCGATGGCGGCTGGCGAGTGGGTGGCGAGGCGGCAGGACGACAACGAGTGGCTCCTCACAAATCGGCAGCCAAGCCAGGTCGTCGCCCTCTGGTCGCAGACTGATAGCCAGCTCTATCTCGCCCTTGCGAACGGCCTCTTCCAGGGCTTGGCCTCCTTGTTCACACAATTGGAGTTCCACTTGGGGAAAGCGTCGCCGAAACTCGGTCAACACGACCGCTATATGATCGGTACTGCCTAAAGGGGGTAACCCCAGCCGAAGGACGCCGGTGACGAGGCTATTGAGCAGGTTTACGTCGGTCAGCATTTGCTTGCTGCGGTTCAGTAATCCTTTGGCATGGCGGAATACCACTTCACCCGACGGGGTCAAGCGTGACGGCACGCCTGGACGGCTGCGAACCAATAGCGTCGTACCCAGTTCTTCTTCGAGTAATTGAACGGCTTTGCTAAGTGCCGATTGGGTGACGTGAATAGTGTGGGATGCCCTCGAGAAGCTTCCATGCTCAGTCACTTCCACGAAATAGCGCAAGTTCTTCAGGTCCATCTTGTATTCCATTTCCGCATAGAGTTTATAAAAATTGTTCACTCACTCCGGTTGGAGAAATGCTTCTACTATCGCCCCGCCAAAAACGTCCGGATGCCAAGACGGGGAACATCAAATCAGTAGTAGAGGCCAACCTTGTTCAGTGATTGTATTCGGCTTGATCAGACGCTGGTTGAATCTGCACAGCGCTATCCACAGAGGCCCGCGCTACAAGCGGAAGATGCGTCATTCAGCTATCAACAACTGAACGAAACGGTTAATAAGTTATACGAGTTGATGCGTGCGGAAGGCGTGCAGGCCGGTGATCGAGTAGGCATCTATATTGCGAAGAGCGCAGCCGCTGTTGTGGCTATTTATGCCGCATTAAGGCTGGGGGCATTAGTCGCTCCGATGGATGTCAAGGACCCCGCGGAACGGGGTGCACGGATGTTGGCCAACGCCGACCTGGATTTTTTATTGGCTACCCCTGCAAGCCAGGCAGCAGCCTCCAGGGTGGTTTCCATTCATGGTCAGTCTGGCGACGCTCGCGCAGTGGGCGATCTATGGCTGTTCCCCTTGCGAGGACAACCACGTCGACATGCCGGGTGCGAGGGTGGCTATGTTTTGTTTACATCAGGCAGTACCGGCGCGCCCAAGGGTGTATACCTATCGCATGCCAACGTCCTGCATTTTGCTGCCTGGGCGGCACGCGCAATTGCTCTGGACTGTGAAGACCGTGTTGGATCACAAGCGGCACTCACCTTCGATCTGACGACCTTCGATCTGTTCTCGACCGCACTGGCCGGCGCCTGTCTTTGCCTGTTGCCAGACTACCTCAAGACTTTTCCTCGCGATGTGACGCGCTGGCTGGGTGAGCAGTGTATCTCAGTGTTCTACGCAGTACCCACCTTGTACCAGATGCTGCTACAGCAGGGCGGGATTGAGCAAGCGAGGCCGTCTGCACTACGCGCCGCGTTGTACGCGGGTGAACCGTTCCCGCCACAACTGCTTAAGCGCTATCTGACTGCATTCCCCGACTTGCCGTTCTACAACCTGTATGGGCCTACGGAAACCAATGTGTGCACCGCAGAACAGGTGAGCCTGCCGAGTATCGAGACGGTTTTGCCGTCGATCGGTTGGGCGATTGATGGAGTGGAAGTCGACATCATCGGTGACGACGGTCGCGCAGCGTCGGAGGGTGAGATTTTCGTTGCAGGGCCGACGGTATTCGCTGGTTATCTGGTTGATGGCATCTGTCGCGATGCCCGCCGTGCAGTGTACTTCCGCGATGGAGTGGAAAGGTTGGCCTATGGCACGGGGGATATCGGGTATCAGGCGGCGGATGGTCGCTTTCATCTGCAAGGTCGACGAGACCATCAGGTGAAGCGTCGCGGCCACCGCATTGATCTTCTGGACATAGAAAGTGCGGTATTGGCCTTGCCAGGTGTTGAAACTGCCGCCGTTGTAGTTCGCCATGGCACAGCGCCGGACTGTGAGATCTGGGTACACGTGGTGAGTGCAAGTACAGGTCGTGATGAGATTGTTCGCGGCTTGAGCGGAGCATTGCCGAAGAGGATGCAACCGGATGGAGTTCATATGGCGCGAAAGTTGCCGGCGACTGCCAACGGCAAAATAGATCGACGTGCTTTAAGCATGTTGAGTGTAAACATGGAAGAGACAAGTAATGAAGAACATTGAAACGCTGTGCGCGCTGATTCATTCGAATCTGCTGACTCAATATCAAGGTGCAGACCTTAATGTGGTACCGGATACGGCGCTATTGGAGGAAGGCTGGCTGGACTCTCTCACGATCATATCCATTGTCGCCGACGTTGAGAAAAAGTTCGAAATAGCGTTCCCCGAAAACAAAGTTGTCGCGGCTTCATTTCGCACGCCGGCCGCACTATGGGCCGTCATTGAGGCCGCCCTGGTCGAGCTCGCTTGAGTCTGTGCCGATAACAGAGAGGGCGAGTGATGCTGTTCGCAGACGAAGACAAGTTAGTTGAACAAGCGGTGCAGGAGAGTTGCATCCAGGGTCAGGCTTTGTTGCCTGAGCTGGAAGGCAAAACGTTCCGCGAGCAATGGTTGCTGGCAGCGGCGACAGGGCTGCTGCGCACCTCCAATAGCACCGTGACAAACAAGCTCGCGATGGTGGAAGGATTGGGCATGAGCGGTCTGAGTCCTGCCCTTTGCTATGCGCTGGCTTCACAGTTGTTCGGTATGCAATTGCCTATGCAGCCCTGGCTGAATGCCGAACAGCGCAAACAACTGGCAGGCCTGGAAACCGGAGAGACGCTGTTGTGTCACGCGCTGACTGAAGTGCAGGGCGGTAGTGATCCGAAGTCGATGGAAACCGTGGCTGAACGTCAGGCGGACGGTAGTTATCGGTTGACGGGCGAGAAGCGCTTCATTACCGCCGCCCCGGTAGCCGATCACGCTTTGGTGTTCGTTCGTACCGGCAAGGGCCGATCACCATTCGATTTATCAGTCGCACTGGTTGACCTGTCGGATGCGGGCGTAGTGCGCAGTGAGCCGCTGGACAAGACCGCGTTGCCCGGCGTACCGATGGGGGTGTTGACCTTTGACGGTGTGCGGTTGGAAGAGCACAGCCTGTTGGGAGGCGAGGGGGCGGGTTTCTCTGTAATGACCGCGACCACGACCTGGGAACGAGCGCTGCTGATGGGGTATGCACTAGGCCCCATGCACAGGATGCTGGATCAGACGGTGGAGTGGAGCCGGGAGCGAATTCACTTCGGTAGATCCATGAGCTCCAGTCACCTGGTGGCGGGGCATGTGGCCGACATGAGCATGTACCTTTACCGTTCGCGAAAACTGCTCTACGGCATTGCGCGGCGCATCGATGCCGGGGTGACGATTCGTCAATTGAGCGGTGAGGCCGCGATGGTAAAGATTTCGGTTTCTGAAGACTTTACGCGGCTGTCGCAGTTGGCAGCCCAGTTAGGTGGTGTGCGTTCTTACATCGCCGATTCCGGTCGGGCGATCGATCTCATCAGCCCATTGGCGTCAATGACCTATGCGGGGGCGAACGATCTGCTACGTATCAGCGTGGCGCGCCAGGCTGGTTTGCCAGTCGAGAACTGAGCGCTCGCTAGAGTTTTTGAATCATATACATAAGGTCAACGCATATGGCTTTGCCACATCAAATCGATGAAATTCTCACGTTGGTGGATCGCATCGGTACACGGCTGGTCGACTTGGCTCCGTTGGTAGATAACCAACAATCGGATAGTAGCGAGAGCTATCAACTGATCAAGGAGTCTGGTCTGTTGGGCTTGCTGATCCCTCGCGAGGCTGGGGGGGCGGGTCTGAATTATATGGAATATAGCCAGGTTCTGGCGCGACTTGCTCAGTATGACGCGGCAACTGCGCTGGGATTCAATATGCACAATGTGGCGCTTGGCTCGTTATGTGAGTCGGCGGGGAAATCGCTGTCAGCGGCTGCGGATGCCTTTCGCTCCTGGGTATTTGATGAGGTGATATCGCACAACAAGATGTTTGCATCTGCGACGTCAGAGCTGGGTAGTGGTGCGCGGTTGCGAGGTATCCAGACACATTACCGCCCGCATGAAGGCGGCTTCCTGCTCAATGGCAACAAGTCTTTCGTGTCGTTGGCAGGCGCTGCAGACTATATCGTAGTAACGGCAAAACCTGAGGGTAACGACAGCGACAGCGAAATCAGCCACTTCGTGGTCGGTCGCAATGACGAAGGTGTGCGTTACGGCCAAGTTTGGGACGGGTTTGCCATGAATGGTACCCAGACCGCCAGCATGACTTTTGAAAATGTACTTTTGACCCGCCAGCGTTTGTTTCTGGCAGTCGAAGGGATGTCTTTATTCAAGCTGGTACGTGAGCCTCATTGGATGATTTCCGGTTATACCGGTGTTTATCTTGGGATTGCTACCGCGTTGCTGCAACACATCACCGAGGCCGTGCGTTCCACGCCTTCCCAACTCGAATCCAGCGCGATCCATCAGGAAGTAGGCCGGCTATCGGCTGAGTTGCAAGCGGGTCGAGCGTTGCTGAATGAGGCCGGCACACTCATCGTGCAACGGCGCGGAACGATAGAGGCGAATGCCGCTGTGCATGCTGCCAAGTACTTCATCGGTGAGCTTGCGCCAAAGATGGCAATGGCGGCGGTCAAGATTTGTGGTGCGAGCACATTGAATCGTAGCCGACCGCTGGAACGATTCCTGCGCGAATCGTTCTTTTGCAGTGTTATGCCGGCCAAGCCAATGGACTGTCTGGAGTACTTAGGCAAGGCCCAACTGGGGGTTAATCTGTTCGATGCACGACAGATTAACTGGTAGTGATTCATGCGAGTCTCAACCCAATTCAGACGCGCCGCCTGGCTCAGCACTTATCTGTTGTTGGTGGTGATGATGGTGGGGACCTTGCCGACACCGTTGTATCCGCTCTATGCCACGCAATTAGGCTTGTCTCCATTTGTGGTGACGTTGGTATTCGCGTCCTACGCACTCGCCATCCTGTTCAAACTGATGGTGTTTGGTCGATTGTCTGATTTGTTGGGCAGACGCGCAGTGCTGGGGCTGGGGCTCGGGCTGACATTTGCCAGTCTGTTGAGTTTTTTGCTCTGGCCCACGTTAGCCGGTTTGTTCGTCGGGCGAATATTGTCCGGGATGGCAGTAGGGTTGATGGTGGGGGCCACGACTGCCTATCTGAGCGAGTTGCTGAGTAATCGGTCACTCGCGGCGCTGATCTCCAGCTTGAGCAACATGAGCGGTTTGGGGCTTGGGGCGTTACTGTCTGGCTGGGTGGCAGAGACGGCCGCGCAGCCGCTCCATGCCAGTTATATCGCGCTGCTGTTCATGCTGTTGCCGGGTTTGCTGTTGCCATGGCTACCCGAAACAGTGATCCACGGAGGTACTCGTCCACCGTTGCGATTGCAGCGATTGAGGATACCGAGTGAGATGCGGCAAGCCTTTATGGCCGTGGCAATGTCGGTGTTGTGCGGCTTTAGCTTTCTTGGCTTGTTCGCCGCACTGGCTGGTCGTTTCCTCGCAATTGGATTGCATCACAGTGGCCTTCTGTTGAGCGGAGGCATTGTCTTTTTGACTTTCTGCAGTGCTGCAATCGGCCAGTTGCTGGTGTTGCGATTGTCGCCCCGTCGAGTCGTTCCCGTTGGTGTCTGGCTGCTGCCCTTGGCTTTGGCCTGTGTCTGGCTGGCCTTTCATTTTGCATCCTTGTCCTTGTTCCTGGGGGGAGCGGTCTTGGGAGGGATGGGTGCGGGCATGGTGCTGCGCGCAGGTCTGGGACTGGTGACGATGTTGTCTCCTGCCGATCGTATTGCGGAGGTCAGTTCAGGCTTTTTCGTCGCGGCCTATTTGGGGTTGATTGTGCCCGTGGTCGGGGTGGGTTTGCTTTTGTCCGTATGGGATATGTCTTCAACCATTGGCCTGTTCGGCGCACTGGTGACGATATTGGTGATTTTCAGCAGCCGTGCGGTTTTGGGGCTTGGCCCGGCACCCGGTTTGCCTATCGCAGTAGGGGGTGAATGATGGCGACGATCTCGCTGAATGGCGGAGAAATTGATTATTTGCTGATCGACGGTGAGTCAGATCTTCCTCCGCTTGTACTGCTGCATGAGGGGCTCGGTTGCATTGCGATGTGGCGACGTTTCCCTTATCGACTGGCAGCAATGACCGGACGCCGAGTGCTCACTTATAGCCGCTATGGTTACGGTCACTCGTCTCGAGCGGATTTGCCACGTCGTTCTGACTATATGCACGTGGAGGCGCAGCAGGTATTGCCTGAACTGCTGGAAAAACTGCAGCTTCGCAATCCAGTGCTGGTGGGGCATAGCGATGGCGCGTCTATCGCGCTGCTCCATGCGAGCAAATTCCCTGTTGCGGGGCTGGTGCTGTTTGCGCCACATGTTTTCGTCGAATCCATCACCTTGAGCGGCATCGACGCCGCGCGAAATTCGTTCCTGGCCGGGAACCTGGAACGACAACTCGCTCTGTTTCACCCCGACCCCAAAGCAGTCTTCGAGGGGTGGAGCAGTGTCTGGAGGTCCGATCATTTTCTTGACTGGAATATTGAGCCGTGCCTGGCCGATATCCATTGCCCTGTCTTGTTGTTGCAGGGAGATCGAGACGAGTACGGAACGCTGGCGCAGCTGAGCGCGATTCAACGCAAGGTACCCGCAGTGGTCACCCCGCATTGCCTGATCGATTGCGGACACTCGCCGCATCTTGATCAGACCGCCCACACACTTGATCTGATAGTCGAATTCTTCGACCAGATGACGGGCGTATCGCCCAGAGCCGAATTGGCGTCCGCGTCGATTTAAGAGGTCCTTCCTTCAACGCTATTTTCGCGAGGAGCTAACTTCATGAGTACCGCAATCAGTGAAACCCGCCGTCTAACCGTACCCGACATCAGGGCTTGCAAGGGCAACCGCAAGATCGTGTCGTTGACCGCGCACAATCGATCGCTCGCTGAAATCGTTGACGAATTTGTCGACGTTATCCTGATGGGGGATTCGACCGCGATGGTTGCCTACGGGCAGCCCAACACACTGGATTTCACTTTGGATCAGACGATCCAACACAGTCGCGCGGTAGTGCGTGCTACACGTCGCGCGTGTGTGGTGGCTGATCTGCCGTTCGCCTCCTATCAGGAGTCGCCGGCTCAGGCTTTCCGCAGTGCAGCGCGGTTGATGAAGGAAGCGAATGTCGCAGCGGTAAAAGTGGAAGGTAATGCGGCCATGGCGCCCACCGTGCAGTTTCTGGTGGAGCGGGGCATTCCAGTGATGGCGCATATCGGGTTGATGCCCCAGTTCGTCAACACCATGGGTGGGTTCAAAGCCCAAGGTATGGATGAGCAATCGGCAGACTCTATCTGTGAGGCAGCCATGGCGATGGAATCAGCAGGGGCCTTTTGCATTGTGCTGGAGGGGGTAGCAGAGCCGCTGGCCCGAGAGTTGACCGAGGTACTGCGCGTGCCGACGATCGGAATCGGGGCCTCGCCCGCGTGCGATGGCCAGGTGCTGGTGATCGAAGATATCCTGGGTCTTGGTGGTGAGTTCGTACCGCGTTTCGCTAAACGTTATGTCGATGCCCATGCTGTTATCCGCGATGCAGTGGGCCAGTACGCATCGGATGTCCGCAATGGCTGCTTTCCTGAACTCTCGCACTGCTTTGGAGTGAAACGCTGACATTAATGCTGCTTGACTCGGAGTGCTCGGCAAGCGTTCGAGCTACCCCCTCTTAAAACTCAGACCTTAAGGGGATTGCGCGCAGACTGATAGAGGAAGTCTATGCACAAGCGGGGTCGCTTCAGCTTCGCTGCGGCTGACGAACGCGCCGGCATCCATTTCCCGCTCTATCATGGTCGCCCGGGGTTTTGCTTCGAGCTGGGTATTGAATGTGTGTGTCTGTTGGGGTCAACCTTTACGTCTGATTTGGGCGTGCCATTGGTGGGGGCCTTTCTTTCTAAACCTCGCCATCGCTTTTCGCACGGTACCAAAAATGTGCCATTAACTTTTTCAGGAACGCCCATGGACGCTGCCAAACCCGCTCTGATTCGCGAGACCTTTCCCGTTGGGCCGTTGCAGTGCAACTGCACGATCATCGGTGATCCGATCACCAAGAAGGCCATCGTTGTCGATCCGGGTGGCAATCATGAGTTGATTCTGGCGCGGCTCGAGGCGTTGGGGTTGAAGGTGGTGAGCATCATTCATACACACGCGCATCTGGATCACTTCCTTGCGTCGGGCCAGTTGAAAGAGAAAACCGGCGCGACGTTGCACCTGCATAAAGAGGATCAGTTCCTTTGGGACAATCTGGAGATGCAGTGCCAGATGTTCAGGGTGCCATACACGCCGGTGCCATCGCCGGATCGTTGGTTGGCCGATGATGAAGAGCTTGCCTGCGGTTGTGGCGTGGCATTGCACACGCCGGGTCATACACCGGGTTCCATGAGCTTTTGGTTTTCTGAGGCTAAGCTGCTGATTGCCGGCGACACGCTGTTTCGTCGCGGGGTAGGGCGTACGGACTTGTGGGGCGGTGATCAGGCGACCATCGTGCGTTCGATCAAGCAGCGTTTGTACACCCTTGATGAAGAGGCGACAGTCATCACCGGACACGGTCCCGATACTCGTCTGGGCGATGAAATGCGTGAAAATCCTTTTGTGCGGGCCTGATTTTCCGGGCTGCGTAATGGCCTGATGGAATTTTTGCCTTAGGTCGTGTTCCAACGCCCGCAGGGGTCTATTGCCAACGTCCGTTGCACCACAGAATGTAAAAGTAGGAGCTCTCCATGTTCACCTCGAGTCGTTTGATTATTGTCGCTACTGCCGTGGCCATGCTGGCTGGCTGTGCCAACCAGAACCCGTATGACAATCAGGGGCAGGCCGACAGCGGCTCCACGGGCATGAGCAAAACCGCCAAGTACGGCGGCCTGGGTGCGCTGGCCGGTGCTTTGGCCGGTGCAGCCATCGACCACAACAACCGTGGCAAGGGCGCGCTGATTGGCGCCGCTGTTGTCGGTGCTTCCGCCGCCGGTTACGGTTACTACGCTGACCAGCAGGAAAAGAAACTGCGCGCCAGCATGGCCAACACCGGGGTTGAAGTGCAGCGTCAGGGCGATCAGATCAAGCTGATCATGCCGGGCAACATCACCTTCGGTACCGACTCGGCAAACATCGCTCCAAGCTTCTACCAGCCGCTGAACAACCTGGCCGGTTCGCTTAAAGAGTTCAGTCAGAACCAGATTGAAATCGTCGGCTACACTGACAGCACCGGCAGCCGTCAGCACAACATGGACTTGTCCCAGCGTCGTGCTCAAAGCGTGGCAACTTACCTGACGTCGCAAGGTGTCAGCGGTGCCAACCTGTCGGCACGTGGTGCCGGTCCGGATAACCCGATTGCCAGCAATGGCGATGTCAATGGTCGGGCGCAGAACCGTCGTGTAGAGGTTAACCTCAAGGCGATTCCGGGTCAGCAGTATGGCCAACCTGCCCAGCAGCAAGGTCAGCAGTACCAGTAACAAAAAACCTGACTGAACCCCAGGTGTAAAAAGCCCGCCCGATTCTCAGCAGATCGGGTGGGCTTTTTTTTGGTTCTTCACGGATTACCGGGAAACACAGCAACAAAAAAGCCCTCGGACATCACCTGTCCGAGGGCTTTTTTTATGTCGCGTGAAACCGGGTTATTTCTTCAAGCCGTAATGCTCGTCGAGCATGCCAGGGGAGTTCGGCATTTTCGGCGCGTAATCGCGTGGCGGCTCCTGATTGCGTGGCGGCGTCAGACGTTCCCGTGGCGCTTGCACGGCGGCCTCGGAGTGCAGGGCGGCCAGCAGGCGTTGGCGAGTCTGTTCGTCCAGGGCCAGGCGGTTGGCACCCTCGGCGAGGTGGTCTTGCACTTCCTGATAGCTCTGAGTGAGCTTCTTGACCAGCGTTGCGGTGCTGTTGAAGTGGGTGACCACTTCATTCTGATAGTTGTCAAAACGTTCCTGAATGTCATCCAGCTGACGTTGCGTGCTGCTAGGCGCGGCATTCGGCAGAAGGCGGGCGATCAGGAAACCAATGGCGACACCGGCAACCAGGGCAAGAGTCGGCAACAACCAAACTAAGAGCGAGTGTTCCACGAGTCCTTCCTCTATAAACGGCTTTGCTTTACGTTAACGGCTCGGACCTGCGCTGTATACCGCGACGAGATCGCAATCATGCCAGGCACAGACTTTTAGCTAGACGAGTCGACCCTTCGAGAGGTCACGGAGTTCCTTCCTTGCTTATGCGTGAAACCCCTGTATTGATTGATGGCCCGGTGGGCCAACTGGAAGCCTTGTACCTGGACTCCCCCGAGCCACGTGGCCTGGCGCTGATCTGTCACCCCAATCCGGTGCAGGGCGGCACCATGCTCAATAAAGTCGTTTCGACCTTGCAGCGCACTGCCCGCGACGCCGGTTTGATCACATTAAGATTTAATTACCGTGGCGTCGGTGCGAGCGCCGGCACGCATGACATGGGCACCGGCGAAGTCGATGACGCTCAAGCCGTGGCCGAATGGTTTCGCGCCAAACACCCTGGTTTGCCGATGACCCTGTTCGGTTTCTCGTTCGGTGGTTTCGTTGCGGCGAGCCTCGGCGGACGCCTGGAAGCCAAGGGCGAGCAGCTCAAGCACGTGTTCATGGTCGCGCCGGCGGTGATGCGTCTGGGCGATCAGGATCAGCTGCCGCAGCACGGCGAACTGACGCTGATCCAGCCAGAATCCGACGAAGTCATCGATCCGCAACTGGTTTACGATTGGTCTGACGCCCTCGATCGCCCCCATGAGCTGCTGAAAGTGGCAGAATGCGGACACTTTTTTCACGGCAAGCTGACCGATCTCAAGGATCTGATCCTGCCGCGCCTTTCGAATTGATTGCAGTCTGATAAGCGATTACCCATGACTACTCGTACGCGTATCCTCACCGGCATCACCACCACCGGCACCCCGCACCTGGGCAACTACGCCGGCGCGATCCGTCCGGCGATCCTCGCCAGCCGCGACAGCAATGCCGATTCGTTCTACTTCCTGGCGGACTACCACGCCCTGATCAAGTGCGATGACCCGCTGCGCATCCAGCGCTCGCGTCTGGAAATCGCCGCGACCTGGCTGGCCGGTGGCCTGGATGTGGATCGGGTAACGTTTTATCGCCAGTCCGACATCCCGGAAATCCCTGAGCTGACCTGGCTGCTGACCTGCGTCGCCGCCAAGGGCCTGCTCAACCGTGCGCACGCCTACAAGGCCTCGGTGGACAAGAACGTCGAAGCCGGTGAAGACCCGGATGCCGGCATCACCATGGGCTTGTACAGCTACCCGGTGCTGATGGCGGCGGACATTCTGATGTTCAACGCGCACAAGGTTCCGGTCGGTCGCGATCAGATTCAGCACGTGGAAATGGCCCGCGACATCGGCCAGCGCTTCAACCACCTGTTTGGCCAGGGCAAGGAATTCTTCACCATGCCCGAGGCGCTGATTGAAGAAAGCGTCGCCACGCTGCCCGGCCTCGATGGCCGGAAGATGTCGAAAAGCTACGACAACACCATTCCGTTGTTCTCCAGCGCCAAAGAGATGAAGGACGCGATTTCGCGGATTGTCACCGACTCCCGTGCGCCGGGCGAAGCCAAGGATCCGGACAACTCGCACCTGTTCACGCTGTTCCAGGCTTTCGCCACTGCGGCGCAGGCCGACGAGTTCCGCAGCGAACTGTTGCAGGGCCTGGGTTGGGGCGAGGCAAAGAATCGTCTGTTCCAATTGCTCGACAACGAGCTGGGCGAGTCCCGCGAGCGTTACTACCAACTGATCGATCGCCCGGCAGACCTCGAAGACATTCTGCAGCACGGTGCCGCCAAGGCTCGCGCCGTGGCCACGCCGTTCCTCAACGAGCTGCGTGAAGCGGTCGGCCTGCGTTCTTTCGTCAAGCAGACGCAAGTAGCGGCCACCACCAAGAAGAAAGCCGCGAAAGCCGCACGTTTCGTCAGCTTCCGTGAAGACGACGGCAGCTTCCGCTTCCGCCTGCTGGCGGCCGATGGCGAGCAACTGCTGTTGTCGCGCAACTTCGCTGACGGCAAAACCGCAGGCCAGGTGACCAAGCAACTGCAATCCGGCCAGGCGCTGGACGTTCGCAGTGAAGACCTGAGCTTCAGCGTCTGGCTCGAAGGCGAGTGCGTTGCCGACAGCCCGGCGTTTGCTGACAGCACTGCGCGGGATGTCGCCATCGACGCCTTGCGGGTTGCGTTGACGCCTGTTCAGGAATAATCAACGGCTCGGCCCGACCAAGGGCTGATTGCCATTCTCAAGGGTCGTCGCTACAGTGTCGGCCCGTTTTTGTTGCCTTGCTAACGAATTATGACGCCCCTAGAACGATATCAAGCTGATCTGAAACGCCCGGAATTCTTCCACGACGCCGCCCAGGAAACTGCCGTGCGTCATTTGCAGCGCCTGTACGACGATCTGGTCGCGGCCTCGCAGAACAAACCCGGCCTGCTCGGCAAACTGTTTGGCAAGAAAGACCAGGCGCCGGTCAAGGGCCTGTACTTCTGGGGCGGCGTAGGTCGCGGCAAGACTTACCTGGTCGACACCTTCTTTGAAGCGCTGCCGTTCAAGGAAAAGGTCCGCACTCACTTCCACCGCTTCATGAAGCGCGTGCACGAAGAGATGAAGACCCTCGGCGGCGAGAAAAACCCGCTGACCATCATCGCCAAGCGTTTCTCCGACGAAGCGCGGGTGATCTGTTTCGATGAGTTCTTCGTGTCCGACATCACCGACGCGATGATCCTCGGCACTTTGATGGAAGAGCTGTTCAAGAACGGCGTGACCCTGGTCGCGACTTCGAACATCGTACCGGACGGTCTGTACAAGGACGGTCTGCAACGTGCGCGCTTCCTGCCAGCCATCGCGCTGATCAAGCAGAACACCGACATCGTCAACGTCGATAGCGGCGTCGACTACCGTCTGCGTCACCTTGAGCAAGCCGAGCTGTTTCACTCCCCGCTCGACGAAGCGTCCCATGAGAGCCTGCGCAAAAGTTTCCGCGCACTCACGCCGGAATGCACTCAGGCCATCGAGAACGATGTGCTGATCATCGAGAACCGTGAGATCCGTGCCGTGCGTACGTGCGACGACGTGGCCTGGTTCGACTTCCGCGAACTGTGCGACGGCCCGCGTAGCCAGAACGACTACATCGAACTCGGCAAGATCTTCCACGCCGTGTTGCTCAGCGGCGTAGAGCAGATGAGCGTCACCACCGACGACATCGCCCGACGTTTTATCAACATGGTCGACGAATTCTACGACCGTAACGTCAAGCTGATCATTTCCGCTGAAGTCGAACTCAAAGACCTCTACACCGGCGGTCGCCTGAACTTCGAGTTCCAGCGCACCCTCAGCCGTCTGCTGGAAATGCAGTCCCACGAGTTCCTGGCGCGGGCGCACAAGCCGTAGGACGTTTCGAAAATAAAAAAGGGCCTGCATTGCAGGCCCTTTTTTATGCGTCAGTTTTGAAACCGGATGTCGTCGTTGAGATAGCGGGTCAGCTCATCTAGTCGCTGGCAGCCAACGAGCAGCCAAAGCAGGATTCTGGCTTTGCGCGGACAAAGAAATCCAGCCATCGCTGCGCCTCTACGGATCAGATCCATCTCGCTGCCGATGAAGCCGTAGGAGGATTGAGCGGTGGGGCCTGATCCGGTCCGGGTCGCAATGATGACCGGGATTTCTTTTGCGATTGCTTCGACGGCGTCAGCCCAGCGCTCCGAGACGTGTCCTGCGCCGAAACCGGCAATCACCAGCCCGTCGTAACCCAGTTCAAGGATGTTTTCCAACATCAAGGTGTCGGCAGACAGAGATGCTTCCAGCATGGCAATCGTCTGTGTTGTCTGTTGTGGCAAGGGTAAAGGCTTCCGGCGGGACGGCTGGCGTAGATAGCGGACGGTTCCCTCCAGAAGCATCCCTGCGGGACCCGTGACAGGGGAGGAAAACGCCTGCAACGCCAATGAATCGGTTTTGCGGACGACGCTCGCTTGGTGAACCTGGCCGTTCATTACCACTAGAACGCCTCGCTGACGGCTGTTTTCAGCCCGTGCGACTCGGCAAGCATCCAGCAGATTCGCCGGACCATCGGCCCCTGCCTGGGCTGCCGAACGCATGGCGCCGGTCAGAACCAGTGGTTCGTCGTGGTCCCATAAGTAGTCGAAAAATGTTGCGGTTTCTTCGAGGGTGTCCGTGCCCTGAGTGATGACAACGCCAATAGCGCCTTGCTCAATCTGGTATCTCGCCCAGGAAAGGACGCTCAGCAAAAGCTCGAAATCCAGTGAGGCACTTGGGAATAGGCCGAGTGTTTCAACGGTCACCCGGGCCAGTTCCTTCAGTTCCGGTACTGAGGCCAGCAGGGTTTCACCGTTGACGGTCGGGATAACACCTTCACCAGCATGCCTGGCTTGCATGCTCACGGTACCGCCGAGCGCCGCAATAGCCAGTTTGGGGAGGTTCATGTCATACCTCGTTCGATTGGGTGTGATTAAAAAGGTGGCTGTACCCGGTCTTGAGCGACAGGACTTCGGTACAGCTGAATGGGAGAAGTGCGGCATGAAATTTATTGGGTTATGAAGAACCCGATTAGCGGAACGATCAGCAAGGTGCTGATGGCCATGGACAGGACATTCCCTATGTAGGGGTGCATATCAGCCGGTAACCTCTTGGCAATCACACACGCCAAAGGTGGCGCGATGAGTGCCCCTAGCAGCGCACTTGATCCTATTACCTGCCAACTGCCGCCATAGGTCAGAACCGCCGCCGGCACTACGGACACCAGCGGAATGTAGGTGGGATACCAGCCGCGCAATATCCATTGTCGACGCCAGATCACCACGCCTAAAGCTGAGGTTAAAGCCTGCGCTCCGATCAGTTGTGGCAGCAAACCTGAGCCGTATACCGGACCCATGGGGTTCAAGGTGTATGCCAGCAATGCACCCAGTAACAAGCCGAGGCTGGCCAGTTCATTGCCAAAGAAGGGCGCTTCCGAAAAGTCTGCCAACACCCGGCGCAGGCTCCAGAAGATTCCGTAGTCGGGCGTCTTTGATCGGGCAGGTGTGGCCGCAGAATCGGATGACTCCTCAGATGGGGCGGATTGCTCGGACTTAACCAGGCTCGGCACGTAACGACAGAGTAGAAAGGCAAAGACGCTGGCGGCGGCCATGCCCGTGACATTGCCGATCACGGCTGGCAGGCCCAGTGGATTGCAGACGTAGTTAACGATTAGTAAACACATCGGGGTGACAAGAATGGCACCCATGATGGCTCCGTTGATCGTCACTTTCCAGCCACCGCCAAACATCAGCACCATCGCCGCTGGCAGTGAAACAAAGGCTGCGAACGTCGGTTGCCAATGGGTGGCCGTGACCGTCCAGCCCCACAGCAGGTTACTCAACAGCAGTCCAAGCAGCGAACTGGTGATCAGCCACGGCCATAGCCCGCTGCCATAGGAGATTGCAAAGCCTTGCCAGGATTTCCCCGTTCGATTGGCCCAGTAAGCCAGATAGGCTCCCGCCAAGAGTCCAATAGAGGCGAACTCGTGTTTGTAGAATGCAACCTCGCTGATGTCTCCCAGTACCCAGCGCAACCAGGCACTCGGCTCGGGGAGGCTCGTCACCATGTGACTGTAGTCTGGCCAATGGGCTGACCAGGAAGAGCGGTTGGTGAGTGAAAGCCAGAAAATCAGCAGTGTCGTGCCGATCATGAGGAGGATGATCGCAGTATCAAACGGCGATCTGCCGACAAGCCGATTTAACCGATGTTTTTCGGTTGTGGTGTCCATGAGTGATGACCCCCTTATCAGCGCGGGAGACAAGGGTGTTGGGTGTAACCAAGCATTTGATCGTAGAGATCGGCTCGACGATCGCGATGCAGATCGTTCAAGTTGTTCCAGATGGGGGCGCTACGGGAGCTGGTCAGGTCGATGTCGGCAAACAGGATTTCCTGCTTGTCCGCTGAAGCTACTGCGCCAATCGGCCAGCCATTGGTGCCGGCAATCAGTGAGCAGCCCAGGTATCGGGCGCCTCGTTCTTCGCCGATCCGGCTGGCGGCGGCAATAAACACGTTGTTGACGTGAGCTGCCGTCATCGTCAGATACGAAGCCATGCATTTGCCGGCGTCATCGAACAGCGGCGGAGGCGTCCAGACCCAGTTGTTCAAACTGCAAATGATGTCCGCGCCTTGCTGACTCAGGATGCGCGGCACTTCCGGGAACCAGATATCCCAGCAGATCAACAATCCGATACGGCCTATTGGTGTATCAAAAACCGGGAAGCCCAGGTCGCCTGGAGTGAACCAGAGTTTTTCCAGGTTCCACAAATGGGCTTTCCGATATTTCCCGATAAAACCGTCAGGTCCGACAAGAATGCCGGTGTTGAAGAGCCGCATGCCGTCGCGTTCGGTCAGGCCGGCCACGAGGTAAACCTTGTGTTTGCAGGCGAAATCTACCCAGCTCTGCGTACTCGGTCCGCCGGGAACCGCCTCGGAATGGTCGAAAGCATCCTGCCGATTGCTGAAGAAATAGCCGGTATTTGTAAGCTCGGGCATAACGATGAGATTTGCCCCTCCATTGACCGCTTGTAGCGCCAGTTCCAGGCTGTGATGCAAATTCCCTTCACGATTCTCTATGCCGACTTGTGGGTCGAATTGCACGACTGCGACACGAACAGGACTCGTTGATTCACTCATTTACGCTGACCTCTTATTATTGTTTTTCAACCTGTGTAGTTGTGCGTTTATAAGAGTTGAACCGGTGAGTGAGCGAAAGTCAGCGGCTTCCGTTAAGCGTGTAGTCCTTTTCCCAAGATGAACAAGGTTGAGCCAATACACAGCGTGCATCGACTCTTTTAGCGGGGAAAGTCTAGGTCAGGTCCTGAGTTTGTATTCTGGATAGTCACTCATGGTAAATCCGCCATTGAATGTAGCTTCGGTTTTATTGCAGATATGAATGACTGCATCGACGGCACCTCGAAAGCAAGGCTCTGTCCAGCCGGCATCGACTGAAAAAGACTCGCCAGAAAAATAGAGGCCAGAAATATGTGAAAAATCTCTGTTGTACTTCATCAAGCCCACTGCGTCGTAGTAGGTTCCGGGCCTGTACAACTTTGCACACCCCAAAGCATTTTTATCGGTCATCCAGCGTTGGACGACTGCTTGATCAATGCCAATATAGGGAGAGATTTTTTCCTGGATATTGGCGGAGTTCATAAGGATTCGATCAAGCTCTTTTGCGCATTTCGTAACCAGCTCTTTGTCAGTGAAGGACGCGAGTTTGGTTGCGTCATCCTCCCATGTGTAACTCAGAAGGATGCAGTCATAATTATAGTTGTCGTTATAGCGATAGGTATAAATGTCGTGAATGAAACTGTCTGTGACTATGGCTTGTGGGATTTTGGTGTTTTTTGATAAGAATGATTTTTTTAATGGTGCATAGACTTTGCAACTGGTTTCCCAGTGAGCGGTTTTATAGGCATTGATCGTTTCGAATGGAAGCATTTCTTGATTGAAGTCCTCGAGCTTGATTCGAGTTTCGATCAGCCATGAGGGAAGGGTCATGATGATTGAATCAAAGTCGTCGAATAATTCCTGAGTTTGCCCGGGGTGGCTCGATTTCCAGTTGTAGTAGACGCGTATTTTTTGATTGTCCAGTTTTTTCAGTTTTGTGACGGACGAGTCCGTGAGGAAACCATTACTGCGCTCAAGGCAGTGTTCGTAGAAGGATTTTCCGGTTTCGTCTGTTTTCATGAATAACAGGCATTCATCCAAAGAGGCGAGCCCGATATAGCGAGGTCTGTCGAAAACCAGCCCCTTGGAGTCAAAAACGGCTTCGCTGTGCAGGTGTGGTGAGGCTATCGGTTCACCGGTCGCGTCCACTCGGCCATGAATCAGTTGCAGTTGGCTGCTGAATCCAAAAATTGCCGTACGCAGGGGATAAAGCGAGCAGACATCGTAGAAGGCGCCCCAGCTACCGTCACCGATGCCTATCGAATAGAAAATGGCGGACTCGTCCGGGGACATTCCCATCCCGCCGAAGTCTCCTGGCGAGCTTTCATGCCAAGCGTCTACTATTGGCATGCTGACCAGGTCACGAAAAGAAATGCCCTCGTATTTCTTGACGATACCAGCCCACATGGCTTCCCACCGTTGGCTGGCATAAACCTCTGCTACGCGGCGGGTCATGCGGTCAGCAAATGCTTTCCACTTGGCGTAAACCCGTTGAAGCTCCTCGCCAGGAGGTGGTGTCATGCCGTCTTCATTTGTCCATATCAACATCTGTGGAGTAGCGCTGCCTCCCATGCTTCCTTCTCGAAGATAGATGCCAGTCGACGTTACCCACTGGCTTCCGGGATTTGGGAAGTCTGAAATAGCCAAGTCAAACTCCTTGGCGTAGTAAGCCATCAGAGACTTACCTTCTTTAGGCGGTTCGTCTGCTGTGTTGAAGAAAGGCATGCGCATCGCCCCCATTTCAAAGGGAGTATGACTTTTTACGGAGTTTCGGCTTCCGGGGATTGTAAGGTGTCTGCCGCCTATGCGTTTGGATTGTTCTATAAGCGTTATATTGGTAAAGCCGCAACGATAAAGCTCCCTGGCGGCAGTGAGCCCAGTCACACCTGCACCAATGATGCATATTTTATGATGTGGGTTGGGCGCGTTTGCGATGCCGTTTTCTTGTTCTACCAATGCTCGATAGTCAAAACATAAGTCTGGCGGGTTCGGAAAGCGAGCGCTCCACTTGTTGTTCGATGAGCGCTTTGTTCGAGTAATATCTTTAGCAATATGTGAGGGGTAGTTGTAACTAGAGCCGATGGTCATTGTTGATCTTCCCTGATGTGTGCATATTTTGTTTGCAGGGATGTATGTTGAAGTCTTGAACAGTCGGCTAACAAGTGTAAATCTGAGTTATCCATCACTCTGGTTTCCGATTTACTCGTAGGATAAAGGCTCGCGAAGCGAGGTGTTGCGTTTAGATCGCAATGTCGAGTTTGAATTGTTAGTTACATAAAGCTTCTGAAGCAGGCGCCGCTCCTCAGCCGTCTGCTGGAAATGCAGTCCCACGAGTTCCTGGCGCGGGCGCACAAGCCGTAACGGTCCACATAAGGCATGGTTGACCCTTTCCTTGGGTCAACCGCGCCTTCATTGCACCGCCGGGGCCGGGAATTCCAGCAGGTCCCCGTCGTTCGGGATCAGCAGGCGCGACTCGATGCCGGCCTGTCGGGCGGCATTGGCCAACGACTGGCGTGTCACCGGGCAGTGGCTGAGCGCTTCAAGGTGATTGGCGACCACTGTGCCTGAAGACTGCCGAGTGAATGCCAGCACCTCATCAATCCCCATGATGATGTCCCCACCCAAATCGAATCGCGCACCGCCTGCCGGTACCACCGAAACGTCTGGCCGATGCCGTGCAACGAATGCCTGAACGGCAGGCGTGAGCAGCGTATCGCCCGTCAGGTAGAGGCTGGGCTCGCCAGGCATTTCAATCAAATAGCCCACGCCATGCTCCATCATCTTGCCTACCAGTCCCCGCCCATGGGTGCAGCGAATCGTGCGGATCTGGCCGCCGAGGAACGCGCTCGGTTGCTCGTGATCGGCCGGTAAGGGCTGCACATTCAACTCATGTTCGGCCAGATGGGCGGCGTCGTGCGGTGTGCAGATGACCGGAGTTCGAGTCTCGCGCAGCCACTTTTTCGCGGCGCGATCCAGATGGTCGAAGTGTCCTTTCTGGCAATGGGTGATCAGGCAATGAGTGACGGACTCCAGTGCGGCCATGGCCGAGTCGGGTAGCTCGACCAGAGGGTTGCGGTCTCGTGCGCTGAAAATGCGCAAGGGTGGAAGTGCGTGTTTTCGCGCCAGCATCGGGTCGACCAAGATGCGATGAGGGCCGAGCTCGACAATAATTGTCGCGTTGCGTAGCTGATGAATCTTCATGGCGATTCCTCTGGGAAGAAGCGCCATTGTGTCCAGTCGCGTTGCACCACAGAATGGCAGGCCCGGACATAATTAATTCGATTTCAGCCATGACGCCACCTCTTCGAATCGGCTTGCTGCTTTTCCCTCGTTGCATGCCAGCGGGCTTGTTGGCATTTGCCGATTTGCTGCACGCCGCCAATCGTCGTGCTTCGCGGGTGTTCTTTGAAACACGCTTCGTTGCAATGCAGGCCGGTACGGTTGAATGCGCTCAAGGCTTGTCATTACAGGTGGGCAGCGCGTTGGCGGAGGCTGACATTGACGCGCTATTGATCCCCGGTTTTTGGGCCGAGTCGGCACAGCAGGTTGGTGATACGTTGGCCGCCAATGCCTCTTTGGTCTCGGCTTTGTCGGCACGCTCGAAGAAACAGCAGTTGTGGAGTTATTGCACGGGTGTCTGTTTGTTGGCTGCAAGCGGGAGGCTGGACGGTCAGCCAGCAACGGTGACGTGGTGGCTGGCAGACGTCATGGTGCAGCGGCATAAAGCCGTGAAGTGGCAAAGCGAACGTCACAGCATCATTAACGAACGGACGGCTACCGCGTCGGGTGTGAACGGTTACTTGCCCATCGCTCAGGCCTTGATCGAGCGGTATGTCAGCGCGGAAGTGTTTCGCGATCTCACCAAGCTGATGGTGCTTGCGCGCCCGGCCCAGGCGCATAGCGCCTTTGTGGCCATGAGTTTGATTGAGCAATCGAGCAAGCTGTTGCGCCAGTTGCATGCACTGGTTGAGCAGTTGCCGGCCGAACAGATAACCGTGCAGCGGTTGGCGGAGCAGCTCGGCATGTCCGAACGCACCCTGTCGCGTAAGGTGAGCAGCGAAACCGGTGTCGCCGTTGCGACCTATGCTCGCTGCATCAAGCTGAATCAGGTCAGCGAGCGCCTGATCCTCACGTCCGCAGCGGTCAACACGATCAGTGCTGAATTGGGTTTCAGCAGCGACTCCAACCTGCGGCGCATGTTCAAGGAACTGACAGCGTTGACTCCGCTGGAGTACCGGCAGCAGTTCGGGCGGTATTGAAAAGTCGGGTTCGCCTTGCGCACGATCGTCCCACGCAGAGCGTGGGACGATCGGCTGTGTGATTACGCCGCTTGCTGAAACTGCTGCCGATACTGGTTCGGCGACAACTCGGTGTGCTGGCGGAACAGCCGGGCGAAGAAGCTCGCGTCGTCGTAGCCGACTTCATAGCTGATGGTCTTGATGCTTTTGCGGCTGGCGGACAGCAGGCCTTTGGCGGTTTCGATGCGCAACCGTTGCAGGTAGTGCAGCGGCTTGTCGCCAGTGGCGGTCTGGAAGCGCCGCATGAAGTTGCGGATGCTCATGCCATGTTCGCGGGCGACGTCTTCGAAGCGAAACTTGTCGGCAAAATGCTCTTCGAGCCAGTGCTGGATCTGCAGGATGATCACATCCTGGTGCAGCTTCTGTCCGCCGAAGCCGATGCGCCCTGGCGAATAACTGCGCTGCACTTCATACAGAATGTCGCGGGCCACGGCCTGGGCCACGTTGGCCCCGCAGAAGCGCTCGATCAAATAAATGTAGAGGTCGCAGGCCGAGGTGGTGCCGCCGGCGCAGTACAGGTTGTCGGCGTCGGTCAGGTGCTTGTCCTGATTGAGCTGAACGTTGGGGAAGCGCTCTTCGAAGGCGTTGAAGAAACGCCAGTAAGTGGTCGCTTCCTTGCCATCGAGCAAGCCCGCCTCGGCGAGCCAGAACACTCCGGTGGCTTCACCGCAGAGCACCGCGCCGCGTGCGTGTTGCTCGCGCAGCCACGGCAGCACCTGTGGATAACGCTTGCAGAGCGTATCGAAATCGTCCCAGAACGCCGGGAGGATGATGATGTCGGCGTTTTCCAGGCCGCCATCCACCGGCATGATCACATCGCTGAAGCTGTTGACCGGTTTGCCGTCGGGGCTGACCAGGCGGGTTTCGAACGCCGGGGTCAGGCCGTGGCCCAGTTGTTTGCCGTAACGCAGGCTGGCCAGATGGAAGAAATCCTTGGCTTGCATGAGGGTAGAAGCAAAAACCCGATCGATTGCCAGGATGCTGACGCGCCGCAGGGGCGTGGAGAGTTGGATAGACATATTCAATTTATTCTTATAGGGGAAAGTGGTCACCAAGCGGCTGGATCGTCTTATTTTTTGTCTGATGTGTCCAGTGTCCTGTTATCAACTGGAGGCTTAGGCTCATGGATTCAATAGCGACCCACAATAACCACAGGTGCCCCGATGATCCCCAGAACCTTGTTCAGTTCCGAGCACGAGCTGTTTCGCGACAGCGTACGAACCTTCCTCGAAAAAGAAGCCGTGCCGTTTCATGCGCAGTGGGAAAAACAGGGCTACATCGATCGCACGCTGTGGAACAAGGCGGGGGAGGCGGGGATGCTCTGCTCCCATCTGCCGGAAGCGTACGGCGGGTTCGATGCGGACTTCCTCTACAGCGCCGTGGTGATCGAAGAGGTGGGGCGACTGGGGTTGACCGGTATCGGCTTTTCCCTGCATTCGGACATTGTGGCGCCGTACATCCTGCATTACGGCAGTGAAGTGCTGAAGCACAAATACCTGCCGAAACTGGTTTCGGGTGAAATGGTTACTGCGATTGCCATGACCGAGCCGGGCGCCGGATCCGACCTGCAAGGGGTGAAAACCACAGCGCTGCTGGACGGCGACGAGTACGTGATCAACGGTTCGAAAACCTTCATCACCAACGGCTTTCTCGCGGACCTGGTGATTGTCGTGGCCAAGACTGATCCCAAGGCCGGGGCCAAGGGCACCAGTCTGTTTCTGGTGGAGGCGAACACCCCGGGCTTCGAAAAGGGCAAGCGCCTGGAGAAGGTCGGGATGAAGGCGCAGGACACCTCGGAGCTGTTTTTCCAGGACGTTCGTGTGCCCAAGGAAAACCTCTTGGGGCAGGCCGGGATGGGGTTCGCCTATCTGATGCAGGAATTGCCGCAGGAACGTCTGACGGTCGCCATCGGCGGTTTGGCCTCAGCCGAGGCGGCGTTGCAGTGGACCCTGGATTACACCCGCGAGCGCAAGGCGTTCGGCAAGGCGATTGCGGACTTTCAGAACACCCGTTTCAAACTGGCGGAGATGGCCACGGAGATTCAGATTGGTCGGGTCTTCGTCGACCGCTGTCTGGAGCTGCACTTACAAGGCAAGCTCGATGTGCCGACGGCGGCGATGGCCAAATACTGGGGCACCGACCTGCAATGCAAGGTGCTCGACGAGTGCGTGCAGCTGCATGGCGGTTACGGTTTCATGTGGGAATACCCGATCGCCCGGGCCTGGGCGGATGCGCGGGTGCAGCGGATTTATGCCGGGACCAATGAAATCATGAAGGAGATCATCGCGCGGTCGCTGTAATGCCGCGTGATCGTTCCCGCGCTCTGCGTGGGAATGCATCCCGTGACGCTCTGCGTCAGATTCAGACGCGGGCGCGGAGCGTGGGAACGATCAGTGCAGGTTACGGTGCCGGGTTCGGGTGATCCTTGTGAATCGCCTCGATCCCCGCCAGCACTTCATCCGATAGTTTCAGGTCGAAACTGGCAATGTTGCTGTCCAGTTGTTCCAGCGTGGTCGCGCCAATGATGTTGCTGGTGACGAACGATTGCCGGGTCACGAACGCCAGGGCCATTTGTGCCGGGTCCAGGCCGTGTTCACGGGCCAGTGCCACGTAACGGCTGCACGCGACTTCCGACTGCGGGTTGAAGTAGCGGCTGAAGCGGCTGTAAAGGCTCAGGCGAGCTTTTGCCGGACGCGCCCCGCCTTCGTACTTGCCGGACAGAAAACCAAACGCCAGCGGCGAATAGGCGAGCAGCCCGCATTGTTCGCGGATGGCGATTTCCGACAGGCCGATTTCAAAGCTGCGGTTGAGCAGGTTGTAGGGGTTCTGGATCGACACCGCGCGCGACCAGCCGCGGGCTTCGGCCAGCGCGAGGAACTTCATGGTGCCCCACGGCGTTTCGTTGGACAGGCCAATGTGGCGGATCTTGCCGGCCTTGACCTGTTCGTCGAGTGCTTCGAGGGTGTCTTCCAGCGGGGTCAGGTTGACTTCGCTCTTGTGCGTGTAGCCCAGCTGACCGAAGAAATTGGTGCTGCGCTCCGGCCAGTGCAGTTGGTAGAGGTCGATATAGTCGGTCTGCAAGCGCTTGAGGCTGGCGTCCAGGGCCTGGACGATGTGTTCGCGGTTGTGTTTGAGGTGGCCGCCGCGAATGTAGTCGATGGTGTTGCCGGGGCCGGCGATCTTGCTCGCCAGAATCCAGTCGGCGCGATCGCCACGACTCTTGAAGTAATTGCCGATGTAGCGTTCGGTGGTGGCGTAGGTTTCGGCTTTGGGCGGCACCGGGTACATCTCGGCGGTGTCGATGAAATTGATCCCGGCGCTCTTGGCTCGTTCAATCTGTGCGAAAGCCTCTGCCTCGCTGTTTTGCTCGCCCCAGGTCATGGTCCCGAGGCAGATTGCACTCACGTTCAGATCGGTACGGCCCAGCTGTCGATAGTCCATCGGGTAGTCCTTGGCGGAAAACAATCATAAAAGCAGGTTGAATTTTTTTTCGCAATCTGCATAATTGCGCACCTCTTTCTGCAGTGGAAGTGATGCGCCGCCTGCCGAAGAATCTTGCCGTTGAACGGACGCGCCGACCCGAGCCCCCGATAGCGTCTGTACCCGGCTGCCTTTGACTTGTCAAAGTACGCACTATTCAGTAAGATCCGCCGTCTAAATTTACAGGGCGGCCCCTGAGGCTATAAAGAATGAAAACTTTTACTGCTAAACCGGAAACAGTAAAGCGCGACTGGTTTGTCGTCGACGCTGCTGGTCAGACCCTGGGTCGTCTGGCCACCGAGATCGCGAGCCGTCTGCGTGGCAAGCACAAGCCTGAGTACACTCCTCACGTTGACACCGGCGACTACATCGTCGTTATCAATGCCGAGCAGATTCGTGTGACCGGTGCTAAAACCACCGACAAAATCTACTACTCCCACTCCGGTTTCCCGGGCGGCATCAAGTCGATCAACTTCGAAAAGCTGATCGCTAAAGCCCCTGAGCGCGTGATCGAGACCGCGGTCAAAGGCATGCTGCCTAAGAACCCGCTGGGTCGCGACATGTATCGTAAGCTGAAAGTCTATGCGGGCGCTGCTCACCCTCATACTGCTCAGCAGCCCCAAGAACTGAAGTTTTAACGGAATAGTTCATTATGTCGGCGACTCAAAATTACGGCACTGGCCGTCGCAAGACCGCAACCGCACGCGTTTTCCTGCGTCCGGGCACTGGTAACATCTCCATCAACAACCGCTCCCTGGATAATTTCTTCGGTCGCGAAACTGCCCGCATGGTAGTTCGTCAGCCGCTGGAATTGACTGAGACTGTCGAGAAGTTCGACATCTACGTCACCGTGATCGGTGGTGGTGTAAGTGGTCAAGCTGGCGCAATCCGCCACGGTATCACTCGCGCTCTGATGCAGTACGACGAAACTCTGCGCGGTGCTCTGCGCAAAGCCGGCTTCGTTACTCGTGACGCACGTGAAGTTGAACGTAAGAAAGTTGGTCTGCGTAAAGCGCGTAAGCGTCCGCAGTACTCGAAGCGTTAATTCGCTTTCGCGTTCAAAGCGCCCAGTCTCCTCGCGGAGCTGGGCGTTTTTTTTGCTTAAAGATTTATGATGTGACAACTTGCCACATCCGTAGAGCCCCTATACTACAAGGCTTGGCGCTGACCCTGGATGGTAATTACCTTGTCAGAACTGGGGCTTTTCATTACCATTCTGCAAAATTTTTATAAGTTCAGATTTTTACTTAGTAGATGCCTGATTTAACAGGCCACAAAGCTGATGGGAGAGGACTGAATGAGCAATGACGGCGTGAATGCAGGCCGGCGTCGCTTCTTGGTAGCAGCCACATCCGTGGTGGGTGCTGCAGGAGCGGTGGGGGCTGCGGTCCCGTTCGTGGGGTCATGGTTTCCCAGTGCCAAGGCGAAAGCCGCAGGTGCACCGGTGAAAGTGAATGTCAGCAAAATCGAACCAGGTCAGCAGATGATTGCTGAATGGCGCGGTCAGCCGGTATTCATCGTCCGCCGTACGCAGGAGATTTTGGGGAATCTTGCAAAGATCGAGGGTGACCTCTCTGATCCAGACTCCAAGAATTCGGTACAGCCAACTTACGTGGACCCCAAGACGCGCTCGATCAAGCCGGAAGTTCTGCTGCTGATCGGTATTTGCACGCACTTGGGTTGCTCTCCGACCTTCCGCCCAGAAGTAGCGCCCGCCGATCTCGGCCCGAAATGGGTAGGTGGTTATTTCTGCCCTTGCCACGGTTCCCACTACGATCTGGCTGGCCGCGTCTTCAAGTCGCAACCCGCGCCTTTGAATCTGCCAGTTCCCCCGCATTCCTATGAGTCGAACGACATCATTGTCATCGGCGTCGATACGGAGAAAGCGTGATGAGCAAGTTCATGGATTGGGTTGATGCGCGCTTTCCTGCCACTAAAATGTGGGAAGACCATCTCAGCAAGTACTACGCCCCGAAGAACTTCAACTTCTTCTATTTCTTTGGCTCCCTGGCACTGTTGGTTCTGGTTAACCAGATCGTAACCGGTGTCTGGCTGACCATGAGCTACACCCCGTCGGCGGAAGAGGCATTCGCCTCCGTCGAATACATCATGCGCGACGTCGAGTACGGCTCGATCCTGCGTCTGCTGCACTCCACCGGCGCTTCGGCGTTCTTCATCGTGGTTTACCTGCATATGTTCCGTGGCCTGCTCTACGGTTCGTACCAGAAGCCGCGTGAGCTGGTGTGGGTCTTCGGCATGCTGATCTACCTGGCGCTGATGGCTGAAGCCTTCATGGGCTACCTGCTGCCGTGGGGCCAGATGTCCTACTGGGGCGCCCAGGTGATCATCTCGCTGTTCGGTGCGATCCCGGTCATCGGTAATGACCTGACCCAGTGGATCCGTGGTGACTACCTGATTTCGGGCATCACCCTGAACCGCTTCTTCGCCCTGCACGTCGTGGCCTTGCCGATCGTGATTCTCGGTCTGGTGGTGCTGCACGTTCTGGCGCTGCACGAAGTCGGCTCGAACAACCCGGACGGCGTGGACATCAAGAAACACAAGGACGAAAACGGCGTACCGCTGGACGGCATTGCCTTCCACCCGTACTACACCGTGAAAGATATCGTCGGCGTGGTGGTGTTCCTGTTCATCTTCTGCGCGATCGTGTTCTTCTTCCCGGAAATGGGCGGTTACTTCCTCGAGAAGCCGAACTTCGAAGTGGCGAACGCCTTCAAGACTCCGGAACACATTGCCCCGGTCTGGTACTTCACCCCGTTCTACGCGATTCTGCGTGCGGTTCCGGACAAGCTCCTGGGTGTTGTGGCCATGGGTGCTTCGATTGCCTTGCTGTTCGTCCTGCCCTGGCTCGACCGTAGCCCGGTCAAGTCCATGCGCTACAAGGGCTGGCTGAGCAGGATCTGGCTCTGGGTGTTCTGCATCTCCTTCGTGATTCTTGGCTGGCTGGGCGTCATGGCGCCTACCCCGGAACGTACGTTGCTGTCGCAGGTCTGTACCTTCCTGTACTTCGCCTACTTCATTCTGATGCCGTTCTACACCAGGCTCGAGAAGACCAAACCGGTTCCGGAAAGGGTGACTGGCTGATGAAAAAGCTATTTGCTGTACTGATTCTTGCTGCGTTGCCTGTCTTGTCCTTCGCGGCCGAGCACGGCGGTCCAGAGCTCGAAAAAGTCGATATCGACGTCTCCGATAAAGCGGCAATGCAAGATGGCGCGCGTACGTTCGCCAACTACTGCATGGGTTGCCACAGTGCCAAGTTCCAGCGCTATGAGCGCGTTGCCGACGATCTGGGGATTCCTCACGATCTGATGCTGAAGAACCTGGTGTTCACGGGCGCCAAGATCGGTGACCACATGAGCATCGGCATGCAGCCGGCAGACGCCAAGTCCTGGTTCGGCGCTGCGCCGCCCGACCTGACGCTGGTGGCTCGCGTTCGTGGTACTGACTGGCTCTACGGCTACCTGCGGTCGTTCTATGAAGACCCGACTCGTCCTTGGGGTGTGAACAACAAGGTGTTCCCGAACGTCGGTATGCCTAACGTTCTGGTCGGCCTGCAGGGTCGTCAGGTGGTAGGCTGCAAACAAGTTCAAATCGTCGAAGGCGGCAAGAAGCAGTATGATCCTCTGACCGGCACGCCGCTGACTCATGAAGCGTGCGATCAGCTGACCATCGTGCCAAAAACCGGTGCTCTGAACGAGCAGCAGTTCGACGAGAAGGTCAAGAATCTGGTGACCTTCCTGGCCTATTCGGCCAACCCGGTGAAGCTGCAGCATCAGCGCATCGGTACCTATGTGTTGCTGTACCTGGCGTTCTTCTTCGTATTCGCTTACCTGCTCAAGCGTGAATACTGGAAAGACGTGCATTGATAAAGCTTTAAGTAATTGCTGTTAATCGCGCGCGCCCAAGGGCGTCTCTGAACGTGTAACGAGTCTGGTCATCCAGACGTTACGGGAGGCGCCCTTTGGGCGCGCGCGTTTTTCCGCTCCCGATAATTTCTACAAGCGAGGAGGACCGCCATGGGCGTGACCAATCGGTTGGCCTGTTACTCCGACCCCGCCGACCACTATTCCCACCGAGTGCGTATCGTACTGGCAGAGAAGGGTGTCAGCGCCGAGATCATCAGTGTGGAGGCGGGCCGTCAGCCGCCAAAGCTGATCGAAGTGAACCCTTACGGCAGCTTGCCCACCCTGGTCGATCGTGACCTGGCGTTGTGGGAGTCGACCGTGGTGATGGAATATCTGGATGAGCGTTACCCGCATCCACCGTTGCTGCCGGTTTATCCGGTGGCGCGTGCCAATAGTCGTCTGCTGATTCACCGTATTCAACGTGACTGGTGTGTTCTGGTGGATCTGATTCTGGATTCGCGGACCAAGGAGCCGGCACGTGTGCAGGCTCGCAAGGAATTGCGTGAGAGCCTGACTGGCGTTTCGCCGCTGTTCGCCGACAAGCCGTTTTTCTTGAGTGAGGAACAAAGTCTGGTGGATTGTTGCCTACTGCCAATACTCTGGCGCTTACCGATTCTGGGTATTGAACTGCCGCGGCCTGCCAAGCCGCTGCTTGATTACATGGAGCGCCAGTTTGCGCGTGAGGCTTTCCAGGCGAGTCTGTCTGGTGTCGAACGCGATATGCGCTGAGGCTTAAGGAGCCGCTATGAACTCCAGTCGACCTTATTTGGTCCGCGCGCTCTATGAGTGGATTGTGGACAACGATTGCACCCCGCACCTGCTGGTCAATTCCGAGTATCCGTCGGTGCAGGTGCCGCAAGGCTTTGCCAGCGACGGACAAATTGTCCTGAACGTATCGCCTGCGGCGGTGCGCCATCTGCACATGGATAATGATGCGGTCAGCTTTGAAGGGCGCTTCGGTGGCGTGCCGCATACGCTGTACGTGCCTATCGCTGCGATCCTCGGTATTTACGCCCGGGAGAACGGTCAGGGCATGGTGTTCGATCTGGAATCGCCTATGGAAGACGAGGAAGAGATCGAGCCGGATGATGATCTTCCACCACCCGACAGCGAGCCACCGCGTCCAAGCGGCAGGCCAAGCCTGAAGGTAGTGAAGTAATAAAAAAGGCGACCTGCAACGGTCGCCTTTTTTGTGCCTGCACTTCTGTAGGTCTGTAGGAGCAAGGCTTGCTCACGATGGCGGCCTCAAGGACGCCATCGCCGGCAGCCGTGCTCCGGCAGGGGCGCGGCAGGTATCAGTCGATGTACTCGAACAGCTTCACAATCTTCTGTACGCCAGAAACGCCCTGCACCAGGTTGGTGGCCTGTTCGGCTTCCTGTTTGGTCAGCAGCCCCAGCAAGTAGACGATACCGTTCTCGGTCACGACCTTGATGCGCGAGCCCGGGATGCTGGCGTCGGCGAGCATCTGGGTTTTAATCTTGGTGGTCAGCCAGGCATCGTTATTGCGGGCCAGTATCGACGAAGGCTGCATTATTTGCAGTTCGTTGTGCACGGTTTTTACCCGCTGAACCGCAGCGGCGGCTTGACCGGCCAGTTCCTTGAGGTCGGGGCTTGGTGTTTGCCCGGCGAGCAGCACCACACCGTTGAAGCTGGTGACGATGATGCGCGAGCCCTGGGCCAGGCCCGGGCTGGCCTTGGCCACGTTCACGTCGACCTTGGTTTCGATCAGGGAATCGTCGATCTTGCTGCCGAAGGTGCGAGTGCCGCGATCGTCTTCAATGGGGGTTTCGCGGGTCGCGGTGAGTACCGAGCTGCAACCGCTGATGCCCAGGCTTAGAGTCAAGGCCAGAAGGCCAAGGCGATTAAGGGTCATTCTTCACTCCCGAACAGTTGGCTGTCGATCAAGTCGCAAAGACAGTGGATCGCCAGCAGGTGGACTTCCTGAATACGTGCAGTGACATTGGCCGGCACGCGTATTTCGACGTCTTCGGGCAATAACAGCGATGCCATGCCGCCGCCATCGCGTCCGGTCAATGCTACGACAATCATTTCGCGATCATGTGCTGCCTGGATCGCTTGAATAATGTTTGCCGAGTTGCCGCTGGTGGAAATCGCCAGCAGCACGTCGCCGGGTTGGCCGAGCGCGCGGATCTGTTTGGAGAAGATTTCGTTGTAACTGTAGTCGTTGGCGATCGAGGTGATCGTCGAACTGTCGGTCGTCAGTGCAATCGCCGGCAAGCTCGGGCGTTCGCGCTCGAAGCGGTTGAGCAGTTCGGAGGAGAAGTGTTGTGCGTCACCGGCTGAACCGCCGTTGCCGCACGAGAGCATTTTGCCTTCGTTGAGCAGGGCGTTGACCATCACCTGGCTGGCTTGCTCGATGTGCGGTGCAAGTACGTCCATCGCCTGTTGCTTGGTATCGATACTGGCCTGAAAAAGCTGGCGAATTCGCGATTGCATGTCCATCTGTGTGACCTTAAGTAGCGCGGCTTGGTGGCACAGCAATGTGCGGCCCGCAAAGCAAAGAGCAAAAGTGTTGAGTGAAGATCGGCCTTGCCTTTGAGCAGTCAGCTGTCAAAGGCGTTCCTTAGCCAGTTCAAATGAGCCGCGCTGCCGTCTATGGCAACCACGTCGAAACGGCAGGGGGAGTTGGCCCAGCGCGACTCGCGCTGCAGAAAATACTGCGCGGCGAGTATCAATTTCTGACGCTTGCGCGCATCGATACTGCCGAGCGCGCCACCCCATTGGGTGTTTTGTCTGTAGCGGACTTCGACGAATACTACTGTATCGCCGTCAAGCATGACCAGATCAAGCTCGCCGCGTTTACACAACAAGGTCTGCGCCAGGAGGCGCAGACCTTGTTGCTGGAGATGCTTGAGCGCCTGGCTTTCAGCATCTCGACCACTTTGTTGGCGTGACCTGTCGGGCATCAGCGCGGCGTATCAGGCAGGCGTTGAACCTGGCCATTGATGAACTGTGCCCATGGCAGTTGACGCTGAACGCGTTGCGACGAGGTCATGCTCAGGGTGCCCGACTGACCTTCGATGGTGCTGTCTGGCAGTGCCTTGAGTTGGCCCAGGCGCGGCGCCAGGCGATAGGCGTCGACGCCCATTGCGTAAAGGCGGCCCAGGCTGCCCGCAGCTTGCGGCCATTGAGCGGTCACTTGTCTGCGCAGCGGGTCGTTGGCGTCCAGCAGCCATGGGGTTTCGCAGAAGCGAACGCCGTTCATGTCGTTGTACTGGTTCTGGTCGCCGCTGGCGCTGAATACGTGTGACGTGGCGTAAACCGGTACGTCACCTGCGTATTGGAAGTTCAGCGTTGGCTTGATCTGCTGGGCTTGCTGCGGTGTCGAGGCGAGGAAAATGAACTCGATGTCCTGGCGGCGCGAAGGCTGTGCAGCGACCTGCGAGCCTACGGTGCTTTGCAGGCTCTTGGCGCGACCTTCGCTCTGACGCAGTTGGAACAGGTCGGCGATTTGCTGGGCCAGGGCCACTGGCTGATCAACGCGTTCAATGCCCACGACGGTGCCGCCGTTGGCTTCCCAGTCCTGGCGGAAGGCTTTAAGCACGCGATCGCCCCATTCGCCTTTCGGCACCAGGGCAGCGGCGCGGTGCAGGCCGTCGGCGCGTGCCCGGCGGGAAACTTCGCGGGCTTCGTCTTCGGCAGCCAGGCCGAACTGGAACAGTTGGGCTGGTCCTTGCTCGCCTTCGCTGTAGTTCAGCGCCAGCGTGGTGATCGGCAGTTGCGGGCGAGCGCTGAGTTGTTTGACCAGCGGTTTTTCCAGCGGGCCGATGACCAGTTGCACGCCGTCGGCTTGTGCCTTGCGATAGAAGTCGTCCAGCGAGGTCAGGTGCGAGCTGTCATAGAACTCGATGGCAGGCGGCTTCTGCCCGGCTTGTTGAGCCTGGTAGTGAGCGGCCATGAAACCTTCGCGCAGTGCCTTGGCGACCGACGCCAGTGGACCGTCTTGCGGCAGCAGCAGGCCGATCTTGCTGATCGGTTGGCTGGCCAGTTCCTTGAGTTTGGTCAAGGGCAGTGGCAGCACAAGTGCAGCAGGGTGTTTAGGGTGCTGGGCGCGCCAGTTGTCGATGGCGGCCTGCTGCTGTTCCAGCGTAGCGGCGTTTTTCACCGCCACGGCCAGGCTCATCCAGCCGCCGAGGTCGTCGGTGGTGATGGGTTGCAGTTGATCGGCCGGCAAGGACGCAATGAGTGCCCAGATGGCCTCGTGGTTTTTGCTGGCCGCGTCATCCTTGAGCAGTGGGGCGATAAAGATGCGTTCGCGGGCGGCGGCCAGGGTCTGACCGTCGGCTTCAAGGGCGCGCGCATGGACGGTGCCAGTGCGTACTTGCTGCTCGACCGGCATCTCGCTCAGGTGTTGCTGGCTCGGATGGCTCAAGGCGGTCAGTGCTGCCTTGGGCTGGTTGCGAGTCATCGCCAGTTCGGCGGCCAGGGTGCTGGCGTATACCTGTTGGCCGGGTTTCAACTGGTCCATTGGGACCTGCTGAAGGATTTGTGCCGACTGGCCGGCATTACCCTGGCGGTAGGCCAGGTCTGCCGCGCTCAGGCGCAACAAGGCGGCCTTCTCCGGCGTTTTGCTGGTGGCGGCCTGTTCGAGCAATTGCTCGATACTGGCATCCGCAGTCCGTGGAAGTTCGCCAAGGCTGGAGGAGGGCGAGCTGGCGCAAGCCGCCAACAGAGCAGCGAGGCAGAGGGCAGAGAACAGCCGCAGGCAAGCGATCATGTAATGTTCCTGATACTCGATCAAATTAGCGTGGAATTGTACCCAAGCGCTGGCCGGGGCGCGATGTTACTGGCGTGAAACCTTCAATTTAGGTCGTGTAAATGTTACGGCGATCAACAAAAGGGCGTGGAGCAAGATGATCGCTGCGCGTATTCAAGGCACTTCTACGCGCTACAATGCCGGTTTTACCGATCATGAGGTGTGCGCTTTGACTGCTCCAGGTGCTTTGAATTCCGTTGCTGGCTCGCTTTATGTGGTGGCGACGCCCATCGGCAACCTGGATGACATCAGTGCGCGGGCGCTGAAAATCTTGCGTGACGTGGCGTTGATCGCGGCTGAAGACACTCGTCACTCCTTGCGGTTGCTGCAACATTTCGGGATCGCCACGCCGCTGGCGGCGTGTCATGAGCACAATGAGCGCGATGAAGGCAGTCGCTTCATCACGCGTTTGCTGGCTGGTGACAATGTCGCGCTGATCTCCGATGCGGGA
This sequence comes from Pseudomonas helvetica, assembly GCF_039908645.1. Classification (NCBI taxonomy): domain Bacteria; kingdom Pseudomonadati; phylum Pseudomonadota; class Gammaproteobacteria; order Pseudomonadales; family Pseudomonadaceae; genus Pseudomonas; species Pseudomonas helvetica. The sequence goes on from NZ_CP150917.1 coordinate 1,074,581, forward strand.
ACGCCGCTGATCTCTGATCCGGGTTATCACCTGGTGCGTCAGGCGCGGGCGGCAGGTATCAATGTAGTGCCGGTTCCCGGTGCCTGCGCGCTGATTGCGGCGTTGTCTGCGGCGGGGTTGCCATCCGACCGGTTCATCTTCGAAGGCTTTTTGCCGGCCAAGGCGGTGGGGCGACGTGCGCGCCTGGAGTCCATAAAGGAAGAGCCGCGTACGCTGATCTTTTACGAAGCGCCACACCGGATTCTCGAATGCTTGCAGGACATGGAGCTGGTATTTGGTCCTGAGCGTCCGGCGCTGCTCGCTCGCGAGCTGACCAAAACCTTCGAAACCCTCAAGGGGCTGCCGTTGGCCGAGTTGCGTGCATTTGTCGAGAACGATAGCAATCAGCAGCGCGGCGAGTGTGTGGTGTTGGTGTCTGGTTGGTCGGCGCCTGAGAGTGAGGAGGCGGTGAGTAGCGAGGCGATGCGTATTCTCAATCTGCTGCTCGAGGAAATGCCGCTCAAGCGTGCTGCGGCGTTGGCGGCGCAAATTACCGGTGAGCGCAAGAACGTTCTCTACCAGGTGGCCCTGGATAAACAGAAAGGCGAGTAAAAACGCGGGTTGTAGAGCGGCAAAAGGCTTTTATCGCTTGTTCTTCGGGCTCTCTGCCGTTAACCTTTGCGGCGGAGAGTCGATTGGACAGTCGCTGCCCTCTATGAAAATTAGGGGGGGGAGGAAAGTCCGGGCTCCATAGGGCGAAGTGCCAGGTAATGCCTGGGAGGCGTGAGCCTACGGAAAGTGCCACAGAAAATAACCGCCTAAGCACTTCGGTGCCGGTAAGGGTGAAAAGGTGCGGTAAGAGCGCACCGCACGACTGGCAACAGTTCGTGGCTAGGTAAACCCCACTTGGAGCAAGACCAAATAGGGTCCCAAGGCGTGGCCCGCGCTGGGACCGGGTAGGTTGCTAAAGATGTCCAGTGATGGCCATCGTAGACGAATGACTGTTCAAGACAGAACCCGGCTTATAGATCGACTCTCCACCTTTTTGTTCCTTCGGCTTGAATCTTTGGCGGAAGGACGTGGTAATACTGGTTGGCCATCTGCTGAGCCCCAAGCAGAGGCATTGATGTAGTGGCGATTACCCTCCCTGCTTGAATCAATAGCAGAAGCGCTTTTGTAATACCGAAAAAATCTTACTCTTAACAAATCACTTTAACTTCTGAACGTAGCCTTCAGTGCTGCTTCAAGTTATTGAGCAAAATCATCCGCCAAATACTCGTAACCCCTTCTTTTACAGCGCTAAATCTCCGATCTGTAAGGGTTTTCCTTCAATCCGTGCCTTGACGGTGTGGTGGGCGCATTCCTATAGTGTGCGCAAGTGGCGGAAAGTGGCATGAAGTGGGTTTTTTAAGCGTAAAACGCTAAAATTTGGAGAAACGCTGACGTGTTTCGCGGAGCTAACGCTATCAGTCTCGATGCAAAAGGCCGTCTCGCCATGCCGAGCCGGTATCGTGACGAGCTCGTTTCGCGAAGTTCCGGGCAGTTAATTGTCACAATTGATGCCGTTGATCCTTGTTTATGTGTTTACCCGCTCGATGAGTGGGAGCTGATTGAAACCAAACTGCGCGCACTGCCTTCGCTTCGCGAAGAGAACCGTCGTTTGCAACGTTTGCTGATTGGTAATGCCGTCGACCTCGAGCTCGATGGCAGTGGTCGTTTTCTGGTTCCACCGCGTCTGCGCGAATACGCCAAATTGGATAAGCGCGCGATGCTGGTAGGCCAACTGAACAAGTTCCAATTGTGGGACGAGGATGCCTGGGATGCGGTTTCTGCTGCTGACCTGGCTGCTATTCAACAACCGGGCGCTATGCCTGATGAACTGCGTGATTTGATCCTGTGACTATTGATAGCGGCTTTAACCACATCACCGTACTGCTTGACGAAGCCGTTGAGGCTCTCGCCGTACGCCCTGATGGCTGCTATCTGGATGGCACGTTCGGGCGCGGCGGGCATAGCCGCCTGATTCTCAGCCAGCTTGGACCCGATGGTCGGTTGCTGGGGTTCGACAAAGATCCTCAGGCGATTGCCACCGGGCAAACGCTAGCGGCCGAAGACGGCCGCTTTGTCGTTGTGCAGCGCAGCTTTGCCGAGCTCGGTTCGGAAGTTGCCGAACGCGGTCTGGCCGGCAAGGTCAGCGGCGTTCTGCTCGACCTGGGCGTGTCTTCGCCACAGCTCGACGACCCGGAACGTGGCTTCAGCTTCCTCAATGACGGCCCGCTGGACATGCGCATGGACCCGTCTCGCGGGATCAGTGCGGCAGAGTTCGTCAATACCGCACCCGTCGAAGAAATTGCCCGCGTGTTCAAGGAGTACGGCGAAGAGCGCTTCTCCGGTCGTATGGCCCGTGCCGTGGCCGAGCGCCGCGATATCAAGCCCTTCGAGCGCACTGGCGATCTGGCTGAAGTCCTGAAAGTCGCCAACCCTGCCTGGGAGAAGGGCAAGAACCCGGCTACCCGCGCGTTCCAGGGCCTGCGAATTCACGTCAACAACGAGTTGGGCGATCTTGAGACCGGCCTCGAAGCCGCGCTTGAAGCTCTCGAAGTCGGTGGTCGCCTGGTGGTGATCAGCTTCCACTCGCTGGAAGACCGCATCGTCAAACAGTTCATGCGCAAACTGGTCAAGGGCGAAACCGACAACCTGCCGCGCAACCTGCCGGTACGTTTCGAAGCCTTTGTGCCGAAAATCAAGATTCATGGCAAACCGCAGTTCGCTGGCGAAGCCGAACTCAAAGCCAACCCTCGTTCCCGTAGCGCCGTCATGCGTGTCGCGGAGAAACTTCGGTGAGCAAGCTCTTCGCCAAGCCACTTCCAGGCGGAAGCTTTTTCATGCTGCTGCTATTTATTGCCGTATTGGTCTCCGCGATCGGAGTTTCCTATAGCGCTCACTGGAACCGTCAACTGCTGAACTCGCTGTACAACGAGTTGAGTGTGCGCGACAAGGCGCAGGCAGAGTGGGGCCGGTTGATTCTTGAGCAGAGCACCTGGACCGCTCACAGCCGTATCGAAGTATTGGCCACTGAACAACTGAAGATGCGCATTCCCGGCGCCGCTGAAGTACGGATGGTGGCGCCATGATGAAACTCGAAGGGGCACTCTTTCCGTGGCGGTTTCGCGTGGTGCTTGGCTTGCTGGGTGTCATGGTGGTTGCCATCGCGTGGCGCATTGTCGACCTGCAGGTGATCGACCGTGACTTCCTGATTGGTCAGGGCGATGCGCGCAGTGTTCGACACATCCCGATCCCGGCTCACCGTGGTTTGATCACCGACCGTAACGGCGAGCCGTTGGCCGTGAGCACGCCGGTCACCACCCTGTGGGCCAACCCCAAGGAAATGCAGCTGGCCAAGGAAAAGTGGCCGGCACTGGCGATGGTGCTGGGCCAAGACCCTAAAGTCCTGGCCGAGCGACTTGAAGCCCAGGCGAATAAAGAATTCATCTATCTGGTGCGCGGGCTGACCCCCGAGCAGGGCCAGGTCGCGCTCGATCTGAAAGTGCCGGGCGTTTACGGCATCGAAGAGTTCCGGCGTTTCTACCCGGCCGGCGAAGTCACTGCGCACATGGTCGGCTTTACCGACATCGATGACCACGGGCGTGAAGGCGTGGAGTTGGCGTACGACGAATGGCTGGCTGGTGTCGCTGGCAAGCGTCAGGTCATCAAGGACCGGCGCGGCAGACTGATCAAAGACGTTCAAGTGACCAAAAACGCCAAGGCCGGCAAGCCCTTGGCGTTGTCGATTGACCTGCGTCTGCAATACCTGGCGAACCGCGAGCTGCGCAACGCGATCATCGAGAACGGCGCCAAGGCTGGCAGCCTGGTGATCATGGACGTCAAGACCGGCGAGATTCTCGCCATGGTCAACCAGCCGACCTACAACCCGAACAACCGTCGCAACCTGCAACCGGCGATGATGCGTAACCGCGCGATGATCGATGTGTTCGAACCGGGTTCGACCATGAAAGCGATCTCCATGAGTGCCGCGATCGAAACCGGCCGCTGGAAACCGAGCGACACCGTCGAGGTGTACCCGGGCAGCTTGCAGATTGGTAAATACACCATCAAGGACGTATCCAAGACCGAAGGCCCGGTGCTTGACCTGACCGGCATTCTGATCAACTCCAGTAACGTCGGCATGAGTAAGGTCGCCTTCGATATCGGCGGCGAAACGATTTTCCGTCTTGCGCAGAAAGTCGGCCTCGGCCAGGACACCGGCCTGGGTTTCCCGGGCGAGCGCGTCGGCAACCTGCCGAACTACCGCGAATGGCGCAAGGCCGAGACGGCCACGCTGTCGTACGGCTACGGCATTTCGGTGACCGCCATTCAGCTGGTCCACGCCTTCTCGGCGCTGGCCAACAACGGCCGTATCGCACCGCTGACCCTGATCAAGACTGACAAGGCCGCGCAAACTACTCAAGTGATTCCTGAAGCCGTGGCGAAAACCATGCAGGGCATGTTGCAGCAGGTGATCGAGGCGCCGCGCGGCGTATTCCGTGCGCAAGTGCCGGCCTATCACGTCGCTGGCAAGTCCGGTACTGCACGTAAGACATCGGTGGGCACCAAAGGCTACGCAGAGAACTCCTACCGCTCGCTGTTCGCAGGTTTTGGTCCCATGAGCGACCCGCGCTACGCGATCGTCGTGGTCATTGATGAACCGAGCAAGGCCGGTTACTTCGGTGGTCTGGTTTCGGCTCCGGTGTTCAGCAAGGTGATGTCCGGGACTCTGCGTCTGATGAATATCACACCGGACAACCTGCCGCCCACCCAGCAAGCCAACGCGGCCCCGGTTACCCCTGTTAAAGCCAATGGAGGGCGTGGCTGATGTCGCTTAGCCTGAACAAGATTTTCGCCCACGCTGACCGTGATCTATTGATTCGCGAACTAACCCTGGACAGCCGTAATGTCCGAGCGGGCGACCTGTTCCTGGCCGTCCCAGGCGCTAAATTCGACGGTCGTGCGCACATTGCCGATGCCTTGCAACGTGGTGCCGCCGCAGTCGCCTACGAAGTCGAAGGTGCGACTGTTCTGCCGATTACCGATGTGCCGCTGATTCCGGTCAAGGGCCTGGCCGCGCAATTGTCGGATATTGCCGGGCGTTTTTATGGCGACCCGAGCCGTAACCTGAACCTGGTTGGCGTGACCGGCACCAACGGCAAGACCAGCGTGACCCAACTGGTCGCGCAAGCGCTGGACCTGTTGGGGCAGCACTGCGGCATTGTTGGCACTCTGGGCACCGGTTTCTACGGCGCACTGGAAAGCGGCCTGCACACCACGCCGAACCCGATTGCAGTACAGGCAACCCTGGCCGACCTGAAAAAGGCCGGCGCCAAAGCCGTGGCCATGGAAGTGTCCTCCCACGGCCTGGATCAAGGGCGCGTGACGGCATTGGCGTTCGATGTGGCGGTGATGACCAACCTGTCGCGCGATCACCTGGATTATCACGGGACCATGCAAGCCTATGGCGAGGCCAAGGCCAAGCTGTTTGCCTGGAACGATCTGAAGTGCCGGGTGATCAACCTGGACGACGCGTTCGGTCGGCAACTCGCGGCTGAAAAGGGTGAGTCGCGACTGATCACTTACAGTCTCGAAGACGCCAGCGCCTACCTCTATTGCCGTGAAGCGCAGTTCGACGATGAAGGCGTGCGCGCCACACTGGTAACGCCGCAGGGCGAACACCATTTACGCAGTGCCTTGCTCGGCCGTTTCAACCTGAGCAACGTACTGGCCGCTGTCGGTGCCTTGCTCGGTCTGGATTACGCGCTGGATGAAATCCTCCACGTACTGCCACAACTCGAAGGTCCGGCCGGTCGCATGCAGCGTCTGGGCGGCGGTACTCAGCCGCTGGTGGTGGTCGACTACGCCCATACCCCGGATGCGCTGGAAAAAGTCCTGATGGCCCTGCGTCCACACGCCAAGGGCAAATTGCTCTGCCTGTTCGGTTGCGGCGGTGACCGCGATCGCGGCAAGCGTCCGCTGATGGCCGAAGTGGTCGAGCGTCTGGCTGACGGCGTGCTGGTCACCGATGACAACCCGCGCAGCGAAGACCCTGCACAGATTTTCGACGACATCCGCGCCGGTTTCACGGCGGTGGATAACGTTCGATTCGTCGCCGGTCGTGGCCAGGCGATTGCCCAGTTGATCGCCAGCGCCAGCGCCGATGACGTGATTGTGCTGGCCGGTAAAGGTCATGAGGACTACCAGGAAATCAACGGCGTGCGCCATGACTTCTCCGATCTGGTGGAGGCCGACCGTGCCTTGACCGCGTGGGAGGTGGCCCATGCTTAAAGCCTTGAAATTGAGCGAAGTGGCTGGCCCATTGGCCGGCCGCCTGCTGACTGCCGACAGCAGCTTCGATGGCGTCAGCATCGACAGCCGGGCGATCAAGCCGGGCCAGTTGTTTGTTGCCCTGACCGGGCCGCGTTTCGATGGACATGACTACCTGAATGACGTGGCTGCCAAAGGCGCGGTCGCGGCCCTGGTCGAGCGTGAAGTGACGAACTCCACGTTGCCTCAGCTACTGGTCACGGATACTCGTCAGGCCCTTGGCGAACTCGGCGCGCTGAATCGTGCGGCGTATTCGAATCCGGTCGCGGCGATTACCGGCTCCAGCGGCAAGACCACGGTCAAGGAAATGCTCGCGAGCATCCTGCGCACGCGCGGTCCGGTACTGGCGACCCGTGGCAACCTGAACAATGACCTCGGCGTTCCGCTGACCTTGCTCGAACTGGCTGCGGAACACACCGCAGCCGTTATCGAACTGGGTGCTTCGCGGATCGGCGAGATTGCCTACACCGTCGGCATGACCAAGCCGCATGTAGCCGTGATCAACAACGCCGGGACCGCCCACGTCGGCGAATTCGGCGGCCCGGAAAAAATCGTTGAAGCCAAGGGCGAGATTCTCGAAGGGCTGGACGCCGATGGCGTCGCCGTTCTGAACCTCGACGACAAGGCGTTTGATATCTGGAAGAAGCGTGCCGTGGGTCGTCAGGTGCTGAGCTTTGCCCTGAACGACAGCCGTGCCGATTTCCATGCCACTGATCTGGCTCGAGACGTCCGCGGTTGCCCGTCCTTCACGCTGCACAGTCCGCAAGGCGTCGAACAGGTTCAACTGAACCTGCTTGGCACCCACAACGTTGCCAATGCCTTGGCCGCCGCGGCTGCCGCGCATGCTCTGGGTGTGTCGCTGTTCGGTATCGCCACGGGGTTGAATGCGGTGCAACCGGTCAAGGGCCGTGCCGTGGCGCAACTGGCGACCAATGGCATGCGCGTAATTGATGACTCTTACAACGCGAACCCCACCTCAATGTGCGCCGCCGTTGATATACTCGCCGGCTTTTCCGGCCGCACCATTCTGGTGCTCGGAGATATTGGCGAGTTGGGCGAGTGGGCGGAGCAGGGGCACCGTGACGTTGGCGCGTACGCCAGCGGCAAGGTTTCCGCGCTTTATGCCGTTGGCCCGATGATGGCGCATGCCGTCGCAGCCTTCGGTGAACAGGCTCGTCACTTTGCCAATCAGGCTGATCTGATCGCGGCGCTGGGCGCCGAACACGATACAAACACCACTATTTTGATCAAGGGCTCGCGAAGCGCTGCGATGGAAAACGTCGTTGCGGCTTTGTGCGGTTCGAGCGGGGAGAACCATTAATGCTGCTGTTGTTAGCGGAGTATCTGCAACAGTTCTACAAAGGCTTCGCGGTCTTTCAGTACCTGACCCTGCGCGGGATTCTCGGTGTGCTGACCGCGTTGTCGTTGTCGCTGTGCCTGGGTCCATGGATGATCCGCACGTTGCAGAACCGCCAGATCGGCCAGTCTGTCCGTAATGACGGCCCGCAATCGCACTTGTCCAAGTCGGGCACTCCGACCATGGGCGGCGCACTGATTCTGACCGCCATCGGTGTCAGCACCTTGCTTTGGGCAGACCTGCACAACCGCTATGTGTGGGTCGTGTTGCTGGTCACGCTGCTGTTTGGTGCCGTGGGCTGGGTCGACGATTACCGCAAAGTCATCGAGAAAAACTCTCGTGGCTTGCCGAGCCGCTGGAAATACTTCTGGCAGTCGGTGTTCGGCCTGGGCGCGGCGATATTCCTTTATATGACTGCACCCAGCGCGGTTGAAACGACCTTGATCGTGCCGATGTTCAAAGACGCCAGCATCGCGCTCGGCATTGGCTTCGTGGTCCTGACCTACTTCGTGATCGTTGGCTCCAGCAACGCGGTCAACCTGACTGACGGCCTCGATGGCCTGGCGATCATGCCAACCGTGATGGTCGGCGGCGCGCTGGGGATCTTCTGCTACCTGTCGGGTAACGTGAAATTCGCCGAATACCTGCTGATCCCTTATGTACCGGGCGCAGGTGAGCTGATCGTGTTCTGCGGTGCGCTGATCGGCGCCGGCCTGGGTTTCCTCTGGTTCAACACCTACCCGGCTCAAGTCTTCATGGGCGACGTCGGCGCACTGGCGCTGGGCGCAGCGTTGGGCACCATCGCAGTGATTGTCCGCCAGGAAATCGTCCTGTTCATCATGGGCGGCGTGTTCGTGATGGAAACCCTGTCGGTGGTCATTCAGGTTGCCTCTTTCAAGCTGACCGGTCGCCGCGTGTTCCGCATGGCACCGATTCACCACCACTTTGAACTCAAGGGCTGGCCCGAGCCACGCGTGATCGTCCGTTTCTGGATCATCACCGTGATTCTCGTACTGGTCGGCCTTGCCACCCTGAAGCTGAGGTAGAACAAGTGTCTCTGATCGCTTCTGACCACTTCCGCATCGTTGTCGGCCTCGGCAAGAGCGGCATGTCCCTGGTTCGCTTCCTGGCGAACCGGGGAGTGTCGTTCGCTGTCGCCGATACGCGGGAAAATCCACCGGAGCTGGCCACGCTGCGTCGTGACTACCCGCAGGTGGAAGTGCGTTGTGGCGAGCTGGATGTCGAATTCCTCTGCCGTGCCGACGAGCTCTACGTGAGCCCTGGCCTGGCCTTGGCGACACCGGCCCTGCAGGCGGCGGCTGCCCGTGGCGTGAAGCTGTCGGGTGATATCGAATTGTTCGCACGTAATGCGAAGGCGCCGATTGTCGCCATTACCGGCTCCAACGCAAAAAGCACCGTGACCACGCTGGTCGGCGAAATGGCGGCAGCGGCCGGCAAGCGCGTGGCGGTGGGCGGTAACCTCGGTACTCCGGCACTCGATCTGCTGAGCGACGACGTCGAGCTATACGTGATGGAACTCTCGAGCTTCCAGCTGGAGACCACCGATCAGCTGGGCGCCGAAGTGGCCACCGTGCTGAACATCAGCGAAGACCATATGGACCGTTACAGCGGTCTGCCGGCCTATCACCTGGCCAAGCACCGGATCTTCCGTGGCGCGAAGCAAGTGGTGGTCAATCGTCAGGATGCGTTGAGTCGTCCGTTGATGGGCGAGGGCCTGCCGTGCTGGACCTTCGGGCTGAACAAGCCGGATTTCAAGGCCTTTGGTCTGCGCGAGGAAAATGGCGAGAAGTATCTGGCCTTTGAATTCCAGAACCTGATGCCGGTACGCGAGTTGAAAATTCGTGGCGCGCATAACCAGTCCAACGCCCTCGCGGCCTTGGCCCTGGGGCACGCCGTGGGCCTGCCGTTCGATGCCATGCTCTCGAGCCTGCGGACTTTCGCCGGGCTTGAGCATCGCTGCCAGTGGGTCCGCGATCTGAATGGCGTGAGCTACTACAACGATTCCAAAGCCACCAACGTTGGCGCTGCCTTGGCCGCTATCGAAGGCCTGGGCGCAGATATACAAGGCAAGCTGGTGCTGATCGCCGGTGGCGATGGCAAAGGTGCCGAGTTCAAGGACCTGCGTGATCCGGTCGCGGCCAACTGCCGCGCCGTAGTGTTAATGGGGCGTGACGCCGAGCTGATTGGCCAGGCCATCGGCGATGCCGTGCCACTGATTCGCGTCAACTCGCTGATCGAAGCGGTCGAGCAATGCCGCGCCATCGCCCAGCCAGGCGATGCGGTGCTGCTGTCGCCGGCGTGCGCCAGTTTTGACATGTTCAAGAACTACGAAGAGCGTGGGCACCTGTTCGCCCGGGCCGTGGAGGACTTGGCATGAGCTTGAGAAATATCATCAAGCCGTACCCGTCGCCGATCATCACCGGGCGCGGTATCGACCTCGACTTCCCGATGCTCGCCGGTTGCATGGCGTTGCTGGGGCTGGGGCTGATCATGATTGCATCGGCATCGACCGAAGTGGCGGCAGTGCAGTCGGGCAGTGCCCTGTATTACATGATTCGTCACCTGATTTACATCGTGCTCGGCTTGGGTGCCTGCATCGTCACCATGATGATTCCGATCGCTACCTGGCAACGCCTGGGCTGGCTGATGCTGATCGGTGCATTCGGTTTGCTGGTGATGGTAATCGTCCCGGGGATCGGCCGTGAGGTGAACGGTTCGATGCGCTGGATCGGTTTCAGCTTCTTCAACGTCCAGCCTTCCGAGATTGCCAAGGTCTTTGTGGTGATCTACCTCGCTGGTTATCTGGTGCGTCGCCAGAAAGAAGTGCGCGAAAGCTGGATGGGCTTCTTCAAGCCGTTCATCGTGCTGCTGCCAATGGCCGGCCTGCTGCTGATGGAGCCCGACTTCGGTGCCACCGTCGTGATGATGGGGGCCGCGGCGGCGATGCTGTTTTTGGGCGGCGTCGGGCTGTTCCGCTTCACCTTGATGGTGATACTGGCGGTGGTGGCGGTGGTGCTGCTGATCAAGATGCAGCCTTATCGAATGGCGCGTCTGACCACCTTCACCGATCCTTGGGCCGACCAGTTCGGTTCCGGCTACCAGTTGACCCAGGCACTGATCGCCTTCGGTCGCGGTGAGTGGCTGGGCGTTGGCCTGGGCAACAGCGTGCAGAAACAGTTCTACCTGCCGGAAGCGCACACCGACTTCGTGTTCTCGGTTCTGGCCGAAGAACTGGGCGTGGTCGGCTCCCTGGCCACCGTCGCGCTGTTCGTCTTCGTGTGCATACGCGGCATGTACATCGGGTTGTGGGCAGAAAAGGCCAAGCAATTCTTTGCCGCCTATGTCGCCTACGGCTTGTCGTTCCTGTGGATTGGTCAGTTCCTGATCAATATCGGGGTGAACGTCGGCCTGCTGCCGACCAAGGGCCTGACCTTGCCGTTCCTCAGTTACGGCGGCAGTTCGTTGGTGATCTGCTGCGCCTGTCTTGGCTTGTTGTTGCGCATCGAATGGGAGAGTCGAACCCACTTGGGCAGCGAAGAGATGGAATTCAGCGAGAGTGACTTCGCCGAGGAGCCGACCCATGGGCGCTAACGTGCTGATCATGGCGGGCGGCACCGGTGGCCACGTGTTCCCGGCGCTGGCCTGCGCTCGCGAATTTCAAGCGCGCGGCTATACCGTGCACTGGCTCGGGACGCCTCGCGGAATCGAAAACGAACTGGTCCCGAATGCCGGCCTGCCGTTGCACCTGATCAACGTCAGCGGCCTGCGTGGCAAGAGCAAGCTGTCGCTGCTCAAGGCACCTTTTGTATTGCTCAAGGCGATCTGGCAGGCCCGTGCCGTCATTCGCCAGCTGAAGCCGGTCTGCGTCCTGGGCTTTGGCGGATATGTCACCGGTCCTGGTGGCGTAGCCGCCAAACTGGCTGGCGTGCCCGTGATCGTTCATGAACAGAACGCCGTCGCCGGTACCGCCAATCGGTTGCTGGTGCCGTTGGCCGCGCGAGTCTGCGAAGCTTTCCCGGACACCTTTGCTGCCAGTGGCAGCCGGCGCACTACCGGTAACCCGGTGCGCACCGAGTTGTTCCTCGATACAGCGCGTCCAGCCCTGGCCGGACGCAAAGCGCGTTTGCTGATCCTGGGCGGAAGCCTGGGCGCAGAACCGTTGAACAAATTGCTGCCTGAAGCCCTGTCGCAGGTGCCTGTTGAACTGCGTCCGGAAGTGTTTCATCAGGCCGGTAAAAACCACGATGAAGTGACTGCCGAGCGCTATCGCACGGCCGGTGTCGAGGCGCAAGTGCAGCCTTTCATCAAAGACATGGCCCAAGCCTATGGCTGGGCCGACCTGGTGGTCTGTCGCGCTGGCGCGCTGACTGTCAGTGAGCTGGCTGCTGCCGGTCTGCCCTCGATGCTGGTGCCTTTGCCCCACGCGATCGACGATCACCAGACCCGCAATGCCGAATATTTGGCTCGTGAAGGCGCTGCCTTCCTGATGCCGCAAAGAACGACTGGCGCAGCGGATCTCGCTGCACGCCTGACAGAGGTCTTGATGCAACCGCAACGACTCAACGACATGGCTGGCGCCGCTCGTCGCCTGGCCAAACCTGATGCAACCCGCAACGTGGTCGATATCTGCCTGGAGGTGGTTCATGGTTGAAAATCAGAAAGCCATGCCGCAACCGGAAATGCGCCGCATCCGTCGCATCCACTTCGTCGGAATCGGCGGTGTGGGCATGTGCGGCATTGCCGAAGTGTTGCTGAACCTGGGCTATCAAGTGTCCGGTTCCGACCTGAAGGCGTCGCCGGTGACCGAGCGTCTCGAATCGTTCGGCGCCCAGATTTTCATCGGCCACCGCGCCGAAAATGCCGCGACCGCCGATGTACTGGTGGTGTCGAGTGCCGTGAACCCTTCCAACCCGGAAGTCGCGACGGCCCTTGAACGTCGTATCCCCGTGGTGCCGCGTGCCGAAATGCTCGCCGAGCTGATGCGCTACCGCCACGGCATCGCCGTCGCCGGTACTCACGGCAAAACCACCACCACCAGCCTGATCGCTTCGGTGTTCGCGGCCGGTGGCCTGGACCCGACCTTCGTGATCGGTGGCCGCCTGAATGCAGCAGGCACCAATGCCCAACTGGGCACCAGCCGTTACCTGATCGCCGAAGCCGACGAAAGCGACGCCAGTTTCCTGCACCTGCAGCCGCTGGTGGCCGTGGTCACCAACATCGACGCCGACCACATGGCGACCTACGACGGTGACTTCAACAAACTGAAGAAAACCTTCGTCGAGTTCCTCCACAACCTGCCGTTCTACGGTTTGGCGGTGATGTGCCTGGACGACCCGGTGGTGCGTGAAATCCTGCCGCTGGTCAAACGTCCGACCATGACCTACGGCTTCAGCGAAGATGCCGACGTACGCGCCATCAATGTTCGCCAGCAAGGCATGCAGACCTTCTTCACCGTGCTGCGCCCTGATCGCGAACCATTGGATGTCTCGGTGAACATGCCGGGCAATCACAACGTACTGAACTCGCTGGCGACCATCTGCATTGCGACCGACGAGGGCGTCAGCGATGAAGCCATCGTTCAGGGGCTGTCGGGCTTCCAGGGTGTTGGCCGACGCTTCCAGGTCTACGGCGAACTGCCGGTCGAAGGCGGCAACGTGATGCTGGTGGACGACTATGGTCACCACCCGACCGAAGTTGCAGCGGTGATCAAAGCCGTGCGCGGTGGCTGGCCAGAGCGCCGCCTGGTGATGGTTTACCAGCCGCACCGCTACAGCCGCACCCGCGACCTGTACGACGATTTCGTCAATGTCCTGGCCGACGCCAACGTGCTGCTGCTGATGGAAGTCTACCCGGCCGGCGAAGAGCCGATTCCGGGGGCTGACAGCCGCAAACTGTGCAACAGCATCCGCCAGCGCGGTCAGCTCGACCCGATCTACATCGAGCGCGGTGTCGACCTCGCGCCTGTGGTCAAGCCGCTGCTGCGTGCCGGCGACATCCTGTTGTGCCAGGGCGCCGGTGATATCGGTGGTCTTGCACCGAAACTGTTGAATAGTCCGTTGTTCGCGGGTGCGGTTGTCGCTCCTAACGAAGGAAAGTTGAAATGACTGCAGCCTACGCCAACCTGTTCTCGACAATCGCTCCGAAAGACTTCGGCCGCGTGGCCGTGCTGTTCGGTGGCAAAAGCGCCGAGCGTGAGGTTTCGCTGAAATCCGGTAACGCGGTGCTTGAAGCGCTGCAGTCCGCTGGCGTGGATGCGTTCGGCATCGACGTCGGCGACGATTTCCTGCAGCGCCTGCTGAACGAAAAAATCGACCGCGCGTTCATCATTCTCCACGGTCGTGGCGGTGAAGACGGCAGCATGCAGGGTTTGCTCGAATGCCTGGGTATTCCGTACACCGGCAGCGGCATCCTTGCCTCTGCACTGGCCATGGACAAGCTGCGGACCAAACAGGTCTGGCACAGCCTCGGCATTCCGACGCCACGTCACGCGGTACTGACCAGCGAAGCCGACTGTATTTTGGCGGCGACGGAACTGGGCTTCCCTTTGATCGTCAAACCGGCGCATGAAGGTTCAAGTATCGGTATGGCCAAAGTGACTTCGGCAGCAGAATTGATCGAAGCCTGGAAAGCGGCCAGTACCTACGATTCGCAAGTGTTGGTCGAGCAATGGATTCAAGGTCCGGAGTTCACCATTGCGACCCTGCGTGATCAGGTGTTGCCACCGATCGCTCTGGGCACGCCTCACACTTTCTACGACTACGACGCCAAGTACCTGGCTTCCGATACCCAGTACCGGATCCCGTGTGGCCTCGATAGCGCTAAAGAACAAGAACTCATGGACCTCACGGCAAAAGCCTGTGAGGCGCTGGGTATCGCCGGTTGGGGAAGGGCTGACGTGATGCAGGACGCCGATGGGCAGTTCTGGTTCCTGGAAGTCAATACCGCACCGGGCATGACCGACCACAGTCTGGTCCCGATGGCCGCACGCGCCGCCGGTCTGGATTTCCAGCAGTTGGTGCTGGCGATCCTGGCGGCCAGTGTTGGCAGTCACGTAGAGCCGCGAGGTTAAGACCATGCAAGGCGCCCAGCTACGTCATCAGCCATCCGCACCCGGCCGCAAGCCGGTGCCGCGGGGTGCCAGCCGAATGGTGGCCAAAGAGCCGATGTCGGTGCGCCTGCCGAAAGCCAATTTTGGTTTTCTCAAAGCCTTGTTCTGGCCCGTGCTGTTGGTCGCGTTGGGGTTCGGTACTTACGAAGGTGCACAGCGCTTGCTGCCGTACGCCGATCGGCCGATCACCAAGATCAACGTGCAGGGCGATTTGAGTTACATCAGCCAGCAAGCAGTGCAGCAGCGGATCGCCCCGTACGTGGCGGCGAGCTTCTTCACCATTGACCTGGCGAGCATGCGTACCGAGCTGGAACAGATGCCATGGATTGCCCACGCCGAAGTGCGTCGCGTCTGGCCTGACCAGGTGGTGATTCGCCTGGAGGAGCAACTGCCCGTGGCCCGTTGGGGTGACGAAGCGTTGCTGAACAACCAGGGGCAGGCGTTTACGCCGCGTGAATTGGCCAACTACGAACATTTGCCACAGCTGTTCGGCCCACAACGGGCCCAGCAGCAAGTGATGCAGCAGTATCAGGTGTTGAGCCAGATGTTACGGCCATTGGGCTTCTCGATTGCCCGGCTGGAATTGCGTGAACGCGGCAGCTGGTTTCTGACCACTGGCGCGGGTAGCGCGGGCCCTGGGATCGAGCTGTTGCTGGGACGCGATCACCTGGTGGAAAAGATGCGCCGCTTCATTGCCATCTACGACAAGACGCTTAAAGAACAGATTACGAACATTGCGCGCATCGACCTGCGTTATGCCAACGGCCTGGCCGTTGGCTGGCGGGAACCTGTAGCGCCCACGACGGCCCAACGCGCTGTCGCGAAGAATTGAGAAGAGGCAGGACCATGGCAAACGTGCAAAGCGGCAAAATGATCGTCGGTCTGGATATCGGCACCTCCAAGGTGGTGGCGCTGGTAGGCGAGGTCGCGGCCGATGGCCAACTGGAAATCGTCGGGATCGGTACTCACCCCTCCCGCGGCCTGAAGAAGGGCGTGGTGGTGAATATCGAATCCACCGTGCAGTCCATTCAGCGTGCGATCGAAGAAGCGCAACTGATGGCTGGCTGCCGGATTCACTCGGCGTTCGTCGGTGTGGCGGGCAATCACATTCGCAGCCTGAACTCCCACGGCATCGTGGCGATTCGTGATCGCGAAGTCAGCTCGGCCGACCTTGAGCGCGTGCTCGATGCGGCCCAGGCCGTGGCGATTCCGGCGGATCAGCGCGTACTGCACACGCTGCCGCAGGATTACGTGATCGATAACCAGGAAGGCGTGCGCGAGCCTTTGGGCATGTCCGGCGTACGTCTGGAAGCCAAGGTCCACGTGGTCACCTGCGCGGTGAACGCTGCACAGAACATTGAGAAATGCGTGCGTCGTTGTGGCCTGGAAATCGACGACATCATTCTCGAACAACTGGCGTCGGCGTACTCGGTACTGACCGATGACGAGAAAGAGCTGGGCGTGTGCCTGGTGGACATCGGTGGCGGTACCACCGATATCGCGATCTTCACCGAAGGCGCGATTCGTCACACCGCGGTGATCCCGATTGCCGGTGACCAGGTGACCAACGACATCGCCATGGCGTTGCGCACTCCGACCCAGTACGCCGAAGAAATCAAGATCCGCTACGCCTGCGCCCTGGCCAAACTGGCCGGCGCCGGTGAAACCATCAAGGTCCCAAGCGTCGGTGATCGTCCGCCGCGCGAGCTGTCCCGTCAGGCCCTGGCCGAAGTGGTCGAGCCGCGTTACGACGAGCTGTTCACGCTGATCCAGGCCGAGCTGCGTCGTAGCGGCTACGAAGACCTGATCCCGGCCGGCATCGTGCTGACCGGCGGTACTTCGAAGATGGAAGGCGCGGTCGAACTGGCCGAAGAGATTTTCCACATGCCGGTACGCCTGGGCGTACCGCATGGCGTCAGAGGCCTGGACGACGTAGTGCGCAACCCGATTTATTCCACCGGCGTTGGTTTGCTGATGTATGGCCTGCAAAAGCAGTCCGATGGCATTTCCTTCTCGGGGATCAGCAGCAGTCGCGATAGCTACAACAACGAAGAGGCCAAAAGCCCGTTGATCGATCGCATCAAAAGCTGGGTCCAGGGCAATTTCTGAAGATTTACCGCAACACCGTGACACCGCAGCACCGTTGTACGCAGTAGGCGCAGTAGGCGAAAAAAACTAGAGAATGTAAGGAGAGGGAAAATGTTCGAACTCGTAGACAACATCCCCGCAAGCCCGGTTATTAAAGTTATCGGTGTTGGCGGTGGCGGCGGCAACGCTGTGAATCACATGGTCAAGAGCAACATTGAAGGCGTTGAGTTCATCTGCGCCAACACTGATGCCCAAGCGCTGAAAAGCATCGGCGCGCGGACCATCCTGCAATTGGGCACCGGCGTGACCAAAGGTCTGGGTGCTGGCGCGAACCCTGAGGTCGGTCGTCAGGCCGCTCTGGAAGACCGCGAGCGCATCGCCGAAGTGCTGCAAGGCACAAACATGGTGTTCATCACCACCGGCATGGGCGGCGGTACCGGTACCGGTGCTGCGCCGATCATTGCCGAAGTGGCCAAGGAAATGGGGATCCTCACCGTTGCGGTAGTGACTCGTCCGTTCCCGTTCGAAGGTCGCAAGCGCATGCAGATCGCAGACGAAGGCATCCGCCTGCTGTCTGAAAGCGTCGACTCGCTGATCACCATTCCCAACGAGAAGCTGCTGACCATCCTCGGTAAAGACGCAAGCCTCTTGTCGGCTTTCGCCAAGGCCGACGATGTACTGGCCGGTGCCGTTCGCGGTATCTCCGACATCATCAAGCGTCCGGGCATGATCAACGTCGACTTCGCCGACGTCCGTACCGTGATGAGCGAAATGGGCATGGCGATGATGGGCACTGGCTGCGCCAGCGGTCCTAACCGTGCGCGTGAAGCGACCGAAGCGGCTATCCGTAACCCGCTGCTCGAAGACGTGAACCTGCAAGGTGCACGCGGTATCCTGGTGAATATCACCGCCGGTCCTGACCTGTCTCTGGGTGAGTACTCCGACGTGGGTAGCATCATCGAAGCCTTCGCTTCCGAACACGCCATGGTCAAGGTCGGTACCGTTATCGATCCGGACATGCGCGACGAGCTGCACGTTACCGTGGTTGCCACCGGTCTGGGCGCGAAAATCGAGAAGCCTGTCAAGGTCATCGACAACACCGTTCACACCTCCATGGCTTCGCAGCCACAACAACAATCCCCTGCACGCCAGGAACAGCCAGCGGTAAACTACCGTGACCTGGACCGTCCGACCGTCATGCGCAACCAGGCTCAAGCCGGTGCTGCGACTGCCGCGAAGATGAATCCGCAAGACGATCTGGACTACCTGGACATCCCGGCATTCCTGCGTCGTCAGGCCGATTGATGGAATGTATCAGGGCTATGAAGGTGATTGGTGTTCAGCAAAGGTCTGGTCTGCTATTATCGCCAGCCTTTGTTGATACCAGTTCGCAATTTGCGCTGAAGCGGCCCAAGCCATGATTAAACAACGCACCCTGAAAAATATTATCCGTGCCACAGGTGTAGGCCTGCACTCCGGGGAGAAGGTATACCTGACCCTCAAGCCAGCACCTGTAGACACCGGCATCGTGTTTTGTCGTGCCGACCTGGACCCTGTGGTGCAGATTCCTGCTCGCGCGGAAAACGTTGGTGAAACCACTATGTCGACGACACTGGTCAACGGTGACGTCAAAGTGGACACGGTGGAGCATTTGCTCTCGGCCATGGCTGGCCTGGGCATCGATAACGCCTACGTCGAGCTCTCCGCGTCCGAAGTCCCGATCATGGATGGTAGCGCTGGACCCTTCGTATTCCTGATTCAATCGGCTGGCCTGGAAGAACAGGACGCAGCCAAGAAGTTCATCCGGATCCTGCGTGAAGTGACAGTGGAAGATGGCGACAAGCGCGCCACTTTCGTCCCTTTCGAAGGCTTCAAAGTGAGCTTCGAGATCGATTTCGATCACCCGGTGTTTCGTGACCGCACTCAAAGTGCCAGCGTGGATTTTTCCAGCACTTCGTTCGTAAAAGAAGTCAGCCGCGCCCGGACCTTTGGTTTCATGAGTGATATCGAGTACCTGCGCAAGCACAACCTCGCACTCGGCGGTAGCGTTGAAAACGCCATCGTGGTCGACGCGGATGGAGTACTGAACGAAGACGGCCTTCGCTACGAAGACGAATTCGTTAAGCACAAGATCCTCGATGCAATTGGTGACCTCTACCTGCTGGGCAATAGCCTGATTGGTGAGTTCAAAGGCTTCAAGTCGGGCCACGCACTGAACAACCAGCTTCTGCGCAAATTGATTGAGCAGAAAGATGCTTGGGAAGTCGTGACGTTTGAAGACGCCAGTACTGCACCGATCTCTTACATGCGTCCCGTTGCGGCCGTGTAAGCAAAAACCTCTCTAGTTTTTAAAGGCTGCCTTCGGGTGGCCTTTTTTTATGGTGCGTAAGGCATGCATGGCGCGTTGCGCGCAAACGCAACCAGCTTGGCTGTGGTGGCGACGCTGGTGACTCGGAGGTGGACGTCTTCTACACCCGACAAAAGGGAAGTGTTAGCCAAGGGCAATGATGCTGTGGACGGCCGTGCGTTATTTTTCGGTAGTATGCCAAGTGGCGCATCAGAAGATTTTCAGGGTTAACAGATCCAGGTCAAAATGGCTTTGCAGCATCACCAGCAAGATCAGTGACGTGCATGTCGCCTGACCTACAACCCCCGGATGGATCTGCTGAGCAGCCGGCAGTCATTGCTCGGAGCCCGTGCTCACGGCCTGCAAGGTACTGCGCACCTGGCCTGGGCTACTACCGGTGACGCGCCGAAACCAGTGACCAAACGAATCGCCCGAGGCAAATCCCAGGTGCTGCGCCAGGGTCTCGTTGGTGTTCTCGACCGCCAGGCCACGGTATGCCTCCACGAGCAGCAGACGGTTGTGCCAGTCCGTGTAACGTAAACCGGTATCCTTGCGAAACAGGCGCGCCAGAGTCCGCTCGGTGGCGCCTACCTCGCGACCCCATTCGGTCAGGTTCCTACGCATCCCAGGCTTGGCAATCAGTTGCTCGGTGACACGCTTGAGCCGTGCGTCACGCGGTAAAGGCAGGACCATATTGCTGGGCGCCAGTTCTTCGATGTCCTCGAACAACAATTGCAACATGCTGCCGCGCCGTTGTTTGGAAAGCGGCCGAGTGCTTTCCTCGGCCAATCGGTCGCACAGGGCGATGATCAGCAGGGAGGCATCGATCAGCTTGATGCTCGGAGAGAGGCGTTCGCACAGTTCAGGGCCAAGGTACAAGACCGTGAGGTCTACCTGTGTGTAAGCCTCACCAGAGTGCAAGGTCTGTGGCGGAATCCAGACCGCCATTCCCGGTTTGAGTAACCAGCGTTGCTCGATGGCATTGCCATGGAGCACGCCCTTTTTCACTAACACGAATTGCCCGAGATGGTGTCGATGAGGCTCGCTCTCCTCATCGGCCATCCTGCTCAACTGCCTTTCAATAACTAATGCTGTGTGATCCATGTCAGCGAAACGCATTGCTACTCCGTCTACCTTTTTTGCGGTCCGCCGCGCGAAGGCAGTCCAAAGGCAAAGAGTAAACCGACCGTCATCAAAAGACCTAGCAGCAGGAAAGTGACCTGGTAGGCCCGGTTGGGCGGCAGGTACAGCGCAATAGCCACCATCGCATTGACGCCGAACGCCGCGCCAAGGTTACGCAGAAATTGCACCGTGGACGTGTAGGCTCCCAGCTGATCATGCGGGGCGCTGTTCTGCGCGAGCACCAGGGTCGTAGTGGCCGTCAAGCCCATCCCCAGTCCGACCAGTACCTGGCCTGCACCAATGGCCAACCACTGCGACCATTGCAGTCCCGCAGCCACCCCTATGCAACCGAGCATCAGCATCGACATCCCAGCTATTGCCATGGACCTGAAGCCGACGCTCGACAGACGCTTGCCACAGACGGTCGCGCCTACCACCCAGCCCAACGCGGCCAGCATGATCAGCAACCCTGTCGACAATGCGCTGCCCGACGTACGGCTGAGAGCGATGGGCAACAAGCTGACCGTGGCGTACAAGCCGATGCTCGAGATAACCACCAAAGCCATGACCGCTCCCAGCGCTGGCCGATCAAAGAAACTCAACGGCACCGGACTGCCGGCGGGTGCCGCGCGAACTCGAGCTACCAGTGCTACAACACTGATGAGCATCACAATCGCCAGCGTCGATATCGGGTGCGGGATCATGTCAAGGTGCTGACTGCTTAACATGAACAGTCCTGCACAAGCGGCGATGGCCAAAAAAACCTGCGCTATGGGATCCACAGTCCTGGCTGATCGGCCTCGGCCGATCACGGGGGTGAAAAGCAGCACCATCAATGCCAAAAAGCCCAGTGGCAGATTGAGCCAAAAAACTGCACGCCAGCTCAAGGTGCTGCCCAGTGCCGTACCCGCTACAGGGCCCAATACTGCAGCCAGGCCCCAGACACTGCTGAGCATTCCCTGCATGCTGGCACGCTTTGGCCCTTCGAAGAGTGATGCCAGCATCGAGTAGGAAAGAACGATGATGCCACCCGCCCCGATACCTTGCAGGGCTCTGCCTGCAATCAGCATGACCATGCTCTGGCTACTGGCAACCACTGCCGATGCGGCGATGAAGATCAGCAGGCTGCCTTTCATCATCGAAGAAATTCCGAACCGATCAGCCAGTGCGCCGGCCAGCGGCGCAATCAGTGCCAGAGGTAGCAAGAAGCCCGAGACAACCCAGGGATAGAGCGTTGTGTCCTGCATTTGCGCATTGATCTGCGGCAGTATGGTGCTGACTGCAGTGCTGTCCATGGCAGCGAGAAACAGAGCGACGAGCACGGCCAGGACACTCAAGGAATGCTTCTCCTGGCTGATCGAGTCAATGGGTGCAAGCGTTTGCGGCGTCATGCCGGCGTCCTCAGTGGAAGTATTGGGTGTGAATCGCGTTGGCCCTGGAAAACTCCCACACGATGGCCGCAGTATCGAAATCCATGTGCTCATCGACATTGCGAATCAGGTCGTGCGACTGGAAGATCTCTTTGAAGCGCAGGCGGTTAGCGTTCCGCTCGTGCGGTCGCGACGGGAAATCAGCTTACGTAACTGCCTGGGTTACGAAAATGCTCAATCAGGACAACTAATCGAATGAAACGGACGATGGCCATCGGTCGTGCTTCAGCACTCTCGACGTCCTGACAGTGACTCAATCAACTGTCTTTTTTGAGAACCTGCATCCCGTAGAGGCTGCTCAAAAGAAAAAGGCCAACGCTCGGCGTTGGCCTTTCATGGTTCTTTTAAAAGATCCGCAGCCTGCGGCAGCTCCGACGACTGGCTGCGATCTTTCAACTGGCGACCACCCGGTTACGTCCGCGATGCTTGGCCTGATACAGCGCCTTGTCGGCCGCATACATCAGGTTTTCCAGGCTCTCGCCCGGTTGTCCTGTAGAGGTACAGAGGCCGATGCTGACGGTGATGGGGGACTCGTCGCCTTCGAACGGTGGCAGTTGCTCGACTGCAGCGCGGATATTTTCGGCAATTCGCAGTGCACCGCTTCTGTCAGTCTCGGCCAGCACCACGGCAAACTCCTCACCGCCATAGCGCGCGGCGAGATCGGAGGGGCGACGGATGTTTTCGCTGATGACCCTGGCGAGCACGCGCAAGGCATCGTCGCCGCTCTGATGGCCGTGGCGGTCGTTGAACGACTTGAAGTGATCGGCGTCGATCATCAGCACCGACAACGGTTTGCCCGAGCGCTGGGCGCGGGACCATTCATGGTTCAGGGCCTGGTCGAGGGTGCGCCGGTTAGCCACGCCGGTGAGGGCATCGATGGCGGCCTGTTGCGCCAGTTCCTGCTCGGCGTGATGGCGCAGGCGTAATTCGCGGCATAGCAGCAAGGTCAGCCACATCAAGCCGATACACAACACACCGGTTGCGCCACTGATCACGTACGCGGTGCGTCTCCAGCTGGCGAAGATTTCGTCCATGGAGAGCGCGACGCTGACCGTCAACGGCAGGTTGCCGACGCGCGAGAAGGTGTACAGACGTTCCTGGTGGTCCATGCTCGACAGGCTACTGAAGCTGCCACTGCCTTCACGCATGATGCGTATGACGTTGGGACGATTGCCGAAACTCTTGCCAATGCTGGCATCGGTCAGCATGGGCTTTTGCGCCAGCAGTATGCCGTCCTTGTCGAGCACGTTGAGGGTACTGTTGGAGCCGATGTCCAGGCTGCTGAACAGCTCGTCAAAGTACGCCAGTTGCATGGACGCGACGGCAACGCCAAGAAACTCGCCGGTGGGCGAAGAGATGCGCCGGCTGAAGCTGATGCGCCACTGATCGTTCTCGGGGCAGTCGCAACGGGGTTTGAACGGGCGACTGATAAACATCCCGCTATCGCTGTTGCCGACGTGAGCCTGGAAGTAGTCACGGTCAGAAAAATTGCCCTGTTTGGGCTGAATTGACGACGAGTTGGCGATTACCTTGCCCTGCTGGTCGAGTAGCAGTACATCGCCCTTGTAACGTGCGGTGCTTGCGCGGTCGAACAGCACCAGATGGCGGATCTGCGCCGAAACCTTCTGCAGGTCGTCACGTTGGGCGGCAGCGATCAATCCTTGCAGTGACAGGTCATAGAGCTCGACGTTGCGCAGCACATCGGCGTCGATCAGTTGCACGATGTTGGTCGCACCCCGCGTGGCCGCCTGCATGGCATTGGCGTGTTCGCGGATCAGCAGGAAGGTGACGATGGCGATGATCGCGACGACGGTCAGCGAGCTGCCGAGAACCAGCAGCAATTCCGGTCGGCGGGCGGAGCCTGTTATGGCGTGGTATGTGCGGTTTGCACTCATGGTTCTGATTTCTGCACAGGGACATCATCAGCGTAGTTCCCGGACACGCCGGGCGGCATTGCAGATATCAGTTCGTTGATCTCAGTGCATGTATAGATCCCGGATACAAAAAAGGCCAGCACCGGTGCTGGCCTTTTTGTGAATTTTTCTCAGAAAACGTTCAGTGGGTAGTCGACGATCACCCGGTATTCATCGGTGTCGGTATCCAGCGCGCCGTAGCCGTTGCCGCCGCGATTGGTGGCCCATTGCAGACGCACCGCCAGATCCTTGGCCGTACCGCCCTGGACCACGTACTTGAGATCGACATCACGCTCCCAGTGTTTGGCATTTTTACCCGCTTCGTTATAGAAGCTGGCATAACCGCGACTGTTCGGGTCAACCTTGGTCAGGTCCAGCGTGCCACGCGAATACGACACGGCGGAGGTCAGGCCCGGCACACCGACGCCAGCGAAGTCATAGGCATACTTGAGCTTCCACGAACGCTCGTTCGGGCCGTTGAAGTCCGAATACTGCTGTGAGTTGTCGAGGAAGATGCTGTCGCCCTGAGCGATGTAATCGAACGGCGTGTTGCCGTTCACGCGCTGGTAAGCGGCGGTGACGCTGTGGCTACCGACGCCCACGGTGAAGTGCAGGCTGTAGGTGTTGTTGTCGATTTTTCCGAGCAGTGCGTCGCCAGTGTCCTGGGTGTGATAGTAGTGCAGGCCCGGGTTGAGGCTGATCAGCTCATTGACCGCGTAGGTGTAGTCCAGGTCGTAGTAGTACTGGTTCCAGATGTCCTTGAGCTCGGACGCATAGAGGCTGCTGGTCAGGCCCGGCAGGCCGCTCCAGGCTACGCCGGCCCAGTTCAGGTGCTGGCTTTTGTCGCCGTCTGCCAGTTTGCCGTAGGACGTCCCGATACGCTGGTGCCCGCTCTGGTTGTAAGGCTTGGTGAAGCTGGCCTGGCCGCCCTCGATCAGCCAGCCGTCGAAGCTGTGGTTGGTCAGGCTGACACCGCGAAAGGTCTGCGGCAGCATGCGGCTCATGCCACCGGCGATTACCGGGTTGTTGAGGAACAGGTCGCCGGCTTTCAGCTCGGTGTCGAGGGCGCGCATTTTCAGGGCACCGCCAGCGCTTGAAAACGAGCCCGGCGCTTTGCTGTTGTCATCGCCGATCGGCAGGATGCTCGAACCACCGGTGCCGCCGCCACCGTCGAGTTTGAGCCCGAGCATGGCGTTGGCATCCACGCCAAAACCGACCGGGCCCTGGGTGTAGCCCGATTCGAAGATACCGAGGAAACCCTGGCCCCATTCGATGTTGTCGTTAGTCTGCTGCTGACGGTTGCGGTTCAGGTAGTAGTTGCGGGCATTGAGTTTAAGGCTTGCACCTTCAACGAAACCTTCGCGGCTGGAATCGTCGGCGGCCTGGACGTTTGCGGCCATCGTTGCGGCCATTGCAATGAATAGCGGACTGAGTTTGAGGGTGATGCTCACGCGGGGTACAGCTCCTTGGGTCAATAACAAGCGTTGTTATAGTTAATAATCCGGGTGTTTCTTATTGGGTAATAACGAAGGAATGCCTGACAAATACACAACGAAAAAAAGCCGCTGATAGCAGCGGCTTGAAGACAACTTCTCAAGGGAAAGAGCCCTGAGAAGTGTCGAGGGAAACTGAGTGGTGTTGCCGATCAGCTGTCTTTTTCAACCTGTGGTTGAGCCTGGCTGGCCGATGTTTGCCGGGTTTGCTCAGACTTCTGTGCTTTTGCGGTCAGTTCAGCCTGGGCCTTGTCGAAGGCTGCGGCACGCGCAGCATTATGCGCGACAAATGCCGGCGATTCTTCAGCCATGGCAAAGGGAGACAACAACAAGGACGACAAAACGAAAGCGCTGGCAATACCCATACTGTTGGACATCTTGAAAACCTTCTTGCTTGGCAAGTGCTGTTTGGTGTGGCCAAGGTAAAGGTCTTGGGGGGTGGGAAAAAGAGCGGATTGCATAAAGGACTGTTGCATCAAGAGCAACAGTCGCACCGACCTGTGGCGAGCGAGCTTGCTCGCGCTCGGCTGCGTAGCAGTCGTAATTCGGGGCAGGTGGTATATCTGATTAAACACGGTTGATTGTCTTGGGGCCGCTTCGCAGCCCAGCGCGAGCAAGCTCGCTCGCCACAGGAATCAAATCGGCAAATAGATCCCGAAGGTATTCACGCCGTTATCGCTGTGCACAAACACATTGCCGCCGTGCATCAGCGCGATCGCCTTGACGATGGCCAGCCCCAGTCCATGGTTGGCGCCGCTGTTGCTGCGCGAGGCGTCGACCCGGTAGAAGCGCTCGAACAAGCGCGGCAGGTGTTCGCTGGCGATGGGCTCACCAGGGTTGGCGACGCCGATACTGACCTGATGCTCCTGAACATCAATCTGCACCCGAATGACCTGGCCGGGAGCGGTGTGCTGCACGGCGTTGTTCAACAGGTTGATCAGCGCCCGACGCAGGTGGGCGATTTCAATCTGCACCTGGGCATCGCCGCTGACCTGAACCTTGACCTGCGCATCTTCGAGGATGAAATCCAGGTAGTCCAGAGTGGTGGCGACTTCATCCGCAAGCGAGGTGGTGGTCAGTTTGGTGGCCTTGCTGCCCTGGTCGGCGCTGGCCAGAAACAGCATGTCGTTGATGATCGAGCGCAGCCGTTCGAGTTCTTCGAGGTTCGATTGCAGCACTTCGAAGTAGTGCTCTGCCGAGCGCCCACGGGTCAGGGCAACCTGGGTCTGACCGATCAGGTTGGTCAGCGGCGAGCGCAGTTCGTGGGCGACATCGGCGTTGAACGATTCAAGTCGCGTGTAGGCTTGCTCGACCCGCTCCAGCGTCGAGTTGAACGAGCTGACGAACTGATTGAGTTCTGGCGGCAGCGGCGACAGTTGCAGCCGTGAGGACAGCAACGGCGGTGCCAGTCGTTGCGCTTCCTGCGACAACTTGATCAACGGTTTGAGGCCGATTCGCGCCACCCAGTAACCCAGCGCCGAAGCCAGCAGCACACCGATGATTGCCAGGCTGATCAAGGCGATCAGCAAGTGATGCTGGGTCTCATAGAAGGTTTGCGTGTCGATGCCGATCATGAAGCGCAGCGGTGGACGCTGGTCCTTGGCCGGAAACTGGCTGACCAGCACTTTCATCGGATAGGGCTGCCCCGGCAGTTGTACGTCGCGCTTGCCGGTTGGCCCTTGCGCCAAGGCACGGATCTGCGGGGTGATGTTGCCGTACTCGTAGTTGGCATCGCCGCTGATGATCCAGAAGCTGATGCGCTTGTCCTCTTCGCTAAGCAGGTTGAGTTTGTTGTTGATCTTCACCCAGTGCTCTGGCGTACCAAAGCGCCCGACCGTGGATTCGAGCACGCTGTAACGCGCATCCAGTTCGGCTGCCGGCAACAGCGCCAAACCCTTTTCGACCTGTTGATACAGCGCCCAGCCGATCAACAGAAACACCAGCGCCGCCACCAATGTGAACATGCCGCTCAGGCGCAGGGCGATACTGTTACTGCGCACTGCGGCTCTCCAGCACATAGCCCATGCCGCGAATGGTGTGCAGCAGTTTCTCTTCGAACGGCCCGTCGATCTTCGCCCGCAGACGCTTGATCGCAACTTCGACGACGTTGGCGTCGCTGTCGAAATTGATGTCCCAGACCATCTCGGCAATCGCGGTTTTCGAGAGAATTTCACCCTGACGCCGGGCCAGCACGCTGAGCAGCGAGAACTCCTTGGCGGTCAGGTCCAGCCGCGTACCGGCACGGGTGGCCTTGCGGCTGATCAAGTCGACCCACAGGTCGGCGATGGTCACTTGCACCGGTTCATGGCCACCGCTGCGGCGGGTCAAGGCTTGCAGGCGGGCGACCAGTTCGAGGAACGAGAAAGGTTTGCCCAGGTAATCGTCGGCACCGTCGCGCAGGCCTTTGATCCGGTCTTCGACACGCTCGCGGGCGGTCAGCATGATCACCGGGGTCTGTTTGCGGGCACGCAGGGCGCGCAGCACGCCGTAGCCGTCGAGACCCGGCAGCATCACGTCGAGGATGATCACCGCGTAATCGTTTTCGAGCGCCAGGTGCAAACCTTCGACGCCGTCCGGGGCGCGGTCCACGGTGTAACCCTGTTCGGTCAAGCCGCGGTACAGATAGTCCGCGGTTTTCTCTTCGTCTTCGATAATCAGAACGCGCATGACCCGCCTCAGTGTGTGGTCGCCAGCGCAGGCGCTGGTGTGGAGCGATGGAACACCCGCTCAAGCCATAAGTATATGACTGGCGTGGTAAACAGCGTCAGCGCCTGGCTGACCAGCAAACCGCCGACCACCGCGATCCCCAGCGGTTGACGCAGTTCGGCGCCGGTGCCGTAACCGAGCATCAGCGGCAGCGCGCCGAGCAGGGCGGCGAGGGTGGTCATCATGATCGGCCGGAACCGCGTGAGGCATGCCTCGAAAATTGCTTCTTGCGGGGACAGCCCGCGATTGCGCTGGGCGTCGAGGGCGAAGTCGATCATCAGGATGCCGTTCTTCTTGACGATACCGATCAGCAGCACCAGGCCGATCAACGCCATGATCGAGAAGTCCTGGCCGAGGATCCACAGCAGTATCAAGGCGCCGAGGCCAGCGGAAGGCAAGGTCGAGATGATCGTCAGCGGGTGCACGAAACTTTCATAGAGCACGCCAAGAATGATGTATACCGCCACCAGCGCCGCCAGAATCAGCCACGGCTGGCTGGCCAGCGAACTCTGGAATGCCTGGGCCGCGCCCTGAAAGTTGCCGTTGACCGAGGCCGGCATACCGATGTCGTTCTTCGCCTGATTGAGCAAAATCACCGCATCACCCAAGGCCACGCCGGGCGCCAGGTTGAACGACAGGTTGGCGGCCGGGAACATGCCGTCGTGGGCGATGGACAACGGGCCGATGGTTGGCGCATCGAAACGGGCCAGCGCCGACAACGGCACCATCTCGCCACTCAGCGGCGAACGCAGGTAGAAATAGGCGAGGCTTTCAGCCTTGCCGCGCTGGCGGGTGTCGAGTTCGAGGATAACGTTGTACTGGTTTATTTCGGTCTGGAACTCGTTGACCTGCCGTTGGCCGAAGGCGTCATAAAGCGCCTCGTCGACATCGCTGGCGGTCAGCCCGAAACGCGCCGCAGCGGCACGGTCGATGTGGATGTGGGTGATGCTGCCGCCCAGTTGCAGGTCGTTGGAAATGTCGCGGAACGCCGGGATGCTGCGCAGTTTTTCGGTCAGGCGCTGGGTCCAGAGGTTCAGTGTCGGACCGTCGTTGCTCTTGAGCACGTATTGATACTGGGCGCGGCTGGGGCCGGAGCTGAGGTTGATGTCTTGCCCGGCGCGCAGGTACAGCACAATGCCCGGGACCTTCAGCAGTTGCGGACGAATCCGGTCGATGAAGGCGCTGGCGGACACATCGCGGTCGCCGCGTTTTTTCAAGGAGATCCAGAAGCGCCCGTTGGCGATGGTCTGGTTGCTGCCGGAAACACCCACCGAATGCGAAAAGGTCTGCACTGCCGGGTCGGCGGCGAGGATGTCGGCCAGGGCCTGGTGCTTTTTCACCATCTCCGGAAACGACACGTCGGCGGCGGCTTCGGTAGTGCCGAGGATAAAACCGGTGTCCTGTATCGGGAAGAAACCTTTGGGGATAAACACGTAGCCGGCAACCGCCATGCACAGCGTCAGGCTGAAGATCCCCAGCATCAGTTTCTGATGCGCCAGGGCGCGGCGCAGTGCGCGTTCATACAGCGCCAGCAGGCGCTCTCCGAAACCGGGTTTGGCATGGGCGTCGTGTACCGGCGCGCGCATGAACAGGGCGGCCATGGTCGGTGCCAGGGTCAACGACACCACCACCGAAATCATGATGGTCGAGGTGGCGGTCAAGGCGAACTCCTTGAACAACCGGCCGACCACGCCGCCCATGAACAGCAGCGGAATAAACGCCGCCACCAGCGAGAAGCTGATCGAGACCACGGTAAAGCCGATCTCTCCAGCGCCCTTGATCGCGGCCTCGCGCATGCCGTCGCCGGCCTCCAGGTGGCGGTGGATGTTCTCCACCACCACAATCGCATCGTCGACCACAAACCCCACGGAAATGACGATCGCCACCAGCGTCAGGTTGTTCAGGCTGAAGCCCATGATGTACATCAGCGCGATACTGGCGATCAGCGAGACCCCGAGTACGCTGGAAACGATCAGCGTCGCCGACCACTGGCGCAGGAACAGCGCCATCACCGCGACCACCAGCAGGACCGCGATCAGCAGGGTGACTTCCACTTCGTGCAGTGAAGCGCGGATGGTCTGGGTCCGGTCGATCAGCACGTTGACCTGTATCGACGCCGGAAGCATCGCTTGCAGGCCCGGCAACGCGGCTTGAATCCGGTCCACGGTGTCGACGATGTTCGCGCCCGGTTGCCGCAGGATCACCAGGTTGACCCCCGGCCGATCGCCAGACCAGGCCTGGACATAGGCGTCTTCCGAGCCACTGACCACGGTGGCGATGTCCCGGAGCTGGACCGGTGCACCGTTCTTGTAGGAGACGATGAGCTGACCGTACTCGTCGGGATGGAACAGCTGATCGTTGGTCGATAGCGTGGAAATGCTCGACTCACCGTACAGCGCACCTTTGGCCAGGTTGAGACTGGTTTTCTGAATGGCCAGGCGCACATCGGCCAGGGTCAGGCCGATGGCGGCGAGTTTGTCGGCCGAGGCCTGGACCCGGATCGCCGGGCGTTGCTGGCCGGTGATGTAGATCTGGCCGACGCCGTCGATCTGGCTCAATTGCCGCGCCAGCAGGGTTTCGGCGTAGTCGCTGAGTTCGGTGCCGGGCATTTGCGTCGAGCTGACGCTGAGGATCAGCACCGGGCTGTCGGACGGGTTGACCTTGCGCCAGGTCGGCAGCGTCGGCATGTCCTTGGGCAGCTTGCCGGCGGCGGTGTTGATCGCGGCCTGAACTTCCTGCGCGGCGGTGTCGATGCTTTTGTTGAGGGTGAATTGCAGGGTCAGGTTGGTCGAACCCAAGGCGCTGCTGGAGGTCATTTGGGTCATGCCGGGGATGGCGCTGAATTGCACCTCCAACGGTGTCGCCACCGACGAAGCCATGGTGTCGGGGCTGGCGCCGGGCAACTGCGCGGCGACCTGAATGGTCGGGAACTCGGCTTCCGGCAAAGGGGCGACGGGCAGGCGCGGGAAGGCGATCAAGCCCAGCAGCACCAGGGCGAAGGTCAGCAGTGCCGTGGCGACCGGATGGTCGATGCACCAGGCCGAAATACCGCCATGGACTTTCATGGCTGTTGCTCCGCCGCAGTGCTTTGCGTGAGCGCTGGCGGCTCGCCGAGAATCTGCACGCTGGCCCCTGGCTTGAGCCGCGACTGACCATCGCTGACCAGCACATCACCGGCCTTTACTCCTGTGATGATGTTCAGCCCGCTGTCCTGATAGACCATTTGCACCGGAACCGATTCGACCTTGTCGCCGTTGACCCGGTAAACGAAATGCTGATCCAGCCCGCGCTGGACCACCGACGGCGGCACCACCAGCGCATGCTGGTCGACGGCGGTCTGGATCTTCACGGTCACCAGTTGCCCGGGCCAGAGTTTTTGCCCGGCGTTGCTGAATTCGGCCTTGGCGCGAATGGTCCCGGTGTTGGCATTGATCTGGTTGTCGATGAGCGTCAGATGGCCTTCGCCGAGCAAGTCGCCGGTCTGGCCATTGGTGTCGGCGCCGAGGTAGGCATTCACGTCAGCCGGCGGGGTTGCGCTGATCAACCGTTGCAGCGTCGGCAGCATTTGCTGTGGCAGGGAGAACTCGACGGCAATCGGGTCGATCTGGGTGACCGAGAACAATCCCTGGGTATCGCTCATGCGCAGGAAGTTGCCTTCATCCACGGTGCGAATACCGACGCGGCCCGTCACCGGCGAGCGAATCTGTGTGTAGGAGAGTTGTACCTGCGCCGCATCGATGGCCGCCTGATTGCCCTGCGCCGTGGCTTTCAACTGATTGACCAGGGCTTGTTGCTGGTCGTAAGTCTGCTTGGAAACCCCGTCATCGACACTCAGCAATTTGTAGCGTTTGAGGTTGACCTCGGCGACCTGCAACTGCGCCTGGTTTTCGCCCAATTGCGCACGGGCCTGATCGAGGCTGGCGCGGATCGAGCGATCGTCGATAGTTGCCAGCAGGTCACCGGCCTTCACCAACTGACCTTCCTTGACCAGTAGTCGGGTGAGGATGCCATCGATCTGCGGACGAATAACCACGCTGTGCAACGACAGCACCGAGCCAATCGCGCTGACGTAGCGCGGCACGTCGCGTTCGACGACGCTGACCACCCGCACCGGAATCGCGGTGGGGGTCGAGAGTTTGCTCGTTGCCGGTTTGAGCGCAACGCCAATGGCCACGGCAGTGACCGTCACCAGCAACGCGGCGATCAGCAGTTTTTTTCCTGGAATGGGCATGAGCATCGAACGCCGGGGCAAAAAGACGGGAAATAATGGCCTAGTTATAGTCCTTCGTTGCGGTCAGCAGGGTGACGGCTAACTGACAGGGCTGTCAGCAAAGGTGACCATTCATGCGTCGGGAGGTTAAAGATCACGGGCGCGCAGGTATACTGCCGGCCTTTCGCGGCCCACCCATCGGGCCCGACTCACTGTAACACCCGGAGCATTCATGACTTCCCCGATACAAGCGCCTGCTGCTGACGAACAGGCTGACCTGCCAGACAGCGTCGACTCCAGCGCCGACAGCGAAACCAAAGCGGCGATTCCGGCCTTCAAGTTCCCGTTCAAACCGGGCGAGTTGGCCTCCGCCAAAAACGCCAGCCAGCCGTGGTACAAGAACGGCGCCAAGAATGGCCACACCAAGGTCCCGGGCGCAGCGCCTCCTGGCACCCGTCGCTCGATGGGCAAGCGCTGAGTGGTCCCTCTCGGTTATAAATCTCAGGCCGCGCGCAACGAGATAAACGCATAGTTCAGCGGTTCTGCCGTGACCACGTTCGCGCCAGCGGCCTGCACTTGCTCAGCAATGTCGTTGCCCGACACATGGAACAGCCATTCACCGGCCGAACCCGGCAACGGCGCTGCCTGAACCTGATCAATCGCCGAGGCAAACGCCGCCATGTCCGGCAGGTAGGCGGTAAACCCGTCACCCTTGAGCGCCGTGGTGCGAATCCCCAGAAGTTCGCAAATCGCTTCCTTGGCCTGGACATCGTCGCGGTCTGCCTGACGCGAGCGCTGGATCAGGTCGGCCAATGCCTGATCAACCAACTGACCGCCGACAATCAACGCAGGACCTTGCTCCCACGATTCGGGCGGGCAGTCCTTGGCGGTTGGCGTCAGGGGAATGTGCGGATTGATTTCCATCGGATAGATGCGGCACACCAGCGGCCGGCGATCGTAGATGCGGCAGAGGTTGTCTTCGTCAAGATTCCGGCAGCGACCGGCGTTGTATGCAGCGAAGGTAATCGCTACGTGGGCCTGGGTCGCACCGCTGGGCACCACCACGGAACGGCGTTCGGCGTGCTCGCGTTGCAAGGCCGGAAGGCCCAGGCCATTGCCGAGAAAACCTTCCACCAGCACGATCACGGTACCGCCGTCAGCCGCCCACATTCGGGTCTCGGCGAGGGTCAGGGGCACATGGTGGTCGGTGCAGCACTTGCCGCAACCTACGCAGGAAAACGTCGTATTCATTAGGCGACCGGTCACATTCCAGAGGCGTCAGCGATGGCGGAAAACCACCGCGCGGGAGGGGGCCAAAGCAAGTTGTGCGCCAGTCATGGACGTACAGAATCCCATTCGGTGATATACGCGGTTTTACTCTTTTTGTTGTAGAGGCACAGTTCAGTGCCTTGTTGGCCTTTCATATGTTTTTGCGGGTACTGGCCTTGCAGCAACAGTGCGGTATAGCCGACGCGATCATCGAACTGCGCAGCATTGCCAACGGGTTTGGCGTGACTCAATTGGCTGGCTTTGGTGCAACTGGCGAGAACGGCTTTGTCATGGGCGGCCCATGCATCCGGGCTAGAAGCGAAGGCTTGGCTGGTGATTGCGGTCAGGCTGATGAATATCAGACTTGAGGCTTTCATGGTTCGGGCATCCTTGGGTGAATTTTGGCCAAGGATTGAGTATGCCTGAAGGATTGAGGAGGGTTGTGCGGGGAGCTTCGCGATAGCGGTATCAGTCTGGAACCAGCTCCCGGCGCACCACACGCATCCCGGCGCTTTCATACAGTCGCCGAGCGCGCTGGTTATCTTCCAGTACCTTGAGGTCAACAAACCCTTCGCGGCGCTGTTGAAACACACTGAAGGCATGCAACAACAACGCTCGTCCCAAGCCTTGACCCTGAGCCCGTGGATGCACCACCAGATTCTTGATGTAGGCGCTGGTCCAGCACTGGGCCACGCCGACAATGCCTTGAGGGTCCGAGGCGATGAAACACAGCGCCGGGTCATATTCCGCATCGCTTTCAAAGCGCTCGCGCCACACCTCCAGCGCTGGTACTCGACCGCCGCCGTGCTGATAACCCTGCTCCATCAGTTGATGAACCGCTTCGGCCAGCTCGGGGCGGTATTGGTTCAGCGCAATGCCTGGAGGCCAGGCAATGGCGGGCAACACTCCAGCGAGGTCGCGCCGCAGCAGCAGGCAATACTCTTCAGCCAAGGCTCAATGACCTTGTTCTTGCTGCGCGACAGCTTTTGCGGCGGCGATCAGGCATCTGGTCAGCTCTGGCGAGGAGAACTTGGTCAGCACCGCATTTGCCCCGGCCAGACGGGCTTTTTCGCTGTTCATCGCACTGTCCAGCGAGGTGTGCAGCAGGATATAGAGGTGGGAAAAGTCCGGGGTTTCACGCAGGGTCCGGGTGAGGGCGTAACCGTCCATCTCGGACATTTCGATGTCCGAGACAATCAGGTTGATCTGCTGTGCAGTGCCTTGCAGGTCCAGCAGGCAGTCGATGGCTTCCCTGGCGCTGCGTGCGGTGTGGCATTGCAGGCCGAGGTTGCGCAGGGTGTGTACCGATTGTTGCAGCGCCACCTGGCTGTCATCGACCACCAGAATGCGTGCGTTGCCCAGTACTTCGGCGTCTTCCATGCTCAGCTCGGTCGGGGCTGTTTCGATCTGTGCCGGGGCGATGCCGTGGATGACTTTCTCGATGTCGAGCACCTGCACCAGCGTGCCGTCGACCGAGGTCACGCCGGTGATGTACGCGCGCACGCCGCCGGAGCCGTAGGGTGGCGGGCGGATGTCGGTGGTCAGGCAATGGACGATCTTGCTCACCGCCTGAACGTGCAGGCCCTGTTTGGAACGGCTGACGTCGGTAACGATCAGGCAGCCACCGTCCGGGTCTTCCAGCGGCCGCTCACCGATCGCCCGGCTCAGGTCGATGACCGACAGCGAGGTGCCGCGCAGGGTGGCGATGCCTTTGACGTGCGGGTGCGACTCCGGCAGCCTGGTCAGCGGCGGGCAGGGGATGATTTCACTGACTTTCAGCAGGTTGATCGCCATCAGCTTGCCACTGCGCAAGGTAAAGAGCAGAAGCGAAAGTGAATCTGCGCGGGCTTTGTTGGAGGACATAAAAACCTTCTGTGGAAAAGGTGATGGGCGATTGTAGGACCGCCAGCAACTATTGATATCGGGTTATCGACGTAAGCGGGGCGGGCTTTAATGCCAAACGGCAAACCCTGTGGCGAGGGAGCTTGCTCCCGTTCGACTGCGCAGCAGTCGCCAAATCGGTACCTGTGTACTGTCTGTTGCAATGTGGTGGCTGATTTGGGAGCGCTTCGCACTCCAGCGGGAGCAAGCTCCCTCGCCACATTGGTTACTACTTCATGCCCAACCGCTTGGCCATCCGCCCAAGGTTCGCCCGGTCCAAGCCTAGCTCACGGGCGGCGCTGGCCCAGTTGTTTTGATGGCGCTCAAGACAAGCGGTGATCAACTGGCGTTGATAGTTCTCGGTGGCCTGGCGCAGGTCGCCGAACACTTCAACGGTGGGCGCCGGTTCAATGCTGGCTGGCGCAGAAGGCGTTTCAAGGGGCGTGTGGGGCAAGTCCAGATCCGCCGCGCTCAAGCTGAGAATCTTCGGCCGTTCCCGCGAGTTGCCCAGCGCTTTCAAGGCACTGCGACCAATCAAGTGCTCCAGTTCGCGGACGTTGCCCGGCCAACTGTAGGCCAGCAATGCCGCTTGGGCGTCGCTGCTCAGGCGCAGGCTGTTGAGGCCCATCCGCGAGCGGTTCTGTTCAAGAAAGTAACCGCTGAGCAACAACACATCCCGACCGCGATCACGCAGCGCCGGCACCAGCAACGGGTAGACGCTGAGGCGATGGTAGAAGTCGGCGCGGTAGCGGCCACTGCGCACCTCGAAGGCGAGGTCACGGTTGGTCGCGGCGATCAGGCGCACGTCGACCTGATGCTCCTTGTCCGAACCCAAGCGCTGTAACTGACCGCTTTGCAGCACACGGAGCAATTTGGCCTGCACCGCCAGCGACAACTCGCCCACTTCATCGAGAAACAGCGTGCCGCCGTTGGCCAGTTCGAATTTGCCACGCCGGTCGTTCAGCGCCCCGGTGAAGGCGCCGCGCACGTGGCCGAACAACTCGCTTTCTACCAGCGTGTCGGGCAGCGCGGCGCAGTTGAGGCTGATGATCGGTTTGTCGGCACGCGGTGAAGCGGCGTGGATCGCCTGGGCCACCAACTCTTTACCGACCCCGGTTTCTCCGGTGATCAGCACCGTCAGGTCGCTACCGCCGACCAGGTTGATTTCTTCCACCAAGCGCTTGTGCGCTTTGCTCTGGCCGATCATTTCGCGACTCTGCTGACCGCTGGCCTGGCGATAGACCTCGGCGCGCTGGTGTTCGTCCTCGGCTCGATTGGCCAGTCGTTCGATACGTTCGGCGGCGTTGACCGTGGCGGCGGCGAGGCTGGCAAAGGCTTGCAAGGCGTCCAGTTCGATCGGCTCGAAGCGCTCCGGGTCCAGCGCATCGAGGGTCAGCAAACCCCACGGACGCTCATCGATAAACAGCGGGCAGCCCATGCAGTCGTGGACTTCCAGGTGATCGCCGTGGCCGTCGACCAAACCGTCATAAGGGTCGGGCAAGGTGCTGTCGCTGGGGAAACGCGTCGGCTCCGAGCGGCTGAGCAACGCTTCAAAGCGCGGGTGTTCGCTGACCTTGAAGCGCCGGCCGAGGGTGTCGGTGCTCAGGCCATCCACTGCCAACGGTACCAGCCATTCACCGTCGAGCCGCAGCAGGGCGGCGGCATCGCAGGGGAGCAGCGCGCGCATGGCTTCGAGCAGGCGCCGGTAGCGCTCGCCTTCGGGCAATTCGCGGGAAAGGTCGGAGACCAGTGGCAGCAACGCGGTGAGCAAGGGTTTTGCAGTCATATTGACTCCATGTAGTCGAGGTGACTATAAATCCGCTTGTGTCGTTATGACTACATGTTTATTAACTTATTGATTTATATGGTTTTAATTGTTGGCACGGAAACTGAAACGTCATGGGTAGAAAACTATAAACCCAGTCGTTCAGGAGTACCCCCTTAATGCTTAGCGCTCAAGACCGTGCCATCGTCAAATCCACCGTACCGTTGCTGGAAAGCGGCGGCGAAGCCCTGATCACGCACTTCTACCGCATGAT
Organism: Pseudomonas helvetica; assembly: GCF_039908645.1. Taxonomy (NCBI): domain Bacteria; kingdom Pseudomonadati; phylum Pseudomonadota; class Gammaproteobacteria; order Pseudomonadales; family Pseudomonadaceae; genus Pseudomonas; species Pseudomonas helvetica. Next base: position 1,111,919 of record NZ_CP150917.1, read on the forward strand.
GCTCTCCGAGTACCCAGAGGTTCGTCCGCTGTTCAATCAGGCGCACCAGGCCAGCGGCGACCAGCCACGGGCTTTGGCTCGCGGGGTGCTGATGTATGCGCGGCACATCGATCAGCTCGACCAGTTGGGCGATCTGGTGGCGAAGATCATCAACAAGCACGTTGCCCTGCAAATCCTGCCGGAGCATTACCCGATTGTCGGCGCCTGCCTGCTGCGGGCGATTTCCGAAGTGCTCGGTGACGAGATCGCCACGCCAGAAGTGATGAGCGCCTGGGGCGCCGCCTACAACCAATTGGCCGATATCCTGATCGGCGCCGAAACCGCGATCTACGACCAGAAGGCCGCAGCGGTCGGCGGCTGGCGCGGGGCGCGGGAATTCAAACTGGCCAAGCGGGTGGAAGAGAGCGCGGAAATCACCTCGTTCTATTTTGAACCGGCGGACAAGGGACCGATCCTCGCGGCAGAACCGGGTCAGTACATCGGCATGAAACTGATCCTCGATGGCGAAGAAATTCGTCGCAACTACTCGCTGTCGTCCTTGGGCGACAACGGTCAGTACCGCATCAGCGTCAAGCGCGAAGAGGGCGGTCGTGCCTCGAATTACCTGCATGACCAGTTTCATGTCGGTGCGAGCATCCAGCTGTTTCCGCCAGCAGGTGAGTTCACCCTGACCGCCAGCGACAAACCGCTGGTGCTGATCAGCGGCGGCGTCGGCATCACGCCAACCCTGCCGATGCTGGAAGCGGCGCTGGCCACCGAGCGTCCGGTGCACTTTATCCACTGTGCGCGTAACGGTGGCGTGCATGCCTTCCGCGACTGGATCGACGGCCTGGCCGAGCGTCACCCGCAACTCAAGCGCTTCTACTGCTACGCCGAAGATGACGGCGTCAGCCCTGCGGCGGATAAGGTCGGGCTGTTGAGTCAGGAGCAGTTGGCCGACTGGTTGCCGCAAGAGCGCGACCTGGACGCTTACTTCCTCGGCCCGAAAGGCTTCATGGCCGCGATCAAGCGCCACCTCAAGGCCTTGGGTGTTCCAGAGAAGCAGAGCCGCTACGAGTTCTTCGGCCCGGCTGCTGCGCTGGAGTAAGCGTAGGGTGGCGACTCAGTCAGACCGGGTCGCCTTCATCGCGGGCAAGAGCTAGGCGCCCCCCCTGCTCCTACAGGTACTCACAATCCTGTAGGAGCAAGGCTTGCCCGCGATGGCGTTATCAGTTTCGCCACCGATCAATCTGTTTAATCCGCTGTTAATAAGCCTGCCGTTAATTCCCTCCTGTTAATCCACCCCGATGGCTAGCGTGTAAACTTGCGATCAATTGATACGTATAAAATCCACTGCGGCCGGTGGGTCTGTTGAATACAACCAGCACTTTTGGCAAAGGAAACGGGAATGAACGAGGAAATGATGCGGATGGGCCGTGAGCGGCGCTTCCTGGTCTTGCTGGGCATCATCTGCCTGGCGCTGATCGGCGGCGCGCTGTACATGCAAGTGGTGCTGGGCGAGGCGCCATGCCCGCTGTGCATCCTGCAACGCTATGCGCTGTTGCTGATTGCGATCAGTGCCTTTATCGGTGCCGCCATGCGCACCCGTCGCAGCATCACCGTGTTTGAAGGGCTGGTGGTGATCTTCGCCCTCGCGGGCGCTGCAGCGGCCGGGCATCACGTCTATACGCAGTTTTACCCGGCGGTCAGCTGCGGCATCGACGTGCTGCAACCGATTGTCGACGGCTTGCCGCTGGCGAAGATCTTCCCGCTGGGTTTCCAGGTCGACGGCTTCTGCGAGACGCCGTACCCGCCGATCCTCGGCCTGTCGCTGGCACAGTGGGCGCTGGTGGCCTTCGTGTTGACCGTGGTGCTGGTGCCACTGCTCATTTCGCGTAACCGCAAACACCTGAACTGAGGCTTCTCGCCGCAGCCACAGGTCTTGAATAAAGCGCCCCGGACCTCGAAAAGAGGCCGGGGCGCTTTGCGTTTCAGCGGGTCTGTCAAAGGATCGTGACGCGCGGCAAAGAAGGGTGCGACACGTGTGCGACATGTTGTCACAGCAAAGGTGTCGCAACTCATTTCAAAGACGATTGTCGTCGCTGAAACTGACAGGGAATTTATCTTGCTGACGGGCCTCTCCGGAAGCCGGAAAATGCGGTGCAGCAGGCAGTTTTAACAGGCTCGGACGAATGGCTAAAGGCCTTGTGACAAGGGGGCTTGCGCGAGGTCAGCGATGCTTCGAGAGGGGTTGAAGCTGTCTGAACTGCGGACAGTAGCGCTGGTTTTTTCGGGGTTGTTATTGAGAATCTGTCTCGATATCGTGGATAATCTTTGCAGATTTCGTTAATGATTGTTGCGGTATCCGATAAAAATTATTTCGAGTTGAGACATGGTTTATACAACGTTACATATCTACAATCGCCCGCACTGAAATTCCGGGGCGGCACTCTCCTTGGCACAAGGGGTGGTCGTGGGGCTGTAACGGGCTTCATTCGACGCCAGGTGTCGGCGCCTTCCAACTATCCGCACCAAATGGAATTGGTCTGTAACAAGGCCTTTGACCACGAATTCGAATAAGAACTCACCGCTAGCCCAGGATGTGTCGACCAGCGTTTAGCGCGCGACGGGCAAGCCCTTATTCAATCCAAGAAAAATGCCAACCCTTGGCAGGGTGAAGTGTTGGCGATCAAAACCCAACTGCATTGCGCAAGCTGCTTTAGAGGTCGTGAGATGAGTAAAAACAGGTACCCCAGACTACTAGGCTTATTGCCGCTGCTCGGCACGCTGTTGCTGGGAGGCTGCAACATGACCCTGCTCGATCCCAAGGGCCAGGTCGGCCTGGACGAGCGCAACCTGATCATCACCGCAACGCTGCTGATGCTGTTGGTCGTGGTTCCGGTCATCGTCATGACCTTCCTGTTCGCCTGGAAATACCGCGCTTCCAACAAGGACGCCGTCTACACCCCGAAATGGTCGCACTCCACCAAGATTGAAATCGCGGTGTGGGCTGTCCCAGTCCTGATCATCATTGCCCTGGGTTACGTCACCTACAAGTCGACCCACGCCCTGGACCCTTACCGTCCGCTGGAATCCGACGTCAAGCCGATCACCATTCAAGTGGTCGCGATGGACTGGAAGTGGCTGTTCATCTACCCGGAACAAGGCATCGCCACCGTCAACAAGATGGTGTTCCCGGCCAACACGCCAGTTAACTTCAAAATCACCTCCGACACCGTGATGAACTCGTTCTTCATTCCGGGCCTGGGCGGTCAGATCTACGCGATGGCGGGCATGGAAACCAAGTTGCACCTGATCGCCAATCAGAATGCCGAGTTTGACGGTATCTCCGCCAACTACAGCGGTGCTGGCTTCACTGGCATGAAATTCAAAGCAATCGCCACCTCTCAGGCAGATTTCGATGCCTGGGTCAGTGATGTCAAGAAAGCACCTAAACAGCTTGAAAAAGCTGAATACGAAGCCCTTTCCAAACCAAGCCAGAACAACCCGGTTGAACTCTACTCCTCGTACGCGCCGAACCTGTTCCAGACCATCATCGACAAGTATGAAGGCATGAAACCGGGCAAGCCGATGCACCACGAGAAGAAAGAACACGAAGTGGCCGGCGCCGGTATGGAAGGGATGGACATGAGTTCGCATTCAGCTGCCGGGGCAGAGGAGTAAACGATGTTTGGTAAATTAAGTTGGGAAGCGATCCCGTTCCACGAGCCGATCGTGATGGTGACCATCGCCATGATCGCGCTCGGTGGTCTGGCGGTATTTGCTGCAATCACCTACTTCAAGAAGTGGACCTATTTGTGGACCGAGTGGCTGACGTCGGTCGACCACAAGAAAATCGGCGTGATGTACATCATCGTTGCCATGATCATGCTGCTGCGTGGTTTTGCCGACGCCGTGATGATGCGCTCCCAGCTGGCCCTGGCCACTGAGGGTTCGCCTGGCTACCTGCCACCTGAACACTATGACCAGATCTTCACCGCTCACGGTGTGATCATGATCATCTTCATGGCGATGCCATTCTTCACCGGCCTGATGAACCTTGCAGTGCCGCTGCAGATCGGCGCGCGTGACGTTGCCTACCCGTTCCTGAACTCCCTGAGCTTCTGGCTGCTGGTTTCCGGCGTGGTACTGGTGAACGTGTCCCTGGGTGTCGGCGAATTCGCCCGTACCGGTTGGGTTGCGTATCCACCGCTGTCGGAACTGGGCTACAGCCCGGGCGTGGGTGTGGACTACTACATCTGGGCATTACAACTGTCCGGACTGGGTACGACATTGACGGGGGTCAATTTCCTGGCCACTGTGCTGAAAATGCGCACCCCGGGCATGAAAATGATGGACATGCCGATCTTCACCTGGACCTGCACCTGGGCCAACGTACTGATCGTCGCTTCCTTCCCGATCCTGACCGCTACCCTGGCACTGCTGACGCTTGACCGTTACATGGATTTCCACATTTTCACCAATGAACTTGGTGGCAATCCAATGATGTACGTCAACCTGTTCTGGGCCTGGGGTCACCCCGAGGTTTACATCCTGATTCTGCCGGCGTTCGGGATCTTCTCCGAAGTCATCTCGACTTTCTCCGGCAAGAAACTGTTCGGCCACCACTCGATGATCTACGCCAGCGGCGCGATCTCGATCCTGGGCTTCATGGTTTGGCTGCACCACTTCTTCACCATGGGTTCGGGTGCCAACGTCAACGCCTTCTTCGGTCTGGCGACGATGCTGATTTCGATCCCGACCGGGGTGAAGCTGTTCAACTGGCTGTTCACCATTTACCAGGGCCGTCTGCGTTTCACCAGCCAGGTGCTGTGGACCCTGGGCTTCATGGTGACCTTCGCCATCGGCGGCATGACCGGCGTACTGCTGGCCATCCCGGGTGCTGACTTCGTACTGCACAACAGCCTGTTCGTGATCGCGCACTTCCATAACGTGATCATCGGCGGCGCCGTGTTCGGCTACATCGCCGGCTTCGGCTTCTACTTCCCTAAAGCGTTCGGCTTCAAGCTGCACGAAGGTTGGGGCAAGGCAGCGTTCTGGTTCTGGATCTCGGGCTTCTTCGTCGCGTTCATGCCGCTCTATGTACTGGGCTTCATGGGCATGACCCGTCGTCTGAACAGCACCACCAACCCTGAGTGGACGCCATACCTGCACGTTGCAATGGTCGGTGCGGTACTGATCGCCTTCGGTATTGCCTGCCAGTTGATCCAGTTGTACGTGAGTATCCGTGATCGCAAGCTGCCACAGAACATGTGCGAAGCCGGCGACCCGTGGAATGCCCACACGCTGGAATGGTCGACCTCGTCGCCACCACCGTTCTACAACTTCGCTGTACTGCCGAAAGCCGACGGTATCGACCCGTTCACCGAAGCCAAGGAAAACGGTACTGCGTACCAGGCTCCGGCCAAGTACGAGCCGATCCACATGCCAAACAACACCGCGACCGGCCTGGTCATGGGTGCTCTGTTGACCGTGTTCGGTTTCGCGATGATCTGGCACATCTGGTGGATGGCCATCGCAGGCCTGGCTGGCACCGTGATCTATTTCGTGATCCACGCTGCCCGTGATGATCAAGGCTACATGGTGCCGGTCGATGTGATCGAGCGCATTGAAGCCGAGCAGCACAAGCGTCTGGTTGCGGCCAAAGCGATTCCGGCCACCGCCACCCGTGTTGAAACCTCGTTGGAACAGGCTTAAACCATGTCGAACTTAGTGACCAATGTTGGACACGCCCATGGTCATGACCATGGGCACGATGACCATCACCACGACTCGGGCGAGATGACCGTATTCGGTTTCTGGCTCTACCTGATGACCGACTGCATTCTGTTTGCGTCGATCTTCGCGGTGTACGCGGTACTGGTAAACAACGTAGCCGGTGGCCCGTCGGGCCACGACATCTTCGAACTGCCTTACGTGCTGGGCGAAACCGCCTGCCTGTTGCTCAGCTCGATCACCTACGGCTTCGCCATGCTGGCGTTGTTCAAAGGCAAGAAGACTCAGGTGCTGGGCTGGTTGGCCATCACCTTCCTGTTCGGTCTGGGCTTCATCGGCATGGAGATCAACGAGTTCCATACGCTGATCTCCGAAGGCTTCGGTCCGAACCGTAGCGGCTTCCTGTCCGGGTTCTTCACCCTGGTCGGCACCCACGGTCTGCACGTGACCAGCGGTCTGATCTGGATGGCGATCATGATGTATCAGGTCCAGAAGAATGGCCTGACGGCGACCAACAAGACCCGTCTGAGCTGCCTGAGCCTGTTCTGGCACTTCCTGGACGTAGTGTGGATCTGCGTATTCACCGTTGTTTACCTGATGGGGACTCTGTAAATGGCTAACGCAGCTCACTCACACGATAGTCACGACGACAGCCACGGCAGCGTCAAGTCCTACGCTATCGGCTTCATCCTGTCGGTGATCCTGACCATCATTCCTTTCGGCCTGGTGATGTACCCATCCCTGCCGAAAGCCATGACCCTGGCGATCGTACTGGCCTTCGCAGTGATCCAGGTGCTGGTGCACCTGGTCTACTTCCTCCACCTGGACCGCTCTGCCGCCCAGCGTAACAACGTGATTGCGTTTGTTTTCGCGGCGCTGGTTATCGTCCTGTTGGTCGGTCTGTCGCTGTGGATCATGTACAGCATCCATTCCGTCATGATGGCGCACTGAGGAAAGTCCGGATGTCCTTAAAGCACTTTATCCAAATCACCAAACCGGGGATCATTTTCGGTAACGTGCTTTCTGTGGCAGGCGGGTTTTTCCTGGCCTCGAAAGGGCATGTCGATCTGGCCATTTTCCTGGCTGCGATGATCGGCACGTCCCTGGTGGTTGCGTCGGGTTGCGTGTTCAACAACTGCATCGACCGTGACATCGACCTGAAGATGGAACGCACCAAGAACCGTGTGCTGGTGCAGGGCCTGATCTCCCTGAAACTGGCACTGGTTTATGCGACCGTCCTGGGTATCGCCGGCGTGGCCTTGCTGTATCGCGTGGCCAACCCGCTGGCGGCGTTGTTCGCGGTGATCGGCTTTGTCATCTATGTCGGCTTCTACAGCCTGTACCTCAAGCGCAAGTCGGTTCACGGCACGCTGGTGGGCAGTCTGTCGGGGGCGATGCCGCCGGTGATCGGCTATGTCGCAGTCAGCAATAACTTCGACATGGCGGCGCTGACGCTGCTGGTGATGTTCAGCTTGTGGCAGATGCCGCATTCCTATGCGATCGCGATCTTTCGCTTCAATGATTACCTGGCAGCATCGATTCCGGTGTTGCCGGTGAAGCGTGGGATTCAGGTGGCGAAGAAGCACATCCTGCTGTACATCCTGGCGTTCCTGGTGGCGACCTTGATGCTGACGTTCAGTGGTTACGCTGGCATGAGTTATCTCGCGGTTGCGGCGGCCATGGGCATGTACTGGTTGTACATGGCCTGGACGGGCTACAAGGCGGTGGATGACACGGTTTGGGCACGTAAGCTGTTTGTGTTTTCGATTTTCACCATCACGGCGTTGAGCGTGATGATGTCGTTGGACTTCAAGGTGCCGACCGAGTTGTTGCTGACTTACGCGCCTTAAGGTTTTGCGGTTGTACATAAAGCCCCGCCTTCGAGAGAAGCGCGGGGCTTTTTATTCCGCGGGCTGCGATCTGTTGATCTTGGCGGCCTGACAGCCGACCTGTCTCTTGCAGATGTACATCGATCCATTGTGGGAGCCGGGCTTGCCCGCGATGGCGGCCTGACAGCCGGCCTATCTCTAAGCAGGTGTACATATCCATTCCTGCGGTAACGGCCACTTAGGGTTTCGCCCTTACGGCGAGTCCCTTTTTCAAACGCCAAAAAGGAACCAAAAGGCTTCGCCCCAAGCGTACGGCACCTCGCCTAGGCTCGGCGTTCCCTCACTCCGGTGTCCATCAGGGGGCATCGCCTACGGTCTGCTTCGCGACGACCTCCTCTCGATGTGTCCGGCTGCGCCGTACGGCGCTGCGCGCCCACCCCCTGCTGAACACCTGCGCTCGGCCTTCCGATAGGGGCGGGTGGATCAAGATCAACAGCAAAGCACGGCGGCCTGACAGCCGGCCTGAGTGGTTGGGGCGCGTCACTTCATTGTGGGTGAGTGATATTCGGAGCTGCCGAAGGCTGCGATCTTTTGATCTTGGCGACCTGGCCACCAATTGCCGAGCTATAAGCAACATGTCTATAGTTTTGCGATGGTCGCCGACCAAGTTAATGCGCTCAAAAAAGCCATTGAGGCAGAGTTGAAAGCGAGAGGTAGCTTCATGAAAAAGCGCGACCTGTTCGTAGAGTTAATGCGAGGCGTTGGCGAGATGGTGGCTCAGCGCGAAGGTGAGATCGCACTGCGCAGTCATTCCGTGCAGGACAAACCGGCTCCCGAGCTGGGCGCGAAAGAAAACGTCGAAGCCCAATGCGCAGGCCGCCTTGTTGATCAGGCTGGTGGAGAAATTCCCCGACATGGTTGAGCGGCTAGGAGCCGTTTGAGCAAATAGTCGAACACCTGAAAAGCCCCGCCTTCATAGAGAAGCCCGGGGCTTTTTCCATTCAATCGCGGTTATTACCCGGTGCCCCCAGCACCTTCACCACGTCATCGATCACCGCCTTACTCATTTCCTGCAAATAATGCGACGCCCAGGCATAGCGGTCCTTGCCGCGTTCCATCGCCGCGTCTTCGGCCAGCAGTTTGGAGAGGTGGAGCAAGTCGGACACGTGGGACAAGGCTTCGTGGATCGAGACTCCGCTGTTGACGCGGAAGAGGGGGTGGTCGGAATGGATGGAGAAGGGTGTGAGGCCAGCGGTTGTCAGGTCTTTGAGGTTAGTCATTGCAAAACTCCCGTGTCAAAGTTGGAGCTACCACGTTCGTTCTCAGGCGAATGGGTGGCAGCTATGCGCAGGCTGAGAAACCGGGGATACGGGAACCCGGCAGACCCGAAGGTCTCCCGCGCACAGCCGCCATTGCACAGATTACGGGCATAAAACGCCAGTAATTGTGAGGTGGGACGTTGGTGCGCCAGTATCTTACCCAGGTTCTCAGGCCCGGTCGCTGAATGGGCAGCGACGGTTTGACGTTAGCGTGCAGAGATTGGCGGGCACAATCGTAGCGATGTGCTGGCTCTGTATGGTTTTTTAGCGCCTGGGAGGCTGCTAATCGCTGCAGGGCAGGTTCCTGCTGACCCGACCCCCAGAAATCCATCCGATGCCCAAAAACCAAATTCAGAACGGTCCTACATTTACCCAAAGCACTCCAACGTGCCTCATATCATCCCGCTACCATCTCACTCCATGCCGCTGGCCTTTTTTCTGCATGCAGAACTACCGTCACGTCAAACCGGCATCATCGGTCGAACCGACCTAAGGAAGAACAACCGTGAATATCAATTGGGCTGAAAAGCTTCGCCAGAGCGTCCATGAGCTGGCCGGATCGCTGGGTAACCTGTTCGTTGAGACGTTCCATTACCTGGCACTGTTCGCCATCGGTGCAGTCACTGCCTGGGCGGCGGTGGCGGAGTTTTTGTTGATGATCAAGGAGGGTGACATCAAGATCGATGACATCCTGCTGCTGTTCATCTACCTCGAGTTGGGCGCGATGGTCGGGATTTACTTCAAGACCAACCACATGCCGGTGCGCTTTCTGATCTACGTGGCGATCACCGCGTTGACGCGCCTGCTGATCTCCAACGTGTCGCACCACAACCCGCCGGACATCGGAATCATCTACCTGTGCGGCGGCATTCTGCTGCTGGCGTTTTCGATTCTGGTGGTGCGCTATGCCTCGTCGCAATTTCCGTCGGTGAAGATCGCACACCCGCAGCGCAAGACCGGGGCGGGCTCCGGTGAGCATCCGGAAGTCGAGAGGGGCGAGCTTTAAAACCTTGCCGGCCGAGGGGGTGGAGTCTTGGGTGAGGGCGGCGGTAATTTGAAGTTGTCGCCGTTGGTCATCGCTTCAAGGATCGCCACGGCGCTGTGGCCCTGTTCGATGGCGATGCCGAACTGAATGCTTTGCACCAGCCGTTTCAGGCGTTGCGGGTCATTGCGTTGTGCGGCGCTGATCATCCGCTTGGCGACGATTCGGCCGGTTTTGGAGAGGGTCAGCATGATGCTGCCGTCGAGTCCCTGAATGCTCAGGTTGACCTGATAATCCGGCGCAAAAGCGTCGGTGATCAGTTGGAAAGGGTTATCCATAATGCGTCACCGCTTGATGGGATCGTGCAGTCATTGACCGGACGGGATCAGGATTGGTTCGCTTTTCCAGACCACCGGCAGGCCGTTCGCTGAGGTTTCAACAACATCCGTGTGCCTCCATTCTGACGAAGCAAGGGCCATGCCGGTCCTGCTCCGGGTCAATAAACCGGCAATAAAAAGGCGAGCCCAATGGCTCGCCTTTTTCATTCATGGTCCGTTTCAGGGCATGACGGAGTAGATGATCGCTGACAGTGCGATCAGGCCGATCAACACCACGAACACGTTCGAGGCTTGCCCCGAATACTGGCGCAGCGACGGCACGCGGCGGATCGCGTACATCGGCATCAGGAATAGCAGGCAGGCGATCACCGGTCCACCGAGGGTTTCGATCATGCCCAGGATGCTCGGGTTGAAGGTCGCCACCGCCCAGCAACTGAGGATCATGAACAGCGCGGTCACGCGGTTCAGCCAGCTGGCTGGCATTACCCGGCCACGGCCGCGCAGGCTTTTCACGATCAGGCCCTGGAAGCCTTCGCTGGCACCGATGTAGTGGCCGAGGAAGGATTTGGTGATTGCCACCAGCGCGATCAACGGCGCGGCATAGGCGATGACCGGGGTCTGGAAGTGGTTGGCCAGGTACGACAGGATCGAGATGTTCTGCGCCTTTGCGGCTGCCAGGTCGGCCGGCGACAGGGCCAGCACGCAGCTGAAGCAGAAGAACATCACCGTCAGCACCATCATGCTGTGGGCGACGGCGAGGATGCCGCTGCTTTTCGGCTCGGCCTGGGTGCCGTAACGCTGTTTCTGATCGACGGCGAAGGCGGAGATGATCGGCGAATGGTTGAACGAGAACACCATCACCGGAATCGCCAGCCACAGGGTTTTGAAGAACAGCGGCAACGGCATGCCTTCACTGGCCGAGGCGAAGAACGCGCCGTTCCAGTTCGGGATCAGGCTCACACCGAGCAACAGCAACGCGGCGACAAACGGGTAAACCAGCACGCTCATGCATTTGACGATCACGCCCTGACCGCAACGGACGATCGCCATCAGCCCCAGAATCAGCGCCAGCGACAACACCGAGCGCGGTGGCGGTGCGATGTGTAATTGATGCTCCATGAAGCTGCTGAGGGTGTTGGTCAACGCCACGCTGTACACCAGCAAAATCGGGAAGATCGCAAAGAAATACAGCAGGGTGATCAGCTTGCCGGCACCGATGCCGAAGTGCTCTTCCACTACTTCGGTGATGTCCCCGGAACGCCCGGACAGCACGAAGCGGGTCAGGCCGCGGTGGGCGAAGAAGGTCATCGGGAAGGCCAGCAGCGCCAGCACCAGCAACGGCCAGAAACCGCCGACACCGGCGTTGATCGGCAGGAACAGCGTGCCTGCACCAATCGCCGTGCCGTAAAGTCCGAGCATCCAGGTGGTGTCGTGTTTGCTCCAGCCTTTGCTGGTTGTTGCGGTACTACGGGGCAGTTCTACAGCAGGATTATCGGCAGCAGGTGTACGTACATCGGTCATCAGTATCGCCTCGTTATTATTCTTGCTCGGGCTCACGTAATGCAGGCGGTCAGGGAATGCTCGTCAGCACTCCACCCAGCTCACAGCCAGGCCGCCCCGTGAAGTTTCTTTGTATTTGTCATGCATATCGGCGCCGGTATCGCGCATGGTGCGGATCACCCGGTCCAGGGAAATAAAGTGTTTGCCGTCGCCGCGCAGGGCCATTTGGGTGGCGTTGATTGCCTTCACCGCGGCAATTGCGTTGCGCTCGATGCACGGCACCTGAACCAGCCCGCCGACCGGGTCGCAGGTCAGGCCGAGGTTGTGTTCCAGGCCGATTTCGGCGGCGTTTTCCAGTTGTTCGGGTGTCGCGCCCAATACCTCGGCGAGGCCGGCAGCGGCCATGGCGCAGGCGGAACCGACTTCACCCTGGCAGCCGACTTCGGCACCGGAGATCGAGGCGTTCTTTTTGCAGAGGATGCCCACCGACGCCGCGGCGAGGAAAAACGCCACGACATCGTCGTCCGAGGCGTCGGGGTTGAACTTCATGTAGTAATGCAGCACCGCCGGGATGATCCCCGCCGCGCCGTTGGTCGGTGCGGTGACCATGCGGCCGCCGGCGGCGTTTTCTTCGTTCACGGCGAGGGCGAACAGGTTGACCCATTCCATCGCCGAGAGGGTCGAACTGATGACGTTCGGTTTGCCGATTTCCAGCAGGCTGCGGTGCAATTTCGCGGCGCGGCGCGGCACATCCAGGCCGCCCGGCAGCACGCCTTCGTGGCGCAGGCCTTGCTCGACGCATTCACGCATCACTGACCAGATGTGCAGCAGGCCGCTGCGAATTTCCGCATCGCTGCGCCAGGCCCGTTCGTTGGCCATCATCAGCTCGGAAACCCGCAAGCCGTGCTGGTTGCACAGCGACAGTAATTCCACGGCACTGGAAAATTCGTACGGCAACACCACGTCGCTGGCGGCCGGCACGCCCGACTCGGCTTCGGCCGCTTCGACGATGAAACCGCCGCCGACCGAATAGTAGGTTTGTTCCCACAACTGGCCGTTTTCGCCAAAGGCTGTCAGCGACATGGCGTTAGGGTGGTAGGGCAGGCTTTCGTCGAGCAGCAGCAAATCACGTTGCCAATCGAAGGCAATGTTCCGGCGACCGGCCAGCAGCAGTTCGCCGCTTTCACGCAACTGCTGGATACGCGGGCCGATGCAGCTCGGGTCGATGCTGTCGGGCCATTCGCCCATCAGCCCCATGACGCAGGCGCGATCGGTGGCGTGGCCGACGCCGGTGGCGGACAGCGAGCCGTAGAGACGGACTTCCACCCGTCGGGTTTGCTCCAGCAAACCCTGGTCAAACAGCGCCTGGGCGAAGGTCGCCGCAGCGCGCATCGGGCCGACGGTGTGGGAACTGGACGGACCGATACCGACTTTGAAGAGATCGAAAACACTGATAGCCATGCTAAAGCCTTACAAGCAATGGAGTAGGAATCGCCGCCATTTTTTGTAGGACAAGCGCAATGTAGGCGATACTGCCTACCTCGGTCAGCGCTGACCAACGAAACTTCCTAAGACAGGCTTTAGTAGGACTAAACGATGAGTCGTCAATTTCATGCCCAGACCTACGTCTGGCTGCATGTGTTTTCCTGTGCGGCACGCCACTTGTCGTTCACCCGCTGCGCCGAAGAACTGCACATCACCCCCGGCGCCGTCAGCCAGCAGATCCGCCAGTTGGAAGAGCGCCTGGGGTTTCGCCTGTTCCACCGCCGCGCCCGGGGTGTCGAATTGAGTGCCGAAGGCCAGCGGCTGGCGATCACAGTTAACGAAGCCTACGGCAGCATCGACGCGGAACTACGCCGGCTGGATGCGGGAATGATCAGCGGCATCCTGCGTTTGCGCTCGATTCCTTCGTTTCTCGGCAAATGGCTGACGCCGCGTCTGCCGCGTTTGCAGCAGCGGTTTCCGGATATCCAGTTGCGGCTGGTGGCCGAGGACAGCAGCGTGGCGCTGCACGAAGGTGACTTCGACCTGGCCATCGACTTGAACGATGGCAGTTACCCGGGATTGTTATCCACAGCCTTGCTCGATGAGCAGATTTTCCCGGTCTGCGCGCCGAGCCTGCTGCGCGGTCGACCGCCGCTGCACGGGCCGGCGGATCTGGTGCATTTTCCGTTGTTGCACGACATCACCGCCTGGCGCGGCAGTTATGAATACGCGGAGTGGGAGTTTTACCTGAACGCTATCGGCTTCGACGGTGCCGACGTACGGCGCGGGCATACCTTCAACCGCAACCACTTGACCATCGAGGCAGCGATTGCCGGGATGGGCGTGGCCATCGCCCGCCGGACCTTGCTCAACGATGAGCTGGAGCGGGGCACGCTGATCGTGCCGTTCGGCGTCGCGGTGCCCAACTACAAACGCTATGTGTTGCTGTATTCACCGGGGGCGCTGAGCCATCCGGGCGTGCGCGCGGTGCATGACTGGCTGGTGGAGGAGGCGGAGATTTTTCGCGGGTTGCACCCCCTGGGTGAGGGGCAATTGTGAGGGTTTTTTGCGGCGTTGCAGGTCGAGTCGACTCCCGACAGTAACAGCGCTTTTGCCCGTTGTCCGGCTTTTTTTGCGTATGAATATTTATCTTTTTTTAGGGGTTGAATTGTTTCTCCGTCTGCCCAACTCTGTAACCAAGAGGTCACGGTCAACCAGATTTCAAACACCGCACCGGATCTCTCGCGAGCTAGCTGAAATAAGGGATGAACTATGCAAATCCAAGTCAATAGCGATAACCATATTCAAAGCAGCATCCGACTGGAGGAGTGGGTACGTACTACCATTGAGAGCACGCTCGAACGATACGAAGAAGACCTGACACGGGTCGAAGTCCACCTGCGGGACGAGAACGGCGATAAACCCGGTCCACACGACATGCGCTGCCAACTTGAAGCGCGGCCAAAAGGCCATCAACCGGTTTCCGTTACTCATAAAGCCGACACACTGGAACTGGCCATCGAAGGGGCGGCCACCAAACTTGAACATGCGCTGGAACACCTGTTCGGCAAATTGCGCGGTAAACGCGCCACCGTCACGCCGATCAACTCGGGTGCCCATGCCGACGCGCTGCTGGAAGAAGAATTTCTTGAGAACGAACAGGCCGCTTTCAATAGCTGATGCCTGAAACACCCTTACCACCCCACTGAAAACGGGCCTGCAGATGCAGGCCCGTTTTGGTTTCAACTGCGCCCTGCATCAAGTCATGGCTAATGCGTGGTCATGCGACCCCAGGGTCGCTCCTTGCTCGGCTAAGGCAAAAACTCTACCCGTAATCCTCGGCTCACGCTGCGGCCCTGATCATCACTGACTCGCAAGTGATACTCGCCCGACTTGCCTGGCCGCCAGTTCAGTGTGGCTTGGGGTGGACCCTGACCGATCAGGGTCTGGTCGGCGAACCAATACAGGGTCAAGGCATCACTCGCGGCGTTGGCGTTCAGGGGAATGCTTTCCTGGGGGTGGGACAGGCGCAGCTGATAGGTGACCTGGGTCAGCGGCGAGCGGATTTGCGGGGCTTCGCTCTGATCGCCGTGGCGATTGGGCTGGCAGCTCTTGAGCACGTCAGGCGGCGTGCGCCGTGGCAGGCCGGCGGCGCGGAACAGTCGTTGTACATCGCTGGGCCAGAATTCGAATACCTCTTCGCGGGTGTACTGCGGATCGAACGGCGGGCAGGCAGCCTTGCCGGTACGGGTGTCGAGTAGCACCGGGCGATGCAGGTTGGACACACGAATGGGTGAGACCCCGGGGATATACCAGGTCTTGCGGGTCGAGGGGCACCAGCGGTTGGGCAGCTCGCCGGAGGCGGCGCAGACGTCGATCCGCGTCAGTCCTGCAGGTGGCTTGTCGACTTTGTCGGCGACCGTGGGCAATGCCAGAGGCAGGGCGTCGGCGATGCGAAAGAACAGTGGCGCTGCCGTCTTTGCGCCAATGAACGCCGGGTTGGGCCTGCCGTCGAAATTGCCGACCCACACGATTAACACGTACGGGCCGACGATTCCGGCGCTCCAGGCATCGTGAAAGCCCCAGGAAGTGCCGGTTTTCCAGGCCGTGCGCCAGTGCCGACTAGCGCTGTTGGCCGGCAAGCCATCCGGGCGCGGGTTGTGCCTGAGCATATCGCGCACCATGAACGCGGCTTGCGGCGTCAGCAGCGCGGCACCGCTGGTCTGAGGCTGCTCGACGAGGTAGCGCAACGACCGCAAATGCCCGTCGCCGGCCAACATCAGGTACAGCCGCGCCAATTCTTCGGGGGTCATCTCGCCACCGCCCAGGGCCAGGGCCAGACCGTAATGGCTCTCGCCCCGCAATCCCTTGATCCCGGCCCTTTGCAAAAAGCCGTACAACGAAGGGGATTTGACCTTGCTGGCCAGCCACACCGCCGGAATATTGCGGCTGCGAATCAACGCGTCCCGGGCTGTCAGTGGGCCGACAAAACTGCCATCGAAATTTTCCGGCTGGAAGTAGCCGAAGTTACTGGGCATGTCCTTGAGAATGCTCATGGGGTGGATCAACCCCTGATCCAGCGCCAGCCCATAGAGAAACGGCTTGAGGGTGGAACCGGGTGAGCGTCGCGCCAGTACGCCGTTGACCTGCCCGTGAATGGCCGTGGATAAGTAATCCGCCGAGCCTAC
The DNA here is from genome assembly GCF_039908645.1 of Pseudomonas helvetica. Taxonomy (NCBI): domain Bacteria; kingdom Pseudomonadati; phylum Pseudomonadota; class Gammaproteobacteria; order Pseudomonadales; family Pseudomonadaceae; genus Pseudomonas; species Pseudomonas helvetica. Next base: position 1,128,275 of record NZ_CP150917.1, read on the forward strand.
CAGCGCCTTGACGCTCTGGTCGCGGCTGTCCACCAGGATTGCCGTGGCGTTCTCGATACCGGTGCTGCGGCGTTCGGCGATAAAGCCGCCAATCAAACGTTCCAGCAGCCGTTGCAAGGGCAGGTTGAGAGTACTGTTGAGCTCATTACCGGTCTGGGACGTCAGCAGCTGTTCGCTCAAATGAGGCGCCAGGAAAGGAATCTGCTGACGAGTGCGCGCCTCCAATGGCAGCTCCAGCAAACTGCTGTTACGCGGATCTTCGGGATAGGTCTCGCGCCAGTCCGCCATCAGCCGCAGGCGAGCGTTTTGCAGCGACGGTCCGAAGCTGGCGCGCCGTCCTGGCTGCTGGGGAATCACCGCCAGCGCGAGGGCTTCGGATAACGACAACTGCGCTGCCGCTTTACCGAAGTAAATCCGGCTTGCCGCTTCGGCACCTTCGATATTGCCGCCCATGGGCGACAGGTTGAGATAGGCCTCGAGGATGTCGTGTTTGCTGTAACGCAGCTCCAGCCAAAGCGCCAGGGCCATTTGTTGCAGTTTGCCGGGGACCTGCCGGGTATTGAGGTCCCACAGCCGTCGCGCCAGTTGCATGCTTAAGGTCGAGCCGCCCTGGCGCTGGCCCCCGCTGTAAGTGGCCGTGGCCGCCCGCAGCAATGCTGGCGGGTTGATTCCCGGGTGCCAATAGAAGTTGCGGTCTTCCTTGAGCAGCAACGCCTCGACCAGTGATGGCGAGATGCGCTCCAGGGGCAGCCACAGCCGATACTGGCCGTCGGCGGCCAGGGTCATGCGCAGCAGCGAACCGTCGTCGGCCAGCACCAGTCGTGAGAATGAGGTGGTTTGCTCCAGTGGCTGATGGGGCCACAGTCGCAGCCCCACCAGCACGCCCACTGCCAGCCCAACTGCCAGCAGGGGTTTCAAGCGCCGTCCCGGATGTTTCAAGGCTTGACGATTTCAAGCTGGCCGACCTTGCCACGGCCTTGCAAGGTGGTTTGGTACAGGCCTTCGGCATAGGCCGGTGGCGTGTTGAAGGTCCCGGCGTTGGTGGCCCGTACGCGGTAGACGAAGGTGCCGACGTCCCGCAGCGCCGTGCCATAAAACACCACCCGGTCATCGCGCACATCAATGTAATCCGGTTGCCAATTGCTCAACTCGCTCTCACCAATAGGCGCTTGCCAGGCGTTGGCCTCTTCGCTGTTTTCGGCGTATTGCGATTCTTCGCCTTCACCTTCACTGGCGGCCTGCGGCTCTGGCGGCAGGCGATACACCGGCTCGACGCCGCCCGGCAACAAATCGACCACCGCCACTTGCTGCACCTGATCCCGATCCGTGGCCCGCAGTCGCAGGCGCACCAGGAACTCATCACCGACGCTCACCTGGCTGACGGGCTTGCCGTTCAGGTCGAGGTATTCGTGGATGATTTCCAGGCCATTACTGATGGAATGGAGGGTCGCACTCCGATCAAAACCGGCCTCGCTGAGCATGTAGAACGCAGCAGGACCGTCAGTTTTTTCCATCAGCAGTTTTTGCGTGCCTGGCGGGACTGCCGCACGAGGCGGTTGACCGGCCATCTGTAACAGTTGTTGCTGCTTGTCTCCCAGCCAGGCCGTGGCTTTGAGGGTCATGTTGCTTTGCGCCCGTTGGCCGTAGTTGTCCAGGGCGCGCAACAACAGTGCGGCCGACAGCGAGTTGTAACGCTGCTCATTGAGGCGCTTGCCGAGCTTGTCCAGCAGGTTCACCGGCACGTCGCCCAGCAACTCGGGGAAGTGGCGGCTGAGCAAATGCAGGTGCTCGGCGTCGTGGACCAGTGGGTCGTAATACAGGCCGTCGCTGTCCCAGGCATCGCTGATGGAGCGCCACGGGATTTTGCGCACCAGTGCATCAGCCTGACGATCCTGCTTCAGTAACTTGTAACTGGCGGCGAGGTAGGCGGCGCCCAGGTCATTCTTCCAGCTGTCGCGGAAGTAGCTCTCGTAGCGCTCGCGGATATCGCTCAAGGCACCACTGACCAGAATCCCCTGACGGCTCAGCAGGTAGCTGGCGTAGGCACGGTTGCGCAATTCCGACAGGCCTTCGCTGGGACCGTTGGCCAGGTCGGTGAGGTAAGCGTTGGCGCGCACCAGCACATCTTCCGGCACCGGCAGACCGCGCTCCTTGGCTTCGATCAGGAAGTCAGTGGCATACAGGCTGGCATAAGGCGCGACGTCAGGATTGGCGGCCCACAGGCCGAAACCACCGGCTTGATTCTGCCGCTGTCGAAGCATGCGCACCGCACCGGTAAAGGCCTGTTCCGCTTCTGGTGCGGTGCCGCCCCAGATCAACGCCGGCATGGCCTTGGACACCAATTGCTCGGTGCAGGCGTAACCGTAGTCATCAAGGTAGTGCTTGAGGCCATTAGCCCAGACCAGAGGCGAGGCGGCCACCCCCAGTTGCACATTGCGCAGTTGGGGGAACAGTTCGCGCGTGGGTTTCAACTCTTTGCTGGTGCTGTCGAAGCGGCCGAGGCTGAGGGCGACCCGGTGTTCACTCAAGGGCCGGATCGAGGTGGTTTCGGCCACCTGGATACGCTTGCCGTCCGGCAGCACCGCGACAAAGCGCAAATCCGCCGAGCCGAGGTTTTCCAGGACCTTGATCCGGAATTCGGCTATGTCTTCCTTGCGCGGTTGCAGGTCCAGGGTGCTGTTGGGGTCGCCTTCGACTTTCAGGCCGGCGCTGGTTTGCAGCTCAAATTTCACACGGGTGGGCGCTTCCAGATTGCTGAAGACCCCGGCACTGACACTGAACACATCCCCAGGTGCAACGAAGGCCGGCACGTTCGGCGTGATCACCAGTGGCCCGCGCACATCGGTGCTGGCCTCGCTGACACCGACGCTGTCGGCATCCACCGCCACCGCAAACAGGTGCAACTTGCCGTTGAAGCTGTCCGGGATCTGGTAATGCAGCACGGTATCCCCGGCCGGCAAGTCGATCAGCCCTGACCACCATGCCACGGGCGGCTGGTGTTTGCGTTTGAACGGGTTGAGGTGCGAGGCCAAGGCGTTTTCCGTATCGCCACCGGGTGCAGCGCCACTGAGCAAGCGGCTGAATTCCGGCAGGATCAGGTCAAGAATCTGGCTGGTACCGACCTCCAGCGCCCGTTTCTGAAAAAAGAAGCCCAACGGGTCCGGCGTCTGGTAACGCGCTACTTGCAGAATGCCTTCGTCCACTGCGTAGACCACGGCGCGGGAAGGGCGGTCGGCATTGACCTTGATGTCCAGCACCTGCCCCGGCTCGGTCTTCGTCGGGCCTTCGACCTTCAGCGCCATGCGCCGCGCATCGAGGTTGATGCTGAACGGCACCACGCCGTAGGACAATGGACTCATATAGACCTCGGATGAGCCGATGTCCCGCACGAATTGCACGTTGATGTAAGCATTGCCCTCCAGCCCGGCTGGCACACGGATGTGCTGCACGCTGTTGGTGCTGTCGGCCTTGAACCACTGCTGGGTGTAGACCTTATCGCGCTCGATGGTGATCAGCCCGGCGCCGGTGTAAGGCGCGCGGATGCTGATGGCGATCTCGTCGCCAGTGGCATAGCTGCGTTTGTCCAGGCGCAGTTGCAGCTCGGCGTTGCGCTCCAGGGAGCGGGAAGTGTTGCCACGCCCGGCGACGCTGTAGTCGATGGCGTTGAGCAGGTTGCCGTTGGCGTCCTTGAGTTGCAGGGTGTAGTCGCCTGGTGTGGCGGTGTTCAGCGTCTGTTTCGCGCCGTCCTTACCCAAGGGCAGGGGCGTGGCTGACTGGTTGATGTGCTTGATCCGCGACTCGTATTTGTAGGTGCCGTTGGATTGCTTGATCAGCACCGAAACGTAGCGGTGTTCCACCAGCTCGGTGCTCAGACCCTCGACCGCTACCGGCGTGAGGTCCGGTGCGACGGCCAGCCATTGCACCTGGCGCGACGCATCCTTGGCCACGTAGCCCAAGGAATCCTGGCTCTTCACACCTACCAGGTACGGCGCCGAAGACACCAGCAAAGCACTCTGGGCGGCGACGTTGCGACCGCCTTCGGCCTCGTAGACCTGAGCCATGACTTGCAGGCGATAGGTGCTGTTGGCAAAACGTTGCAAGTTGAGGTCAAGGACGGCCTGGCCGTTGTCGTCGGCCTCGGTCTCTGCCAGGTCCTCGGAGTTGGCTTCTTCCAGGGAGTCTCTGAGACGGAAGCGGTAATCCGGGAAGCGATCGAAGGCGGCCAGCGTTGGGCTCAGGGACATTTTTGCGGTCACCCGCCGACCCGACGCCGGAGCGCCGAACAGGTGCAGCGCAGTGACCTTGGCCACCACTTGCTCCGGCGGTATCCAGCCTTGTACCGGCGTATCGTGCAGGCTCAGACTGACTTTCATGCGGTCCGGCTCGAAGTCGCGAACCTTGAAGCTGACGCTGCCCAAATCGGTGCGGGTCTGTTGTTCGCCAATCAGTTGCAGGGTCGCGGTGTAATCCCCGGCCGGCGCTACTTCACTGCTGGCGAAATCGAAGCTTTCAAAACCCGAGGCCGACAGCTTCAGCGGCTGGCGTATCACTTCGAGGCCCCGGGGGTCGGTGATTTGCAACTCCAGTGGCAGGCCTTGCAGCACACCTTTCCAATTGCCGCTACGCACGATCATGCCCAGATGCGCGGTCTCGCCGGGGCGATAGAGGCCGCGGTCGGTAAACAGGTAAGCGCTCAAGCGGTCGATGGCGCCGTCTTCTTTCAGACCGCCGACGTCGAAACGCGACAGGTCCAATTGCTGGGACTGTCGGGCAATTGGCAGGAAGGACTGGTCGTTACCACGGGTTACCACGTACATCAGTGGCGTTTTTTCGCGGCGCAACTCGTCGAGTTTGGCAAAGTGGGCGTGGCCTTCGGTGTCGGTTTTACCGCTGCTCACTGGCAAGCCATTGCGGCCGATGATATCGACCTGAGCGTCGGCCACGGGTGAACCGTTGCCGATGGATTGCACGTACACATCGTGGCTGCCGTCGCTGGAGCGTTTGGCTATGATCCCCAGGTCTGTGACCACGATAAAGCGCAGGTCACTGGTGGTGTTGCGCGAATAACCGTCGAAGGTGCGCTCGGCCGGATCGTCCTGGGGGCTCAGCTTGAGGACGAAAATCCCTCGACGGCCACCGTTGGCGGTGAGGTAACGGCTGAGATCTACGTTGTCATAGAGGGTTTTCGACGGATCGGCGGCCGAAAGCGGAATGTCCAGGGACATGCGCTCTACCATCCGGTCGAAATAGTCGTTGCCGAAGTTTGGCCGGGCGAAGCTGCCGCTGCTTTGATCCACCAGGTGCTGCAATTGGTTGGGCAGTAAACGGGCGATTTCCACATGGGCGCCGGGCACGCCACGAGCCATGAAACCCAGGCGTTTTTCGCCGTTGAGGCTCAGCAATGCACCGTTGGAGAGGAACTGCAAGGTACGCGGATAGGCCGGCATGCTCACCAGCGACGCCACAGGATTTTTTGCCAGGTAACCGCCGATGGCTTCCAGATTGGCCGGAACCCGTGCATACAGCATGCGGCCCGCCGGGGCCTTGAACTTGAAGGCGTGCTGAGTGTTCAGCGGCTCGATGCTCGGTACGTGGGTCAACTTGACCGGGATGCTGCGGGCCAACAGTTTTTCGTCTATTTCGCTGGTGGACCAGGGGCGATGGTCATTCTCGGCTTTTTCCGGCAGCAGCCAGGCCTGGACCTTACCGGCGATGGTCTCATCGGCCACAGCGTTGGAGCTGCTGAACATCAGCACAGGTTCCGGCTCGCCGCGTTCGTTGTCGACAAACTGGATGTCGGCGCTGCTGAAGGTCAGGCGATAACGCCCGGGCACCGTCACATCGGCGCTCAACGGCGCAGGGCTGGTGTTGCCGCCATCTCGAGCCTTGATGCCTTCGTCGAGTTTGATCGTAACCGAGGCGTTTTCCAGCGGCGTGGCCAGGGCGGCGGAACGGATGTAGGCGTTGAGCTTGCGTTCGTCGAAGCTGATTTCCGGCAGGTTAGGCGCCTGGGCATCGCGGTAGGCCAAGCCTTTGCCAAGGGTAACGGACACTCGCTTGCGCAGGCTTTCTTCGTCCACCGGGTGGGAGAAGCGGAAGGTCGCCACCTGCTGTTTCAGTGTCGGATTGACTGGGTCCTGGTACAGCTCGTTTTGGGTCAGTTGGCCGCGGAATGGCGGGGTGGTTATCTGGCTGTTGTATTCCGCCAGTAGCACACCGTCAGCCAGCAGGTTGCTCTTTGAAAGTTCGAGACTGTAATGGGCGTCAATCGGCCAGTCCTGGTCCGGCACGAACAACAGGCTGCGATCATCGGCCCAGCTCCAGGTGCCTTGGACGGCGGGCTTGAGGCTAATACCCTGAGTGACGGGCTTGCCAATGTCCTGCAACGGCGCCACCGATTCGGCGAAGCGGATTTGCAGGGTATCGACGATGGGGGGCTGCTGGGTGTAATCCGTCAGGTTCGGCTTGTGCACCGAATAGGCCACGGTGTGCGGTTTTGGCAGGTTTGAATACCAGTGCCAGCCGTAAAAAACCGCTGCCACTACCAGCAGCAAGCCCAACACGCCGCCAGTGGTCTGGCGCGGATAAGCTCGGGCCTTGTGCCCCAGCGTCGTCAGCCCAGCGCCGATAGCCCTCAGCCAGAAGGGCGGCTGCCACTGGCCAAAGAGGCTTTTCAGCAACCAGCCAACGACTTTGGAAAGAACGCTCACCACGGTGAGAAAGACCCCGGATATCCGGCGCCAGGCTTCCTTGCACGAGTCAAACATTGTGAGCATCCTTGGCAAAATGGCACATATCCTACACGCGAACAGGCTAGAAGCCCTAAGGACTACCCCCTATTCAGCGAATTGCTGTCTCACTGGTCAACGTAGTGCTGCCCGGCTGCTCCAGCACGGTCCGTGCAAGCGCATTCGCGCTCATCATCCCCCCGCCTTATTGCACACCATTCAGCCTCAGCCCTGTTGATTGTGACTGCCCGCGCCGTGCCTGACACTCGGGCTCACTGTCCCTGGCCTGCTGGAGTTTGGTAATGAAAGAGTCTGTGCGCTTTGAAGATAAAGTGGTGATCGTCACCGGTGCGGGTGGCGGTCTCGGACGGGCTCATGCGTTGTTGTTCGCCAGGCAGGGCGCCAAGGTACTGGTCAATGATCTTGGTGGTTCGGCTCAAGGCGAAGGCGCCAATGCCTCGGCAGCCGACCGCGTGGTGGCAGAGATTCGCGAGGCTGGCGGCAGCGCCGTGGCCAACCACGATTCGGTGACCGACGGCGACAAACTCGTGCAGCACGCCCTCGATACCTTTGGTCGCATCGACGTGGTGGTCAACAACGCCGGGATATTGCGCGACAAGACCTTCCACAAAATGGAAGACGGCGATTGGGACCTGGTTTACCGCGTGCATGTCGAAGGTGCTTATAAAGTCACCCGTGCCGCGTGGCCGCACATGCGTGAGCAAAACTACGGTCGAGTGATCTTCACTGCCTCGACCTCCGGCATCTACGGCAACTTCGGCCAGTCCAACTACGGCATGGCTAAACTCGGTCTTTATGGCCTGACCCGCACCCTGGCCATCGAGGGCCGCAAGAACAATATTCTGGTCAACGCTATCGCCCCAACCGGTGGCACGCGCATGACCGAAGGCTTGATTCCGCCACAGGTCTTCGAACAGCTGAAACCGGAACTGGTCAGCCCGCTGGTGGTGTACCTGGCCAGTGAGAACTGCCAGGAAACTTCCGGCCTGTTCGAAGTCGGCGGTGGCTGGATGGGCAAAGTACGCTGGGAGCGCAGCCTCGGCGCCGGTTTCGATCCGCGTGAGGGCTTCTCGCCGGAAGATGTTGCTGCTCACTGGCAGCAGATTTGCGACTTTGAAGGTGCGGTGCATCCCAAGGACAACATTGAGGCGCTGAAGGAAATGATGGCGAATCTGCAGAGGTATTCGTTGTAACTCCGAAGACTATTGCCAGCGTACGCTCAATCAGCTTCGCCTCCGAGCACTTCCCCCATCGAACCCCGTGCTCACGGGGTTCTTTATTTCGCCCATAAAAAAGGCCGCTGCAAACGCAGCGGCCAAGGTAAGACGTTGGATCAAGGAGCTACAAATCAACGTCAGTGAACACGGGTCGATGAGCTGAAACGGATTCAAATCACCTGGATTCTGTTGCTGATGAGGCGGGAAAATCACACCTCGGTACTTCGTGCTTTCGGCCCCATTGCCCTGAAAGCCAGGCAAGGATAAGTCCTTATCCCCAAAGGAAAAATAGCGATTCGAGACAATGACTGTTACAGCATCGGCAACAGTCGCTGCCATGGGCCGATGCACGTCAGGTGGCGCCTTTTGTACAAAAACCGTTGAGTTAACGTGAAATAGAAGTGCTCAAGTTAGTCTCTCAAGGTAACGCGAACTAACGAATAGCCGACCTCTTGTTTATATCGTTACATGCGGTAAATGCCCTGGCGCGACGGATCAATGGAACGTTGGGCGTGGGGCGAGGAACTCCAGCGGTGGCCAGGGAAACAGTGCAGGGGGTCAGTGTTTTAAGTGTGGGTGGAACATGATCTTGTTGTGGTTATTTACGAATGCATACATGTTTCGGGGTGTACTTTGATGGCTGGAATCTTTATAAGGTGTTCGTCAGCCCGGTTCATCTGAATTTATCTGTTGTGCAGGGCGATCACTTATTTATTAAAAGGATTTAAGAGATGTCGAATATGGATTTGTTGAAAGAAATCAGTGCGATGCTGGATAAGGATTTTAAACAGTTGAAGTATGGTATCAAAGCCGATGAGACTTACCTGACCTCGACAGTGGTCAATGATCTTGGGCAGCCGGTAGTCGATTACTCGCAAACCCTGAGCTGGGCGATTATGGAGAAGGTCCAGGATGACGAATTTCCTGCGTTCGGCGACGAGTATGCGGGTGTGTTTACCCGGCAGTGGACGTTTGATCCGCTTTATCGCGTGGATAACAACATCTTCAATATTGAAAAGCTGAATTTGTTTGGCCGCGGTATCGTCGAGTATTACCGAGCCCAATAAGCAGCTTCTTATAAGCCTGTGCGGTGGCCGATGAATGGATGGAGTCGGTAGAGTGCCCCGCGCGATCAGTGTGCGGGGTGTTAAAGAATTTTATTGGCTGTGACTAATGATAATAATTTGTACTTGGTAATGTCATTGGATGCCAAAAGGAAGTGTGCATGAGTGTTAATGATTTAACGATAGGTGCGGGTAATGAAGTTCAGGAAGAACTTCGGCGCCCTTCGAAACGAGCAATGGCCGAACAACCTCATCTGATACCGGATTGGTTGCAGCGTGCCAGTGAAGAAGACCGCCAGTATTATGTCGATACGGAGCAGTCCCTGGCAGCAAAAGAGCAAGCGCTTGATGCACTGCTGAAAGAAACCAGGTCACTCAAGGCGTTCGCACATTTTTATGCCCGGGAGTTTGTCCGGATTCTCTCCGGTGAACTCATCGACCCGGAGCAGATTTTCGTCAATGCTCGTCATATGTTCTATGTGGGTCAGCAAAAGGTGGTTCAACGTAATCGCCTGATGCTTCCCGAGTTCATGCTCAATGGTTTGTATGATCCGTCCTCTGTTCCATTGGAGATCACTCTTGAAGGTGAGGCGCTGCCGTCAGGCGTGACCGAACAAGACCTTTTGGAGGTGATAGGCAGCCAGAGCATGCGCTCGCTGTATGCCGAGAAATTTGAAGAAAAATACACCAGCGAAGCGGTGCTGCAAGCCCTGCAAGCCGTGCTGGACAGTCGCACGGACCTGAGTTCGTTCAGCGCGAAGTTGCAAGGGCATCTCAGTGACGACAGCCTCAAGATCGTCGAACTGGCCAGCCAGAACGTCAGAAACTATTCCATGGGGAGTCTTTCGTTTGACACCTGGAAACACGCCTTCCAAGGGATGATTGTTTATTGTGGACCGGAAGGTGAGGACGGTCCTTGCGTGCTCTATGCGCCGCAAGCCCCCGGGGGCAGGGTCTGGTTCGAGTTTGTGAGCATCAAACAACTGAACTTCCATATGGCCGATTGGACGAATCAGCCGGCAGGACGCAGTTACCTGAGTCGGCAGTCTCACGCCGCTGAGCGAGAGCGCACCGATGCTTACATGAGATTTGTGCTGGAGTTGCCGAGTCAATGGCGCGGCCTCAAGCGTACCCCATGGCCGCAGTTCGGTGCAGGGGCATTACGCCAGGCTGTTCTGCTCAATGTCGGTTGGCTGCGGGGCGAAGTGGAGGCGGTCATTCCTGCTGGTTATCGTTCGGCGTCCTCTTACCATCGACGGTATTTCGCTCGTTTGAATACCGAGCTTAAAGCGTTGACCCGGCTCGCCAGCCATGAGGCGGCGCTGATCAGTTACGAGAAGTTTGCGTACAACCTCATCAAACAAAGGGTTGAAGATGTTCTGGCGGAACACGGCGAAACAGTCGTCGTGAACCCCGATCTGATAAAGGTGGTGCTGGACGAGTCGCAAGAAATGACCTTGTCTCAGCTCATCATCAAGGAACAACACATCACGGAAGATAGCGGGCCGATACATAACCCGGGAATCTACCCGAAACTGCGTTTGTTGGCCGGCCATCCCCCCATCTCCGACACCTTGATGGCCGACGTGCTGATGAAATACATGGTGGGCTGGTCGAAGACGTTGCGTCCGGGTGAAAAATATATCGACATGCTGTCCAGCGACTACCTGGACCCCAATGCCCCTGGTTACGCGCTGAAACGCGATGTGTATGTAAACACGCAACTGCATGAGATGCAGCGCGCCGCATTGGCGGAACTCTTCAGCGGCAGAATTGATAAGCGTCAAAGTTGGGATATCGAAGAAGCTATTGATCGGTTGCGAGTACCGGAGTCCACCGATCCAATAGAAAATGATGAGCCTGAATCTCCCCAACGCAACGGTGTGTACCAGTTTTATCTGCAAAACCGCAGGGTCCAGGGCGTTTATGTTTTCCGCTTGATGAACGATGGCGTGGCCACGGATCTGTTGTATACCCCGAATGCACCTGACGGCCGATGGTTTCGACCACGGGCCGAGTTCACCAGGTCGGTGAAAGTGGGGGGGTTAGGCAGTTATTACTGCAAGCGCGTCAAATACACCGACCAGCGAGTGATCAGCGCATACATCGAAGAGCTGACGCAACGTAGTACCGACGACGAGCCGCCGGCACTGCACGTTCATAGCCGGGTATTCGACTTTTCGCATTGTTACAGCGAGATGATCAGGCAGATCATTGACGGTGTCGATGCACAAACCACGAGTCTCATCGAGATTGTTGCCAAACTGAGCTACGACGCTGCGGTAGCGGCAGTCACCGTCATAGGCTGTATCTTCCCACCGATCGGTCTTGGATTAAGCGCGGTCGTGATGGCTAAAGGGGTGTTCGAGGGGGCAAAGGCTTATCACGAAGGAGATCATTCGGGGGTATTCGCAAGCTACCTCGATTGCATGCTGGAACTGGCCACGATGCGTATCGGCAAGTTGGGTTTCTCGCAGGTGCAGAAGGCGATTGCCAAGCGCTTGGGCGATGCGAATACCTGTTTGAGCGTTGTCTCTGCGTGCAGTGGAAAAACCGTGGATCTGGCGGTGATGACCGCATTGATGAAGGAGGCGCTCGAAGAGCCTGATTCCAGCGAGCAGACGCTACTGGAATAAACACAGGCGTTCAGCGCCGTACAATTTAACCGGCGACGCTGGGCTCGTAGCCCATCCGCCAACTCACGGCCCGGGTCGCCGCCAGCAATCGCTGCGCCGCCGGGCCGTTTTCGTCGGCGTGGAACAACGACGTCGGGCCGACGATGGTCAGCACTGCCGCCACCTGGCCGACGGCATTGAACACTGGAGCCGAGAGCGCATCGACTCCCGGCATCAGCAAACCATGCACATGATGCAGGCCGCGTTCGCGGATCTGTTCACACAAGGTCGCGTAGACCTGGTCATCGGCCAGCGGATGGGCCGCCATTGCCTGCACTTCCAGTTCGCGTAACTCAACGGTTTCGCGGTTCGGCAAAAAAGCGCTGAACACCAGGCCGGTGGATGAGCTGAGCAGCGGCAAGACCGAACCCAGTTGCGTCACCACCGTCACTGCACGCACCGCCGGTTCGATATGCACCACGGTTGCGCCCTGGTTGCCCCATACCGCGAGGAAGCAGGTTTCGTTCAGGTCGTCGCGTAACTCGGCGAGTGGCAGGGCGGCGACTTTCAGCACGTCCATACTGTTTAAAGCGGCCAGGCCGACGCGCAAGGCTTCGCGGCCGAGACCGTAATGATTGGTGGCGGCGTTTTGCTCGGCAAAGCCGCTGGCGATCAACGCCTGTAAATAGCGATGAACCTTGCTCGCTGGCATCTGCACGTGTTCGGCCAAGCGCGACAACGATGTCGATGGCGACAACTCGGCCAAGGCCTTGAGGATGTCGGTGCCGACCTCGGCCGAGCGGACTTTTTGTTTACCGCTGTCGGCGGTGCTGCTACGCGGCTTTTCCATGGAGGCGGTGTGATCCCGGGACGAATGGGCGTCTTTATAGCTTGACGGTCAATACCAATCAAATTACGTTATGCGTAATCGAATTACGATAAAAATAACCTGGGCGTGCCGAGACTTCTGAAAGGGAGCCACAGGCCACGGCCTACTCCCTGTTCAGGAGGCTCCATGAACCTTGATTCAACGGCGCCAGCGCTGGTTTACCAGTCAGGTTTCGGCAACGAATTCAGCAGCGAAGCGTTGCCCGGCGCACTGCCCGTCGGCCAGAACTCCCCGCAAAAAGCCCCGTACGGTCTCTACACCGAACTGTTCTCCGGTACTGCGTTCACCATGGCGCGCAGTGAAGCGCGACGCACCTGGATGTACCGTATTCAGCCGTCGGCCAATCACCCGGCGTTCGTTAAACTGGAGCGGCAATTGGCTGGCGGACCGCTGGGCGACGTGACGCCCAACCGCTTGCGCTGGAACCCGTTGGAGATCCCTGGCGAACCGACCGATTTCATCGACGGCCTGGTGTGCATGGCGGCCAACTCGGGTTCGGAGAAACCGGCCGGGATCAGTATTTATCACTACCGCGCCAATCGCTCGATGGAGCGGGTGTTCTTCAACGCCGATGGCGAGTGGTTGCTGGTGCCGGAGCAGGGGCGGTTGCGCATCGCCACCGAACTCGGGGTGCTGGAACTGGAACCGCTGGAAATTGCCGTGCTGCCGCGCGGTTTGAAGTTCCGCATCGAATTGCTCGACCCGCAAGCCCGTGGCTACCTGGCCGAGAACCACGGCGCGCCGCTGCGCCTGCCGGACCTCGGGCCGATTGGCAGTAACGGTCTGGCCAATCCACGGGACTTCCTGACTCCGGTCGCGCACTACGAAGACCTCAAGCAACCGACCACCCTGGTACAGAAATTCCTCGGTGAGTTGTGGGGCTGCGAGCTCGACCATTCGCCGCTGAACGTGGTCGCCTGGCACGGTAATAATGTGCCGTACAAATATGACCTGCGCCGCTTCAACACCCTCGGCACGGTTAGCTTCGATCATCCGGACCCGTCGATCTTCACCGTGCTGACGTCGCCGACCAGCGTCCACGGTCTGGCCAACCTCGATTTCGTGATCTTCCCGCCGCGCTGGATGGTGGCCGAAAACACCTTCCGTCCACCGTGGTTCCACCGCAACCTGATGAACGAATTCATGGGCCTGATCCAGGGCTCCTACGACGCCAAGGCCGAAGGTTTCCTGCCGGGTGGCGCGTCGTTGCACAGCTGCATGAGCGCTCACGGGCCGGACGGTGAAACCTGCACCAAGGCGATCAATGCCGAACTGGCGCCGAGCAAAATCGACAACACCATGGCCTTCATGTTCGAGACCAGCCAGGTGTTGCGCCCAAGCCGCTTTGCCCTTGATTGCCCGCAACTGCAAAACAACTACGATGCATGCTGGGCCTCGCTGCCCGTCACATTCAATCCGAACCGGAGATAACCCATGACTCAGACCACCCCCACTCGTAGCTGGGTTGCCTCCGCCAACGGTCACACTGACTTCCCGCTGCAGAACCTGCCGCTGGGCGTGTTCAGCACCAAGGGTTCGGCGCCGCGCAGCGGTGTGGCGATTGGCGAGCATATTTTCGACCTGGAAGCGGCGCTCGAAGCAGGTCTGTTCGACGGTGCTGCGCGTGCAGCCGTCGAAGCCACCCGTGGCGGTCAGCTGAACGCGTTTTTCGACCTCGGGCGTGGCGCCCGCGTGGCCCTGCGTGAGCGTCTGCTGGAGCTGTTCACCGAAGGCAGCACCCTGCGCGGCAAGATCGAAGCCCAAGGCGCAAAACTGTTGCCATTGGCCGCCGATTGCCAGATGCACCTGCCAGCCAAGATCAATGACTACACCGACTTCTACGTCGGCATCGAGCACGCGCAAAACGTCGGCAAACTGTTCCGCCCGGACAACCCGCTGCTGCCGAACTATAAGTATGTGCCGATTGGCTACCACGGCCGTGCATCGACCATTCGCCCATCCGGCACCGACGTGCGTCGCCCGAAAGGCCAGACCCTGCCCGCCGGTCAGACCGAGCCAACGTTTGGCCCGTGCGCGCGGCTGGACTATGAACTGGAACTCGGCATCTGGATCGGCCAGGGCAATGAAATGGGCGACTCGATTGCCATCGGCGACGCCGCCGAGCACATCGCCGGTTTTTGCCTGCTGAATGACTGGTCGGCGCGCGACATCCAGGCCTGGGAATACCAGCCACTGGGGCCGTTCCTGTCGAAAAGCTTCATTACCAGCATCTCGCCATGGGTCGTCACCGCTGAAGCATTGGAGCCGTTCCGCCGTGCCCAACCGGCGCGTCCAGAGGGCGATCCGCAACCGCTGCCGTACCTGTTCGACAAACGCGATCAGGCCGCGGGTGCCTTCGATATCGAACTGGAAGTGCTGCTGCTCACCGAAGCCATGCGCGAACAAAACCTGCCAGCCCATCGCCTGACGCTGAGCAACACTCAATACATGTACTGGACCGTGGCGCAAATGGTTGCGCACCACAGCGTCAACGGGTGCCAGTTGCAGGCCGGTGACCTGTTCGGTTCGGGCACCTTGTCGGGGCCGGAAAACGGTCAGTTCGGCAGCCTGCTGGAAATCACCGAAGGCGGTAAAAAGCCGATCGAGCTGGCTTCGGGCGAGGTGCGCAAGTTCCTTGAAGACGGCGACGAAATCATCCTGCGCGCACGCTGCAGCCGTGACGGTTTCGCCTCCATTGGTTTCGGTGAATGCCGCGGCAAAATCCTGCCGGCACGTTAAGAGGTTCAGGCCATGGAACTCTTTACCTACTACCGTTCGACGTCGTCCTTTCGGGTGCGCATTGCCCTGGCACTCAAAGGGCTGGAGTACCAGGCGCTGCCGATCAACCTGATCGCGCCGCAAGGTGGCGAACACCAGCAACCGGCGTATTTGCATATCAACCCGCAAGGCCGGGTGCCAGCCTTGCGTACCGATGAAGGCGAGTTGCTGATCCAGTCCCCGGCGATCATCGAGTACCTGGAGGAGCGTTATCCACAGGTGCCGCTGCTGTCCAAAGACCTGGCCAGGCGCGCGCATGAGCGTGGGGTGGCGGCGTTGATCGGTTGCGACATTCATCCGCTGCACAACGTCAGCGTGCTCAATCAACTGCGCCAACTCGGTCACGATGAGCCGCAGGTGGTGCACTGGATCGGCCACTGGATTACTCAGGGGCTGGCGGCGGTCGAGCACTTGATTGGCGACGAGGGGTACTGTTTCGGCAGCGCGCCGGGGTTGGCGGATGTCTACCTGATCCCGCAGTTGTACGCGGCCGAGCGGTTCAACATTTCCCTTGAGGCGTATCCACGGATTCGCCGGGTCGCGGCGCTGGCAGCGCAGCATCCGGCCTTCATCAAGGCCCACCCGGCGAATCAGCCCGATACCCCATAGCTGAGTGGACACTGATTGTTCCTGTGGCGAGGGAGCTTGCTCCCGCTGGAGTGCGAAGCGCTCCAAAAACAGGCAGTAACACTGTTTCTGAAGGATCTCATTCGCCGGTTTTGGGGCTGCTGCGCAGCCCAGCGGGAGCAAGCTCCCTCGCCACAGGAATGCAGTGGTTAAAGGGTTAATGCACGATGGCGTTAGGTGGCAAATGCCCCAATCGTTCGGTCAGGCGGATGCGCTGGATCGGGTCGTCGGTGAGCAACAAGGCATGCTCCAGGTCGAAACGCTCGGCGTTGGGGCATTCCAGCCGTTGATAGAGGCTGGCGCGGGCCAGGTAGTCGCTGACGCAAGCGTTGCCGAGTTCCAGCACCCGCTCGGCATCGATCAGCGCGTCGATGTTGTCGTCGTTGGTTAAATGCAACTGGCGCAAATTGCGCGACAGTCGCTGGAGCATCTGGACCGGTTCGCTGGTAAGCAGATGCTCGGCGTTGAGCTGCATGTTCGGACCGTACTGGCGCTGCAGCAACTCGCGGCAGTCGTTGGGGTACAAGCGCCGACCGCCACACGGGTCGAGCAAATGATCGGCACCCGGCACCCGCAACAGAAAATGCCCGGGAAAATTCACCCCGACCATTGGGATCTCCAGCCGTCGGGCCAGCTCCAGCGCGATCAAACCGAGGGCCAGCGGTTGTCCGCGCCGGCGTTCCAGCACCTTGTTGAGCAGCGCCGCCTGCGGGCGCAGCGGGATGGACTCGTCCTGTCGATAACCCATGTCATTGAGTCGCCGCAACAACGGTTGGGCCAATTCGCTGACCGGCAACATGGGTAAACCGGCACTGACCCGTTGTTGCAGGTCCTTGAATTGCTCCAGCAGTACCTCGGGCTTCACCTGTGGATCGTGTTCGGCAGCGATCCACAGCGCCGCTTCGAAGAGCGCCGGTGGCGAGCGTTGCAGACAAGCGAAAAAAGCGTGGCGCGGGTTCATCAAAATCTCCGGCGGATGCCTCGTTTTAGCCCCGTCTCAGGCATTCGTCCAGTGCTCTACACATGCGGTTGCAGGTTATGTCTTAAAGGCTGTAAAACCGCTTCTGCTTATTCCGGTGCGCTTCAGCAATTTTCAGCCGCAGGCCTATACTGGCGACTACAAGAAGTGATTCGGGAGCCCTACGATGTTCGCTCTCATGCAAAGCACTCGCCTTGAATCGCTGCACCTGAGCGTTGACCCGGTGACCGGGTTGAAGGCGGTGATCGCCATTCATTGCAGCCGTTTGGGTCCCGCCCTTGGTGGCTGCCGTTACCTTGCCTATCCCGACGATGAAAGCGCCGTGGTGGATGCTGCGCGCCTGGCGCAAGGCATGAGTTACAAGGCCGCGCTGGCCGGGCTGGCGCAGGGTGGCGGGGTGGCGGTGATCGTTCGTCCGCCCCATGTCGAAAGCCGCGCAGCCTTGTTCGAGGCCTTCGGCCGCGTTGTCGAACAGCTCGACGGTCGCTACATCACGGCCATCGACAGCGGTACTTCGGTCGCCGACATGGATTGCATTGCCCAGACAACCCAGCATGTCACTAGCACCACCGCCGCCGGCGATCCGGCGCCGCATGCCGCCATGGGGGTGTTCGCCGGTATTCGCGCCACGGCCATGGCCCGCTTGGGCAGTGACAACCTCGAAGGCCTGCGGGTGGCGGTCCAGGGGTTGGGCAATGTCGGTTTTGCCCTCGCCGAGCAACTGCATGCCGCCGGGGCTGAATTGCTGGTCAGCGACATCGACGCCGGCAAGGTACAACTGGCCATCGAACAGTTGGGCGCCCGTCCGATTGCCAACGAATCGCTGCTCAGCACCCCGTGCGACATTCTCGCGCCTTGTGGGCTGGGCGGCGTGCTCAACAGCCACAGCGTTGCGCAATTGCGCTGCGCCGCAGTGGCCGGTTCGGCCAACAATCAGCTGACCAACCTGCTGGTGGCCGACCAGTTGGAAAACCGCGGCATTCTGTATGCGCCGGACTACGTGATCAATTCCGGCGGGTTGATTTATGTATCGCTCAAACACCGTGGCGAGGCGTTGTCGAACATCACCGCGCACCTCTCGAAAATCAGCTCGCGGCTGACTGAAGTCTTCGCCCATGCCCAGGCTGAAAAACGCTCGCCGGCCCGGGTGGCGGATGAGCTGGCAGAGAAAGTGCTGTACCGATGACGGAGTGAGGGCCTTACCCGGTCGACTTGCTCCCTGAGCCTGGCGCCACAAGCATCAGGCCCGACAACGGCACGCTGACCCGGCGTGCAAGGAGCCGTTTCATGCCTCGTAACAAGGTCGACCTTCCCTATACCCGTTATTTATCCCCCGACGGCCAGGCATTGAGCGAACTTCCCGCCTGGGCCGACGACTTCAATCTGCTGACCCGCCTCTACCGGCAAATGGTCCTGACCCGTCTCTTCGATCAAAAAGCCGTCGCCCTGCAACGCACCGGGCGCATCGGCACTTACGCGCCGACCCTCGGCCAGGAAGCGATCGGCGTGGCCGTCGGCAGCCTGATGCATCCTGAGGACGTGCTGATCCCGTATTACCGCGACACTGGCGTGCAATTGATGCGCGGGGTGCGCATGGAAGAGATTTTGCTGTACTGGGGCGGCGATGAGCGCGGCAGCGACTTTGCCGAGCCGGCGGCGGTCGAGGACTTCCCGATCTGCGTGCCGATCGCCACCCAGGCGCTGCACGCGTGCGGAGTCGCCAGTGCATTCAAGATTCGTGGCGAGCACCGGGTGGCGGTGACCACCTGCGGCGATGGTGCCACCAGCAAGGGCGACTTTCTTGAGGCCTTGAACGTCGCGGGGGCCTGGCAGTTGCCGGTGGTGTTCGTGATCAACAACAACCAGTGGGCGATCTCGGTGCCTCGGCGGATTCAATGCGCGGCGCCGACCCTGGCACAGAAGGCGATCGGCGCCGGTTTCCACGGTGAGCAAGTCGATGGCAACGACATAATCGCAGTCTACGACCGGGTGCAAATCGCCCTCGAGCGCGCGCGTCACGGTAAAGGTCCGGTGTTGCTGGAGTGCGTGAGTTACCGCCTCGGCGATCACACCACCGCAGACGACGCGACCCGCTATCGCCCGGCCGAAGAGGTCAAACAGGCCTGGCTTGAAGAACCGGTAAAACGCTTGCAACGTTATCTGGCCGGGCAGGGCGTGTGGGACGAAGGGCGTGAACAGGCGCTGATTGCCGAATGTCAGGCGCTGGTGCAGGGCGCTGTGGATAACTTCGATGCGGCTGGCCAACAGTCAGCTGAATCGGTGATCGATCACGTTTATGCCCAGTGGCCGGCGGCTTTGGCCGAGCAGCGCGAGTGGTTGCTCGAACGCGCGGCGCGCCGAGCAGGAGGGCCCGCCCATGAGTAACGGCAAAGTCACGCTGCTGGAGGCGATCAACCTGGCGTTGCATCGAGCGATGCGCGAGGACGAAAACGTGATTGTGCTCGGTGAGGACGTTGGCGTGAACGGCGGTGTGTTTCGCGCCACGCTAGGATTGCGCGACAGCTTTGGCTTCAAGCGGGTGATCGATACGCCGCTGGCCGAAACCATGCTCGGCGGGCTGGTGATCGGCATGGCGGCCCAAGGTTTGAAACCGGTGCTGGAAATCCAGTTCATGGGCTTCATCTACGCGGCCATGGAGCACCTGGTGTCGCACGCCAGCCGCATGCGCAATCGCACGCGCGGGCGGATCACTTGCCCGATGGTGCTGCGCACACCGATGGGCGCGGGCATTCGTGCGCCGGAACATCACAGTGAAAGCACCGAGGCGCTGTTTGCGCATATCCCAGGGTTACGCGTGGTGATTCCTTCGTCACCGGCGCGGGCTTATGGGCTACTGCTGGCGGCCATCGATGACCCGGACCCGGTGATCTTTCTCGAACCGACGCGGCTCTACCGAATGAACCCGCAACCGTTGATCGACGATGGCAAACGCCTGCCGCTCGATACCTGCTTCACCTTGCGTGAAGGCAGCGATATCACCCTGATCAGCTGGGGCGCCAGCGTCATGGAAACCTTGCAGGCGGCCGATGCGCTGGCGGAACAAGGGATTTCGGCCGAGGTGATCGATGTCGCGAGCATCAAGCCGCTGGACCTCGACACGCTGGAGGCCTCGGTGCGCAAGACCGGCCGTTGCGTGATCGTCCATGAAGCGCCACGAACCTGTGGCGTCGGCGCGGAAATCGCCGCCAGCCTCTATGAACGTGCGTTGCTGGATTTGCAGGCGCCGATTCTGCGGGTCACCGCGCCGGACATTCCGCCACCGCTGTATCGGCAAGAGTTGCTGTACATGCCCAACGTCGAAGACATCCTTCACGCCTGCGACAGCGTGCTGCACCACTTCTAAAGAGGCGCCTGAGGCCCGGGAGGCTGCAATGAAATATTTCAAACTGCCTGACTTGGGCGAAGGGCTTCAAGAAGCGGAAATCGTCGAATGGCACGTCAAGGTCGGCGATACGGTGAAGGCCGATCAACTGTTGGTTTCGGTGGAAACTGCCAAGGCCCTGGTGGATATTCCCGCACCTTACGACGGTGTGGTGGCGAAAACCTTCGGCGGTGAAGGTGACATCCTGCACGTCGGCGAGCCCTTGCTGGGGTATGAAGGCGAGGCGGATGCCGGCACGGTGGTGGGGCGGCTTGAAGGCGGTGGCAGCCATCAGGACGATCAGTTTTTCGTTGGCGCCGCGCCCTCGACCCGTGAACACATGAGTCCTCGCGCAACCCCGGCGGTGCGGCAACTGGCCCGGCAACTGGGCGTCGAGTTGACTGGGCTGAGCGGGTCCGGCCCCGATGGGCTGATCACCCGCAGCGACGTGGAAAGTGCCTCGCAAACCGCGCGCGACAAATTTGGCGGGGAGAAGCTGCGCGGGGTGCGCCGCAGCATGGCGCAAAACATGGCCAGGTCCCACGCGGAGGTGGTGCCGGTGACCATCTACGCCGATGCCGACCTGCATCGCTGGGGCCGTGCCCGCGATCCGTTGATCCGTTTGGCCAAGGCCATGGCGGCTGCCTGTGCCGTGGAGCCGATGCTCAACAGTGGCTTTGATGGCAAGTCCTTGTCGATCAAGCACCACGACGCCCTGAATCTGGGCATTGCCGTCGACACCCCCGATGGTTTGTTCGTGCCGGTGTTGCGCGATGTGGGTAATCGCTCGTTAGATGATTTGAAAGAAGGCATCACCCGCTTGCGCGCCGACGTGCAGGCGCGTTCGATCCCGGCCAAGGAAATGATGGGCGCGACCCTGACCTTGTCGAACTTCGGCACCATGTTCGGGCGCTATGCCAACCCGGTAGTCGTACCGCCGCAAGTAGCAATTCTTGCCGCCGGAGCCATTCGTGACGAGCCAGTGGCAATGGACGGCAAGGTGCTGGTGCACCCGATACTGCCGCTGTCGCTGACCTTCGATCACCGGGTGGTGACGGGAGGGGAAGCGGCACGGTTCTTCAAGGTGTTGGTCGAGGCACTGGAACAACCGGACAGTTGAAACGCGGGCATGAAAAAGGCCCTGAGTCAGTGACTCAGGGCCTATTCAATTCGGGCGTTGCTTACTTCGCGGGCTTAGCCGATTTTGCGGGTTTGGCAGGTTCCGCTGGCTCGGCTGGTTCCGTTGGCTCTGCAGGTGCAGCGGCTGCAACCGGCACGTTGAGCAATTCGGACAGGGCGTCCGGCTGGCTCTTGAACGCCTTGGCGAACACATCGCGGTTTTTCGCCATGTAGATCCCGGCTTCTTCCACCTGTTGCTCGGTCAGCGACGGAACCGCTTTTTGCAACACTTCAGCCAGCAATTCGGCCAGTTCGAGCATTTTGTCATGACGGTCAGCTTCGGCTTTATCCATGAACAAGCGCTCCAGATCTCGGCTGCTGCGGTATACCACTTCGACGGCCATTCACCACCTCACATGCCTTCACGATAGTTGTCTTTTGCGACTACTGTATTTATATACAGCCAAAAGGATAAGCGAATCCCTGCGCTTTGGGTAGTGGCTTTTTAATGTAGACCGGATTCAGGATTTGTCAGGCGGAGCGAGTGGCCCAATCGCTGGTAATAGCTCCCGTTACTGCCGTAGCAGCTGTCGAGCCTGCGAGGCTGCGTCCGGCCGCAAAGCGGTCGTAAAATCAGGCAATGCGTTCTTTCAGGCGAACCGCGTATCCAGGATTTGCGAGGACTGCGCCCGATCGCGGTCCGCCTCTGACGCAGCCTCGCAGGCTCGACAGCTGCTACGGCAATAACGGGAGTTACGGCAATAACGAGAGTTAGGCGCAGGCCGTGGTTACTGTGCCGCGATGCTGTAGCCGTCGAACGCCGTCTGCTGTTGCAGGGCGGTGACGATGGCTTTGCGGGTGGCCGGTTGTTCGGTACCGGCATTGTCGATGAAGGTCTCGCTGGCAAGCTCTGCCTCGTCGCCTTCACCCACAAAGGTGAAACCGAGGAATTCGAAGGCTTCACGGTCGACGTACGGTTTGGAGCGCGGATTGCGCAGCGGCAGGCTGACGCTGACACCGTCCTTGCTGATGCTGAACACTTCGATTTCTTTCTTGGCGCGGGCTGCTTTGCTCTTGCCGGCGCTTGGGTTGCTGATGGCCTGATGGGTCTGGTTCAGCACTTTCAGCGCCAGGCCGTAGACCAGCTCCTGAAAGTCTGGGTCATCCTTGAAGCTCGACAGAATCCGGCTGATCGGGAACTTGCTGCTCAGGTCTTCCAGGGCTGCGATATCGGCGGCCTCGGCGTCCTTGAGTTGTTTGAGTTCGCCCATCAGTTCGTAGGCTTTGTCGTCGTCGAAGCGGTCGTGAGCCTGGCGGATGGCCGCGCGAAGCTCGCGAATCTGGTCGCTTTCTTTCGAGGTGTGGAAGGCGTCCAGGACCATCTCGCTGATGGTTTTGGCCTGCGGCACGTGTTGTGAAAGATTGATGGAGTTTTCGTATTCCGCTTTGGACGACAAGGTGATTACGGATTCAGCGGTGTTGGAATCTGGCATTGAAAATTCACTACTTCTTTAAACAGAATTTGAGACGAGAACGGCATCGGCGTTTTCGGGTCGCTTAATCTATTGGACCGCTGCGATGTTGTCACGGACCAACGGACGATCAGGGCAACACAGCGACCGATGTGACCGCAACAGCGGCCAATCGTTGCGCAAAAAAAGCCCCGCGTTCGATTCGAAGGCGGGGCTGGCAGTCCGGCGGGCATTGGGTATTCAGTTCATTTCGGCGACCAGCACTTCAACCATGGCCTTGGCGATAAAGCGTGGGTTGTTTTTTAACCAGCGGGAGCGCTTTTGAGTGCCCGCAGCGTCATCAACTCGCGGTACAGCGTGATTGCCCGACCGCAAAAGAGCCCGAGCGTAAACCCCGAGGCGATACCGGTGAGTGCCAGCATCTGCACACTGGCCGAGTGCTCCGGGTGAACGGCGGATTGATAGCCGATGAAGTACTTCACCGCAAAGAACAGCAGAGAGATGTAGAGAATTTTCCAGGTGCCGGGAACGATCAGGTCTTTACCGTCGCTGTCCAGCGTCAGGCCATGGCGCGAGAACAACGCAATCGCCGCCAGACTGCCCAGAGCGATACCGGCGAGCCAGCTGCCCAGCGCCAACTCGGGTTGTTCGTGGTAGTTCAGTGAAAAGAATGACCAGAGCGTCAGGATGCCCGGTGTGATGAACAGGGACCGTTTGCTTTCGCGGCTGGGCGTCCTGGCCCTGAGCCCGTAATAACAGATCAACAGGAAAACCCCGTAGACCCACAGCGGTGTGCCTTGCAGGATATCGAGCATCAGCGGATACCTGCGCGGGGTTGAGGCGGGGTGGTTTGGTAAAACATGGTCAGCGTCCTTGCTTGAGTCAATGTCAGGGAGGCTAGTGGATTATCGCTGGGGCGAATTCAGATTCATCGAACGAACCGCCAACGTGCTCGCCGTTTCCTCATCCACCGGCAGCGAAAAACGGAAGGTCGCGCCTTGTCCTGGCACATCGAGCAAGTGAATCTCGCGGCCATGCAGCTGCAGAATCCGGTGCACGATGCGTAATCCCAAACCACCGTCGCGGCGTGCGCCACCAATGTTGAAGGGCCGCAGGAACAAGCCCTCGCGCAGTTCTGTGGCGATGCCCGGGCCGCTGTCGCTGACGGTGATCTCGACGAACTTGCCTTGCGGGGCAAGGCTGATGTCGATTTCCCCACCATCGGGCGTGTGGCGCAAGGCGTTGTCGAACAGGTTGGTCAGCACGCGCTCGATCAACCCAAGGTCGGCGCAGACCGCCGAGACATTCGGTGCGAAGCTTGCCTTGAGCTGCACGTGTCGGGCTTCGGCGGTCAGCTCGAATTTTTGAAAGATGTCCTGCACCAGATCGGTCAGGGAAAAACGCTCCAGCACCGGTTGGACGAAGCCGTGTTCCAGGCGCACCAGTTCCAGCAATGACTGCGCCAGGCCGCCGACCTTGCGGCTCTGGTCGAGGGCGATGCCCAGATAGCGGCGGCGCTCGGCCGGGGTCAGGCTGGCGTCTTTCAACGACAGGGTTTCGAGGTAGCCATGCAGCGATGCCAGCGGTGTGCGCAGGTCGTGGGAGATATTGGCGACCAGCTCGCGGCGCTCCTGATCCTGGCGGGTCAGGGAACGCCATTGTTCGCCCAGGCGTTTTTGCATCTGCCGGAAGGCGGCATCGAGCACGGCGATTTCGTCCTGAGTGGCGAGGTTCTCCGCTGGACCTGAGGGCGCCGGCGAGGGCGGGGCGACCGGTACGCCGTCAATGTCGAAATGCGCGACCGTGTCGGTCAAGCGGCGTAGCGGCCGGGTGATCAGGGTAAACGCCGTGAGACCGGCGATCAGGCACAGCAATGCGACCATCCCGATCGACCACAGTGCGGTGTTCAGCGCGGCGCTGGTGGCGCCGCGTTCGGCGTAGCGGTCATGTTCTTCGCTGAGCAGCACCACGTAGAGATAGCCGACCTGCTGACCGTTGACCTTGAGCGGTGCGGCGCTGAACACCTTGCATCCGTCGATGCTGCGCGGGTCGTCGCCGAGAATCGGCAGGGCTTCACCGTTGAGCAGGCGCCGCACGGGCGCCAGATCGACCTGCTCGCGACGCAGGTGGCCTTCGGGCGCCGCATTGCCGACCACCCGGCCGCTGCTGTCGAGCAGGTACACCTCGACGCTCGGGTTCACCAGCATCAACTGGCTGAACAACTCGCGCAGTGCATCGGGTTTCAGGCCATTGGCGTCCATCAACTGGGTGTCGTGGGCGATGTGCTGCGCCAGATCCCGGGACAAGCCTTGCACCACTTCCAGCTCATGCATGTGGTTGGAGCGCACTTGCATCCACACCGACGTGCCGCTGCACACCAACAGCAGCAGGGCGAACACCGCCGACAGGCGCTGGGTGAGTGTCAGTCTCATGGCTGCTCCTGCGCCGGGGCGAATTTATAGCCACGGCCCCACACCGTGAGAATCCGCACCGGTTGCGCCGGGTCGGTTTCGATCTTGGAGCGCAGACGATTGATGTGAGTGTTGACGGTGTGCTCGTAGCCTTCGTGGCTGTAACCCCAGACGGCGTTCAGCAGGTCCATGCGCGAGAAGACCTTGCCCGGCTGCCGGGCGAAAAAGTACAGCAGGTCGAACTCGCGTGGGGTGAGGTCCAGGCGCTTGCCGTCGAGTGACACGTCGCGGGTGATCGGGTCGATGAACAGCCCGTCGCAGGTCAAGCTGCCAGCGTCCATTTTCAGGTTGCGGGCCATGGCGTCGACCCGTCGCAGCAGGGCCTTGACCCGCGCCACCAGCTCAAGCATCGAAAACGGTTTGGCCAGGTAATCGTCGGCGCCCAGCTCCAGGCCAAGAATGCGGTGCATTTCGCTCGACCGGGCGCTGGTGATGATGATCGGGGTGTAACGGGCCATGGCGCGGGCGCGGCGGCAGATTTCCAGGCCGTCGACGCCCGGCAGCATCAGGTCGAGGATCAGCGCATCCCAACTGCCTTGCTCGAGCAGGCGCAAGCCTTCGTTGCCATCGGCGCTGTGCACGACCTCGAAGTGTTCGTCGCGCAGGTGCAGGCAGATCAGGTCGGCGATGTGTTTGTCGTCCTCGACCACCAGGACGCGTTTGGGTTGATCCATTGGGACTTAATCCTGTTGCGCAGTGCACGTATTGTGCGGGGTTTTCCCTCGGCGAGTTATCACGAATTGTTTAACTCCACGTGAGGATTTGGCGATCACCTCAAGCCTAGGCTGTGTTCCATGTCATCCACGGCGGATTTAGGGAGAGGGCCATGTTTTCACGGCGACAGATTCTTCTAACGGGCGGCGGGCTGGGCCTTGCGGCGCTGGTTGCCGGTGTATTGCCAAAAATGACCGGAGGCTCGCTGCTGATCAGCGAGGCGAGCGCTGCCGAGACCTTTGAGGTCACCCATAGCGATGCCGAGTGGCACAAGCTGCTCAGCGCCGAGCAGTACGAAATCCTGCGCGAAGAGGGCACCGAACGGGCCTATTCCAGCGCACTGAACAATGAACACCGCGACGGTATCTTCGCTTGCGCCGGGTGCGATCTGGCGCTGTTTTCATCGAAAACCAAATTCGACAGCCATACCGGTTGGCCGAGTTTCTGGGCGCCCCTGGAGCATGCCGTCGCGACCCGCGAAGACCGCTCGTTCGGCGTGCTGCGCGAAGAAGTTCACTGTCGACGCTGCGGGGGGCATTTGGGCCATGTGTTCAACGACGGGCCAAAACCGACCGGTCTACGCTACTGCATGAACGGTCT
The DNA here is from genome assembly GCF_039908645.1 of Pseudomonas helvetica. Lineage (NCBI taxonomy): Bacteria > Pseudomonadati > Pseudomonadota > Gammaproteobacteria > Pseudomonadales > Pseudomonadaceae > Pseudomonas > Pseudomonas helvetica. The sequence continues at coordinate 1,154,951 of NZ_CP150917.1, forward strand.
GGCGATGACCTTCAAGCCGCAAACGGCCTGACACCATGGGCAGGTTCTTTCCTTCACTTCATACAGGTCCTTGTTATGTGGCTTCTGGTCCTCGCTTATCTCGGTGGTGTGCTGACGATTCTCAGCCCGTGCATTCTGCCGGTACTGCCGTTTGTCTTCGCTCGCACCGGGCAGCCGTTTATCAAGAGTGGCTTGCCGCTGTTGGCGGGGATGGCGCTGACCTTCGCGCTCGTCGCCTCGTTGGCGGCGGTGGGCGGCGGTTGGGTGGTGCAACTCAATCAGTACGGTCGCTGGCTCGCGTTGCTGTTCGTAGCACTGTTCGGGCTGACGCTGTTGCTGCCACAACTCGCCGAACGGCTGACGCGTCCACTGGTGGCCGCCGGCAGTCGACTGTCGGAAGCGGCGGGCGCCGATGCCCGGCCGCGTCCCGCTGCTTCGTTGCTGATCGGCGTCGCCACGGGCCTGCTTTGGGCACCGTGCGCCGGGCCGATTCTCGGGCTGGTGCTGACCGGCGCGGCGCTGCAAGGGGCAAGCATCGGCACCACCTTGCTGTTGCTGGCCTACGCGTTGGGCGCCGCCACTTCCCTCGCGGTCGCCTTGCTGCTGGGCGGTAAAGTCTTCGCGGCGATGAAGCGTTCGATCGGTGCCGGCGAATGGCTGCGCCGTGGTCTTGGTGCGGCGATGCTGGCGGGTGTGGCCGCCATCGCCCTGGGCCTGGACACCGGGATTCTGGCGCGGGTGTCGACCGCGTCCACTGGTGGGCTTGAACAGGCGCTGGTCGGTCGACTGGCAGGTAAATCACCGGCCAACAGCGGGGCGATGATGGCGCAGATTCCGCCGTCCGCCGACGATCAACCAGGCTCAGCCATGATGGCCGCCGGTGGTGCGATGAAAGTGGCCGCCAACGCTCCCGCGCCGCTGCCCGTCGAAGGTAACCTGCCGTCGTTGGACGGTGCGGTGCAGTGGCTCAACTCGCCGCCGCTCAGCGCTCAAGCGTTGAAGGGGAAAGTGGTGTTGGTGGATTTCTGGACCTACTCCTGCATTAACTGTCTGCGCACCTTGCCGTACGTCAAAGCCTGGGCCGAGAAATATCGCGATCAGGGCCTGGTGGTGATCGGTGTGCACGCGCCGGAGTTTGCCTTCGAACGGGATGTGGGCAATGTGACCAAGGCCATGAAGAATCTGGGTATCAATTACCCGGTGGCCATCGATAACGACTACCGGATCTGGCGGGCTTTCAACAACGAATACTGGCCGGCGCACTATTTTGCCGACGCTCAGGGACGCATTCGTTACCACCATTTTGGCGAGGGCAACTACGCCGAATCGGAACGGGTGATCCAGCAGCTGTTGCGTGAAGCCGGTGCGGCGAAAGTCGCCGATGGCCTGATCGACGCCAGCGCCCAAGGCGTGCAACAGGCACCGGACATGAACGAAGTGCGTTCGCCGGAAACCTACGTCGGCTACCAGCGTTTGGAACATTTCGTACCTGAGGCGAGCCTCGCGCCCGACAAGGTTGCCGCCTACAGCGCACCCGCGACGTTGGCGCTGAATGACTGGACGCTGGACGGTCACTGGAACGTCGGTTCGGAGCGCGCCACCTCGGCGGCCCCGGCCAGCCGCATCGTTTACCGCTTCCACGCCCGCGACCTGCACCTGGTGCTGGGCCCCGGTGCCGACGGCAAACCGGTGCGCTTCAAAGTCATGATCGACGGCAAGGCCCCGGGCGATGCCCACGGCACCGACGTCGCTCCGGATGGCAGCGGCAGTGTGACCGAACAACGCCTCTACCAATTGGTGCGCCAACCCGGCGACGTGGCAGATCGGACCTTCAGCATCGAGTTCCTTGACCCGGGCGTGTCGGCGTATGCGTTTACCTTTGGTTGATGAACATTCAGTTGCCCAGAGCGTGCACTGATTACTGTGGCGAGGGAGCTTGCTCCCGCTGGAGCGCGTAGCGATCCCAAAACCATTGACCGGGATGCATCAGATACACCGCATTAACTTAATTACGACGGCTTCGCCGCCGAGCGGGAGCAAGCTCCCTCGCCACGGGTGTTGTGCTCGCCACATTACTCAGAGTTGTTTATGCAGGAGTCGTCATCATGAAAACCCGATTTACCTGGCGCCAGACCCTGCTCGGGCTGACCGTCGCTGCAGTTGCAGGTCAATGCATGGCTTTTTCATTCGGCGCTGCCGAGGACGCGGTTGCCATTGCGCCGCCAGCCGTGGATGAAACGCCCAAGACCAACAGCGAGACGGCGGTGTTCGCCGGTGGTTGCTTCTGGGGCGTTCAAGGCGTGTTCCAGCATGTCAAAGGCGTCAAGAATGCGCTCTCCGGTTACGCCGGAGGTGCTGCGAACACCGCGCAATACGAGCGTGTCAGCGAGGGGGATACCGGCCATGCGGAATCCGTTCAGGTCACTTTCGATCCTGCTCAGGTGAGCTACGGCACCTTGCTACAAATCTACTTCTCGGTCGCTCACAACCCCACCGAGCTCAATCGCCAGGGCCCGGACACCGGAACCCAATATCGCTCGGCGATCTTTGTCGAAAGTGCCGAGCAACAAAAAGTCGCCCAAGCCTACATCGCACAGCTCGATGCCGCACATGCCTTCAACAAACCGATCGTGACCAAACTCGAAACCTACAACGGCTTCTACCCGGCAGAGGCCTACCATCAGAACTTCCTGACGGAGCATCCGACGTATCCCTACATCGTGATCAACGACCTGCCGAAAGTGGCACAACTCAAACAGCTGTACCCGGAGCGGTATCAGGAGAAACCGGTGTTGGTGAAGACCGGTATGTAGTGCTGGATCAACCGGAAATCATGTTCTTGCCGATGATCTTCGAGCGATACAACGCCTGATCCGCCCGAGCCAGCAGGCCGGTTTGTTGTTCGTCTTCAAAGCGTTGCGCCACGCCGAAGCTCATCGTGACCTGGAAGTCGCCCACCGGTGGCAGGCTCGACAGCTCAAGGCGGATATTTTCAGCGAGGGCGCGTGCGGTGGCCGCGGTGCTGTTGGGCAGGATCACGATGAACTCGTCGCCGCCCCAACGGGCCAGCAAGTCACCCTCGCGCACGCAGCGTTTGACGCTTTCGACCACGTGCACCAACGCCGCGTCGCCCAAGGCATGGCCGTAATGGTCGTTGATATTTTTGAAGTCATCGATGTCCATGGCGATCAGCGACAGCGGCTGACGAAAACGCTGGGAACGCTCGCATTCCAGTGGCAAGGCTTTTTCCAGGAGATAGCGGTTGGCGATCCCGGTCAGGGTGTCGCTTTCTGCCAGTTTACGGTTCTCGTCCAGCTGCGCCTGTAACTGCTGATTGAGCAGAGACAACTCGCGGGTCCGTTCCTCGACCATCGCTTCGAGGGAGTGATTGCGCCGTTCGAGTTGCTCGAGCAGACGCTTCTTGTCTTCAATGCAGCGGCTCGCCCCGATCATTCGCGCCACTGAGCCATCGCTGTTACGTGCGATCACATGACCGCGATCTTCGATCCAGATATAGCGGCCATCCCGCCTGCGGCAACGGTACTCGGTTTGATAGCGGGGCGAGCGCTGATGCAGGTGAGCATCGAATTGCAGCATCACCTGCTGGTAATCGTCGGGATGGATCGCGTTCTCCCAGGCCAGCACGTTGTTCTCAAGTGCATGAGGCGCGTAGCCGAGCATGTCGTACCAACCGCGATTGCGGTAGACAAACCCGGTGTTGGCGTTCCAGTCCCAGATCCCGTCGCTGACCAGTTCCAGAATCGCGTGCAGCATGTCTTCATTCAAATCAGTCAGGCTGACCTTCAACGGCTCGATACTGGACAACTCAACCATCACCGCTCTCCCTGCTGCCCTGATCTTCAAGTGGCCGGCCAGTCGTACAGACTAACTCATGGCGCGTTGACACTGTAGCGCCGGAAATCAAGGGATAGAAGCCTCTTACGTAGTAATAATGGCGTGCGCGATCAGTTCTGTTTACCCCATGTCTGCAACGCAAACTCGACAAAACTGCGCAGCTTCGGCAAACGGTATCGGTCCTGCGCGTAGATCAGATTCATCGGGCGACGGGGCAGTTGATAGTCCTGCATCAGGGCCACCAGTTTCCCTTCCTGAAGGTCTTGATCCACCAGTGCATCCGGCAGCATCACCACACCCATCCCAGTGCGCGCCGCCTGGTGCAGGCCCGATGAACTATTGATCAGCATCGGGCCGCTCACCGCCACGACGATCTCCCCGTCAGGGCCGCTCAGGCGCCACTGTTTTTCCACCGAGCGCCATTCATCGCCCGCCGGGTAGGCAAAGGCCAGGCAGTCGTGATCGGCCAGCTCCTCCGGTTTTTGCGGTGTGCCACGGCGTGCCAGATACGCCGGCGAGGCACACATGGTCAGCGTGTAGTCCTCCAGTGGCCGGGCGATCAGGTTGGGCGGTTCGGTATTACCCAGGCGAATCGCCACGTCAAAACCGTTGTCCAGCAGATCAAGACGTTGATTGGTCAACACCACATCCAGCTTGACCTGTGGGCAGCGCTGCACGAATTCACTCAAGGCCGGCGCCAGGCGTTCCGTGCCAAAGGTCAGCGGGGCGGTAATGCGCAACGTTCCGCTGGGTTCGCCCTGGGTTTGTTCGGCCAGCCGCTCGGAGTCGGCCACCAGCCCCAATACCTCAAGGCAGCGTTGATAGTAGGTCGAGCCAAATTCGGTCAAGCGCTGACGCCGTGTCGTACGGTGCAGCAAACTGACGCCGAGACGTTGCTCCAGCGCTCGCAGGTGATTGCCGACCATGGTGGTCGACATTTCGCACTCCAGAGCGGCGGCGGTCATGCTGCCAGCCTCGACCACCTTCACGTAAACCGACATCGCCAGCAGTAAGTCCATTATCAAGCCCAGCTTTAAAATGATTGAAGTGTTTCGGCGTTTATCCAGCTCAGGTGGCTAACGATACTGCAAAAACACTGACCAATGATGGAGCTTGATGTCATGACCGCCGCCTGCCTGATGACCACGTATCAACCCCTGGCCTTGAGCTTTACCAGAGGGTTGGGCACACGCCTGTGGGATCAGGCTGGTCGTGAATACCTGGATGCGGTGGCGGGCGTGGCCGTGACCAATGTCGGCCACTCGCACCCGAAGGTGGTCAGCGCCATCAGCGAACAGGCCGGCCTGTTGCTGCACACGTCCAACCTGTACAGCATCGACTGGCAGCAACGGTTGGCGCACAAGCTGACGCAGTTGTCGGGGCTCGACCGGGTGTTTTTCAACAACTCCGGCGCCGAGGCCAATGAAACCGCGCTGAAACTGGCCCGGCTGTACGGTTGGCACAAAGGTGTCGAGCAGCCGTTGGTTGTGGTCATGGAGAACGCCTTTCATGGCCGCACGCTGGGCACCTTGTCTGCCAGCGATGGTCCTGCGGTGCGTTTGGGGTTTCAGGAGCTACCGGGGGATTTCATCAAAGTGCCGTTCGGCGATCTCGCCGCACTGGATAAGGCGCACCAGACTCATGGCCAGCGCATCGTGGCGGTTTTGATGGAGCCGATTCAGGGCGAGAGCGGTGTGCAACTCGCGCTGCCCGGCTACCTGAAAGCCCTGCGCGAATTGTGCAATCGGCGCAACTGGCTGCTGATGCTCGACGAGATCCAGACCGGTATCGGCCGTACCGGGCAATGGTTCGCCTTTCAACACGAAGGTATCGTCCCGGACGTCATGACCTTGGCCAAAGGCCTGGGCAACGGCGTCCCGATCGGCGCTTGCCTGGCTCGCGGCAAAGCCGCCGAACTCTTCACTCCGGGCAGCCACGGCAGCACCTTTGGCGGAAACCCGCTGGCGTGTCGGGTGGGCTGCACCGTGCTGGAAATCATCGAAGAACAAGGTTTGCTGGAAAACGCCAAGCGTCAGGGCGAACGCCTGCTTGCACGCTTGCACGCCGAGCTCGATGGCAGCCCGCAGGTGCTGGCGATCCGTGGCCAAGGCTTGATGATCGGCATCGAACTGGCCCGGCCCATTCGCGACCTGACCCTGATCGCCGCGCGGGACCACGGGTTGCTGATCAACGTGACACGGGGCAAGACCATCCGCTTGCTGCCACCGCTGACCATTGATGAGCGCGAGGTGGAGATGATTGTGCGGGGGGTAGGGCGGGTGGTGAGAGGGGATTAACCAACTCCATCTTTGTTTACGGCAGGCGGTATTTCAGAGTGTTTTTGAAATACCACCTGCCGGCACTCGTCTTTTACGTCCTTCACTGCGCGCAAGTTGCAGATTGAGGCTATGAGACGTTCAGAGTTGGCTCGTGAAGCAAGAAGATAGGTTGTTTCGTTGGCGTTGGTTGAGGTGGTCATGATGGGTCGAAACGCTCGGAGTTTAGTAACCAGCCTCGATTAGGCGCTCGGTATGCTCCGTTGTCTTCAAGACGTTTCCTTGAAAAAGGTAGGTTCGATCCGAGTAAAACGTGCTCAGATTTACTGCTGCAACTTACGCTTGTTTCTCAGGTGCACGATTACCGCCACAACCACAACGACCAGCACAACACCCAAGGCAATCGGCAACCGGTAAGGTCTGAGATCACCAAACAATTGCTGAAGCGCTTCGCCCGCCCAATAACCGCCGCTGACAAACAGTGTGGCCCAGACCATTGCACCGAGCATGTTCCACAGTGAAAAACGCAACGGCGACAGGCCACTGGCACCGATCACCATGGGGCCCACCAACCGCATGCCGTACAGAAAGCGCACCGAAAAAACCGACATCGACGGGTAGCGTGCGATCAATCCGCTGACGCGCTTGATCTGCGTTTGCTGGCGTTTGAGGCGAGGCAACAGTCGCGTGCCGAAATAACGGCCGCTCCAGAACAGCAATTGATCCCCCAACATCCCACCGGCGCTGGCCCAGGCGATCACCGGCCAAAGCTTCAGCAAATGCTGATGCGCCGCCATGCCGCCCAATATCAGGATGGTTTCGCCTTCCATGACACAGCCAATAAAAACCGCCCAATAGCCGTAGGTCGCGAGGAGGTGATTGAGGTCTATGTGCTCGAACATGGGCGGTTGGCGGCCTTTGGCGTGTTGTGGAGGCTGGGTAATGGTGGACCGCTATCGGCTGGGGTCGTTGCCCGTGCATTCATGATTGAAGCGATTATGTGGCTGCGACATTCGAGAGCGGACGCTCCCCCAGATACTCAACCAACCGTAGCAGATAACCGTCCGGGTCCTGCACCAACAGCTCATGCTGGCCGACCTCCACCGTACCGGATCGATACCACTTCTCGGCAAGCGGGCGAAACATTGGCCACTCGGCAGCGGCCAACCGCTGGAGAATCGGCTCGACACTGTCGACCGTCATTTGAAAGTTGATGCCGCGCCCAAATGGCGGTTCCAGTGGAGCGGTCACCCATTGCCCTTCGAGCGGGTCGTACTGCTCCAGCATGACCTGCACCCCGTCGAAATCGAGGTAGGCAAATCCCTCTTCGGGGCGGTCGTAGGCGACCCTGAAGCCAACCAATCCGGTCCAGAAATCCAGACTGTTCCTGATGTCGCCGACCATCAGTTCGGGGACCATTCTGTTCCTTGAAAACATACCTCTCCTTAGTGAGCGTCCAGCCCGATCAATGTGCGTTCAGGATAGCGCCTCAATCGGATTCGGCCTGCTCAATCGCCTTCTTGATATTCGGTACCGCATAGTTGGTAAACCAGTGGTTCATTCCATTGATCGCCTGTTGCGCTGGCGCCGCATCCCGAGCCCCGATCAGTTCGCTGCACGCTTGGGCCATGGCCAGCAACATCCGCGCCGACTCAGGCACATAGGGCAGGCTGACACCTTTGTCGTGGCGTTCCTGAATGATCCGGTAGCGAAGGTTCTCCGGCAACGTCCAGGCACTGATCAGAAATTCATGAACAGAGTACGGATGGCCGTTGACCTCCACCGTGGCCGTGCGGTGCTCCTCTCGAAAACCGGCGTTCTCGATCTGCTCGCAGCTGTCGATGACAGTGTTCATCATCTCGCGGATTTGCTTCCAGTCAGTGTGCATGTGAAGAGTCCTTTTCAAATGGCGATAGCTATAGGCTATAGGTTGCGGTGCCTGTCTTCCAGATCATCGGGCAGGTCGAAGATCAACGTGTAATTGATCGCTCCCACGCGGGAGCCTGAGAACGATCAATCGGCAAGACTTCCGAAGCGTCCCCACCCTGCACCAACGTTTGCGCCTCACCATGTTCAATCACCCAGCGCAGCAGGTCGGTCACCGGCACGCGGTGGCTGCGTTCGACCCATTGCAGGCCGTCGGGGCTGTAGTGTTCGGTGTAGCGGGTGAGGATCAACTCGCGCTGGTCACTCGACAGTTGGAGGCTGACTTCGCGGCAGTGCAGGTTGGCGTTGGCGTGTTTCACCACGCGTTGTTGCAGGATCAGCGGCTGGTTTTCAGAGATCATCGGTCTGGGCTTCCTGGCAGCGGTGTACGCGTGCGCAAACAGTCTTCGGGAAAAGGTGACAGATGCTGACATTCCGGCCTTGCGCAAAGATGTCTGCTTTTTTACCTGGCTGTCGCTTTGTTACCCGATTGAAATATATGACGGAGCGCGCCGAATGGTTTTAGATGTGGGTTCTTTCAGACCTTAAGTGATGCCGCTGGTGAGCAGTCTTTTGATCGTGGACGACGACCTTGAGGTCCTCGCGCTGCTGAAGAAATTTTTTGTACAACAAGGCTATGCGGTGGAGGTGGCCACCGATGGCGCCTCAATGTGGGCGGCGATTGAGCGCCAGGCGCCGGACCTGATCATTCTCGACCTGATGCTGCCGGGCGAGAACGGGCTGACGCTGTGCCAACGCTTGCGCCAGCAATACCCGACGCCGGTGATCATGCTGACCGCCATGGGTGAGTTGAGTGATCGGGTGGTCGGGCTGGAGATGGGCGCCGATGATTACCTGAGCAAACCGTTCGACGCCCGGGAGCTGCTGGCCCGCGTGCGCGCCGTGCTGCGTCGTGCAGGCGAAAGCCGCCCGCTGACCGGGGAAGCGCCGCGCCCGCTGATCAAGTTCGCCGACTGGCAACTGGACCTCACTCGTCGGGAACTGCGTTCACCGGATCAGGTGATGATTCCGCTGTCGGCCGGGGAGTTCGACTTGTTGCTGGTGTTTGTCGAGCATCCGCAGCGCATTCTCACCCGGGAACAGTTACTGGACCTGGCGCGAGGCCGCACCCATGAGGCATTTGATCGCAGCATCGACGTTCAGGTCAGCCGCTTGCGGCGCAAACTGGAGTACGACACCAAGCGCCCGGAAATGATTCGTACCGTGCGCAACGGCGGGTATCTGTTCACCCCCAGTGTGACCCGCCAGTGAAAAAACTCATGGCCGCTTTGCGTCTGCGACCGCGTGACACCGTGGCCCGCTGGATCGCCCTGACCACCCTCATCGCGATGCTCACGTCGCTGGCGTTCAACGCGCTGTTCATTCAGTTGGCCGGCGTCTGGGCTTATCCTCCGTTGGCCGAAACCGGCCTCCTGGAAAAGACCGCATCCATTACCCGGATGATGGAAGCCTCGCAAGCGTCGCAGCGCGAACGCCTGGCCGAGGCCGCCAGCGAAAACTCCTTCAGCGTCAGCTGGCATGCCACCCGTCAAGGCCTCGACTTGCCGGACACTCCCGAAGCGGCTTACCGCACGGCCTCACCGGAGGCCCAGCGACTGTTCAACACGCCGACCCGCCGAGTCGAAGCCTATCAACCCGGCGACTGGCCACAGAAGAACGGTCACTACGCTTTGCTGGTGCAACTGGCGGATGAATCCTGGCTGATGTTCAGCGTACCGTCCCGCAGTTGGGGGCTGGCGGAAGGGCCACGAACCCTGATCGTGATTCTGCTGGTGTTGCTGTCGACCGGTATTGTCGCGCTGATCGCCACTCGCCGACTGGCCAAACCCTTGCAGCACTTTGCCCAAGGTGCACGACGTTTTGGCGTCGACTTTCGTGCACCGCCCATCGACCCGGTCGGCCCGCATGAAATCCGTCAGGCAATCCTCGCGTTCAATGCCATGCAGGCTCAGTTGCAGCACTTCATCAAGGACCGCACGCAGATGCTCGCCGCCATCTCTCACGACCTGCGCACCCCGCTGACCCGCATGCGCCTGCGTGGCGAATTCATCGAAGACTCCGAACAGCAACAACGGCTGTTTCGCGACGTCGACGAAATGCAGGCCATGATCAACTCCGCCCTGGAGTTCTTCCGCGACGACGCTCGCCTGGAACAGGCAACCCAGTTCGACCTGGCCGAACTGCTGCAAACCCTGATCGACGACTACCGCGACCAGTCCATCGACATCACCTTCAGCGGCCCACCCCGATTGGTCTACTTCGGCCGCCCGCTGGGGCTGAAACGGGTGATCACCAATTTGCTGGACAATGCAATCAAGTACGCCAGTGAACCGGCGATTGAACTGTGCCAGGAAGACGAACAGGTGATCGTTCGGGTACTCGACCGTGGGCCGGGGATCCCGGCTGACAGTTATGAACAGGTGTTTGCGCCATTCTTTCGGCTGGAAGGGTCGCGGAATAAAAGCACGGGGGGCGTGGGGCTGGGGTTGTCGGCGGCACGGGCGATTGTTCTGGAACACGGCGGCACGCTGACCGTGAGGAACCGCACGGGGGGAGGGTTGGAGGCGCGGGTGGTGTTGCCGGTGCAGGTGGGTTAGAGAGGATTTATGCGGGGACAGACGTGCTGTTCCTGAAAGGTTTTTTCGTACAGAACCAAGTGAACTTTGGGCAATCCAACCGCAAGTGCCAACCAAGGCGCCGAATCATCTGGCCTGAGGATCAAGAGTGAAAGCCCTGATGCAATTCAAGTCAATTTCCCGAATAAGACCTGGGCACACGGCGGCCCCCGGCTGGTGAACGGCCGCTATCAAATGAATTGGGGCCGAGGCACACTCGGAAACCTTCCATGCGTTGATAAACGCGAACGGACGCCCACTGTATGATTCTTCGTAAAATCGTGCCAAACCGGCTATCCACCAGAGTTCGAAACCTGGCTGCCGCTGTCCTCTGGATTCAGGTCTGTACGGGCTGTGCTGCCCAGGAAGCTCAACATGCCGCGTCTTCCAAAACAGTAGTGCCCGGCAAGCAGGCAGCCTGGCCAAGTGCGGAACTGGTCGATTCGCTACGCGCGTCACCAGAGCGATGGTCCGCACTTCGTGCGACGTGCGATCGGAACCTCGACTACACCCCGCATCCAGTCGCTGATTTCACCCCGCCAGCGCATTATGTCGACCGGGCAGGCGAGCAACGCATCGCCAAGTCACTGGGAGACGACGGTAACGTCGCCTATCAAGAGGCGCTGTGTTTTGCGCTGAGCGGCGATCGGCAATACGCGAAAACCAGTGAGAGCATACTCGATGCGTGGGCGGCAGGTGTGCAACACATCGACCGTGGGCAAGGTACCGCCGATTTCAACTTCACGTTTCCCAAGTATGTGTTGGCCGCGGTGATGCTGCGTGCTGACAGTCAGTGGCATGACGCTGCGTTCAAGAGTTTCCTGCGCGAACGAGTGCTGCCCCTGTCGGTCGCATCGCGAGCAAACAACTTTGGCAACTGGGGTGTGCTGCTTGAAGCCAGCAGTGCCGCCTATCTCAATGACCGTCACCTCATGGAGAAGGCAAAAAATCGATGGGGCGCCCTGATGCTTAGTCAGGTGTCGTTAGATGGGTCAATGGCGGCTGAGATCTGCCGGAGCAACACCACAGATTGGTGTGGCGGACCCGATAAAGGAGTCAATGGCCTTTCGTATACCCACTATACGTTGCTGCCCACCACACTGGCCGCGGAGGTCTTTCGCAATGAGGGCTTCAACGTTTATACAAGCAATGCTGGTCAGCGACTTGCCCTGGCCTATGCAAGAGCCGCCGGTTGGACCTTGCATCCGGAAACCTTCCCTTACTACGCCAGTAATGGTGGGCATTTGAACGGTGTGCGCAACGCGGCATATTTCCGGATTTTGCAGCACAGGATTCCCGGTACCGACGGCGGTGTTGCCATTCACCAGGGCAATCTCGGAATGGATGGATACGAAATCGCCCTGTTGTATGGAGAGGCTCTGTAAGTCATTGCCCGCGCTCCCCGGCCACAAAAAAACGGGACTACGTTTTCTCACCTCTAAAGTCGTGGTCTGTCGCCGTATCCCCCTTGGCGTTTCAAGGGGGAGCGATTTCAGGCCGAGCGAAGTTCCAATGCATAGGCTTTTTCCACGGGTGGAAATAGCGGCACCGTCAACAGGGCACAAAAGGCTGCAGCCAGCCACACCACGCCCCATGAGAAATGAGTCATGAGGGCGGACGCCGCGATAGGGGTAGCGAACAGCACGACAAACACGCAGGTATTGCCCATGGCCAGCGCGGTGCCGGCCCGGCTGGCGCCTGCCAGTGTCGCGAGTTCGGTGTAAGCCACGCCGTGCCAGGCAGAAACACTGATCCCGGCGATTACCATCACGCCAATGATCAGGGCGCTGGCCAGTGGTGTTTCGCTCATGCCGTAAAAGCTCGCGGCCGATACCGTGCTGCCCAGAATCAAAAAGGTCAGGGCACTCAACCATGCACAGGTTTTAAGGTAGCTACGGCGGTTTTTATTTTTATCGGTCCAACGTCCGCTCCAGATTCTGCTGACGATCGCGCCGATCTGTATAACCGCCAACGTCGCGGAAACCAGCGTGATGTTGATGTTGCCAACGTCATGAAAGAACACGGCGGCATAAGTAAGAATGGCAAATTGCGGGGCGCAGAGCAGGCCGATGGCTAAAACGATTCGCCAGACTCTGGAATCTTTCAACGGGCTGGCTGTGGGCTCCTGACTCTGTTTTTTTGCCGCGTCGCTGGAGAAGTCCGGCTCATACAACCAGAACCCGGCAAACAGGCAGGCAATAAGACAGAAGATGGCAGAAGCACTGAATACTTCGACAAATCCATAGGTATGGGCAAGGTAGGGCAGCACGACCGCCCCCAAGGCATAACCGCCCGGGACCGCCGTTTGCCGAATGCTCATGGCCAGCCCTCGTTCGCCCTCTTTGAACCAGGCCATGATGGCTCGACCACTGGCGCCGTTGACGCTGCTCCCCAGCAGGCCCACCACGAACAGCCCGATGGCCAGCAACACTATCGTGGGTGCATACAAGGCCAGCATGGCCAGCCCAATCAGTGCGATCCCGGAAGTGAGAAGCCCCGTCAGCAGCACAGGGCGATCACCCCAGCGATCAGTCAATAATCCCCACGGGATCTCGCTGACGGCAATACCGAGTCCCAAAATCCCCAAGACCAGCCCCAACTCGGCGTTATCGAGCTGATACGTTGCTCGCATATAAACCGCTGTCGCGGGTAGTCCACCCACGACACTGGAAAAGCTTGCGTTGGCAGCAACGCCGACACCCAGCACTTTCCAGCGGTGACCGTTATCCACAGGCATAAAAATCCCACTCGTTGAATAGTTGTGGGCCAAAAGACTCTCATGAGGGTATCGTCTCGAATATCAAATTATTTTTCGTATTCGTCCCGAAAAACAGGATTGTTATGAGGCCGGTAAATTTCGATCTAGATGCCATGCGCAGTTTCGTCACCGGGGTCGAACTGGGCAGCTTTGCCAAGGCGGCGCAAAAACTCGCGCGTTCGACGTCAGCCATCAGCGCCCAGTTGAAGAAACTGGAAGCCCAGGTGGGCTCAGCACTTTTCAAAAAGGCAGGTCGCGGGCTTGCCCTGACTGATACGGGAGAGGTGCTGCTCAATTACTCTCGGCGTCTTTTGAGTCTCAACGACGAGACCATCACTGCCGTCTCCGAGCTGAAGCTCAAGGGATGGGTACGCCTCGGGCTTCAGGAGGATTTCAGTAGCTTCTTGCCGACGGTGTTGGGCAGGTTCGCCAGGGCTCATCCCGATGTTCGAGTGGAAGCCCGGATTGCGCGCAATGCTGACCTGCTGAACCGGATCGAAAATGGCTCGCTCGATTTGGCGGTGGTGTGGGGTGACGTGCCGGACGTCGGATACCGGGAGAGGGTGGCGGAACTGCAAATGGAGTGGATTGGCTCTTCTCACCAGTACCTCGACTGGCGCGTCGAATCAGGGACACCGCTGCCCATCATTGCGTTTGACACGCCATGTCCTTTTCATTCGATGGCCACTGCGGCGCTGAATCGCGAGGGAATTCCCTGGCTGCTGTCGTTTACCAGTTCCAGCCTTAACGGCCTGTCCGCGGCGACCGAAGCCGGTTTGGGCTACACGATCAGGACAGCCCTGGGCTTGCAATCGGGGACCGAACTGTTGGCTGCCGGCGAACGAGGTTTGCCGCCTTTACCCTCCATAGCCCTGATGCTGCACCGAAGAGAGGCTAACCCTGATCCGCTGACCGAGCGTTTGTCGAATATCGTCATGCAGGCAATTCGAAGTGAAATTGTTTACTGAGCGATAAATGGCGAGCGTTAGTGTGATGTTCGTGTAAAACGGACATGAGAGGACAAACCACGGTTTCTCATATTCATTATCGTGGTCTGTCCCTGTATTTTCACTGCGTGATGGCTGCTATTGGCTGGACGTGGTTGGGCGCTCCAACTAATGCCACTGACTCCTTACTTCCTGCCACTGAGTTTCTGACAGCCACTTATCTGCCATCGGGAAGAAGATGTTCTCCTCGGACTCCATATGATCATAGTATTTCTTGATAAAGTCATCGATGGTATCAGCGATCACTTTCATTTCCTGAGTTGAATCTTCCAACGCCTTGAGTTGTCCAGCAATGCGCCCAAATGCCAGATGGTCGCGCTCGATATCCTTGACCCGTGGATGGATCGGTGCCTCGGTCTCCAGCAAGGCCCGCCGGATAATCTCTTCATTTTCATGGTGATGCCGCTCTGCGTCGCCATGCAAGGCTTCCAGTTCCTGAAACAACAGCTTGCGATCATCGGCATCGGCGGACTCATGTTTCATTTTTCCCAGTAATCCTTTGATCTGGGTAATTTTTTTAGCCACCTCATGATGGTAAGTGTGCAGTTCATTCAACAGGGTGTTCATATAAAGTCCTCTCCGCTGCACCAAGGCATCATGAATAATTAATATTAATCACCAACTTCCAAGGGTGGTCATATATGAACTTCCATCACGTCTAATGCCTCCACCCACAGCATTCATCACTATGTACTAAACCTTCTTAGTATAGTCGGGCGCCCAATACTCACCCCGGGAAATGTGCAGCCCTTGGATGAATTGGAAATATCAGGTCAGTGTTGATATGCGTTATTTGATCGACTGCAGGAAAGGCTGCAAATAACAGGGGGACGGTGGTTTTTGGGGGAGGAGCGGCGGGGCGTTATCAAGCGGAGCATGAGGTTGCCCCTTGGCCTGTCTTCACAAACCAAGGGGCAATTTCAATGGATCAGATGAACCTAAGCCTCCCAGCCCGCCTCACTGACTGCCGCCTGCACCAGCGGGTGCAAGTCTGCCCCTTGATGCTCTGTCTGCCAGGCCAGCAATTCCTTGCGCATGCCGGGCGTCCAGTACATTTTCAGGTGATTACGCACGTCGAGCACGGCCTGTTTCTGGTCCGGCTCGCTGGCGAAGTACTGGGCGATCTGGTTGGCCATTTTGATCAGGTTGGCGGTGCTCATCGGCGTACCTCGGCTTTTGCTCCGGCAGCGCGGGCCTGACGGCGTTCGTCGAGCAGGCGTTGTTGTTCGTCGCTGAACTCCTGATAGCGTTTTTGCCATTCGGAAGGGTGGTAGACGCGGCTGACTTCCACGGCGGTGACCTTGTACTCCGGACAGTTGGTGGCCCAGTCGGAGTTGTCGGTGGTGATGACGTTGGCCCCCGATTCCGGGAAGTGGAAGGTGGTGTACACCACGCCCGGGGCTACTCGTTCGGTGATTCGCGCACGCAGGACGGTTTGTCCGGCGCGGCTGCCGATGCCGACCCAGTCACCTTCGTTGATGCCGCGGCTCTCGGCGTCGGTCGGGTGGATTTCCAGGCGGTCTTCGTCGTGCCAGGCGACGTTTTCGGTACGCCGGGTCTGGGCGCCGACGTTGTACTGGCTGAGGATCCGCCCGGTGGTCAGCAGCAGCGGATAGCGGCTGTTGACCTTTTCCTCGGTGGGCACGTAGCCGGTGAGCATGAAGCGCCCCTTGCCGCGCACGAATTCCTCGATGTGCATGGTCGGCGTGCCGTCCGGTGCTGCGGCGTTGCACGGCCATTGCAGGCTGCCGTGGCGATCCAGCGAGGCGTAGCTGACGTTGGTGAAGGTCGGCGTCAGGCTGGCGATTTCATCCATGATTTGCGACGGATGCTGGTAGTTCATCGGGTAACCGAGGGCGTTGGCCAGGGCCACCGTGCCTTCCCAGTCGGCCTTGCCGCCCAGCGGTTCCATGACTTTGCGTACTCGGGAGATGCGTCGCTCGGCGTTGGTGAAGGTGCCGTCTTTTTCCAGGAACGAACTGCCCGGCAAGAACACGTGGGCGAACTTGGCGGTTTCGTTGAGGAAAATGTCCTGCACCACGATGCATTCCATGGCCGACAGGGCCGCGGTGACGTGCTGGGTATTCGGGTCGCTCTGGGCGATGTCTTCACCCTGGCAATACAAGCCCTTGAAGCTGCCGCCCAGGGCGGCTTCGAACATGTTGGGAATACGCAGGCCCGGATCGGGTTGCAGCGTAACGTTCCAGGCTTGTTCGAATTGCGCTCGTACCACCTCGTTGGAGATGTGCCGGTAGCCGGGCAACTCGTGCGGGAAGGAGCCCATGTCGCAGGAGCCCTGAACGTTGTTCTGCCCACGCAGCGGGTTCACGCCCACGCCTTCGCGGCCGATGTTGCCAGTGACCATGGCCAGGTTGGCGATGCCCATGACCGCGGTGCTGCCCTGGCTGTGTTCGGTAACGCCCAAGCCGTAGTAGATCGCCGCATTGCCACCGGTGGCATACAGCCGGGCGGCGGCGCGGATGTCGGCAGCGGCGACGCCGCAGATCTCGCCAAGGACTTCCGGCGAGTTTTCCGCACGGCTGACGAACGCCTTCCACTGGGCGAAATCGCTGCCCTCGCAACGGGCGTCGATAAAGTCCTGGTTGAGCAGGCCTTCGGTGACGATGACGTGGGCCAGGGCGTTGAGCATGGCGACGTTGGTGCCCGGGCGCAGGGCCAGATGCAGTTCGGCGCGGGCATGCACCGTGTCCACCAGGTCAATGCGGCGTGGGTCGATAACGATCAACCGCGCGCCTTCACGCAGGCGGCGCTTGAGCTGGGAGGCGAACACCGGGTGGGCGTCGCTCGGGTTGGCGCCCATCACCAGAATCACGTCGGCCTGCATCACCGAGTCGAAGCTCTGAGTGCCGGCGGACTCGCCCAGGGTTTGTTTCAGGCCATAGCCGGTCGGCGAGTGGCAGACCCGCGCACAGGTGTCGACGTTGTTGTTGCCAAACGCGGCGCGCACCAGTTTTTGCACCAGGTAGGTTTCTTCGTTGGTGCAGCGGCTGGAGGTGATGCCACCAATGGAGTCGCGGCCATATTTTTGCTGCAAGCGGCGGAATTCACTGGCGGCGTAGGTCACCGCTTCGTCCCAGCTGACTTCCTGCCAAGGGTCGTTGATGTGCTTGCGGATCATCGGCTTGGTGATGCGATCCGGGTGGGTCGCGTAGCCCCAGGCAAAACGCCCTTTGACGCAGGAGTGGCCGTGGTTAGCCTGGCCATTCTTGTCGGGGACCATGCGCACGACCTGGTCGCCTTTCATCTCGGCGCGGAACGAGCAGCCCACGCCGCAATAGGCGCAGGTGGTGATTACGCTGTGTTCGGGCTGACCCAGCTCGACCACGCTTTTTTCCATCAGGGTTGCGGTTGGGCAGGCTTGTACACAGGCGCCGCAGGACACGCATTCCGAGTCGAGGAAGTTCTCGCCACCGGCGGCCGCGACCCGGGATTCGAAACCGCGCCCGGTAATGGTCAGGGCAAAGGTACCCTGGGTTTCTTCGCAGGCGCGCACGCAGCGGTTGCAGACGATGCACTTGCTCGGGTCGTAGTCGAAGTAGGGGTTGGAGGTGTCCTTCTGGTCGTCCAGATGGTTCTCGCCTTCATAGCCGTAACGCACTTCCCGCAGGCCGACCTGGCCGGCGACGGTTTGCAGCTCGCAGTTGCCGTTGGCCGAACAGGTCAGGCAGTCCAGCGGGTGATCGGAGATGTACAGCTCCATGACGTTGCGGCGCAGGGTCGCGAGCTTTGGCGTCTGGGTGTGCACGCTCATGCCTTCGCTGACCGGCGTGGTGCAGGACGCCGGGTAACCGCGCATGCCGTCGATCTCGACCAGGCACATGCGGCAGGAGCCGAAGGCTTCCAGGCTGTCGGTGGCACACAGTTTGGGAATAGTGGTGCCCAGCAGCGCGGCGGCGCGCATCACCGACGTGCCTTCGGGCACGCTGATGCTTTGGCCGTCGATGTTCAGGGTGACCTGCACTTCGCTGTGGCGAGCCGGGGTGCCCAGATCGATATCGGTGTTCGGGTCGAAGAGAGTGATCATTGGTCGGCCTCCGAGGCTTGCAGACCGAAGTCAGCGGGGAAGTACTTGAGAGCGCTGACCACTGGATAGGAAGTCATGCCGCCCAGCGCGCACAGCGAACCGTACTGCAGGGTGTCGCACAGGTCCTTGAGGATGATCACCTGTTCATCGCGACTGCTCTGGTCCGGCGCGGCCAGCAGGCGGTCGATCACCTCCACGCCACGGGTCGAGCCGATGCGGCAGGGAGTACATTTGCCACAGGATTCCTCGGCGCAGAACTGCATGGCGAAACGCGCCATGTGGGCCATGTCGAGGCTGTCGTCAGCCACCACCACACCACCGTGACCGAGCATGGCGCCGATGGCGGCGAACGCTTCGTAATCCAGCGGCGTGTCGAATTGCCCCGGTGGCACCCAGGCGCCGAGAGGGCCGCCCACTTGCGCGGCTTTCAGCGGTCGGCCACTGGCGGTACCGCCGCCGTACTCTTCCACCAGTTCGCGCAGGGTCAGGCCAAAGGCCCGCTCTACCAAACCGCCGTGACGAACATTGCCCGCCAGTTGGAAGGGCATGGTGCCCAGGGAACGGCCCATGCCGTAATCACGATAGAACTGCGCGCCCTTGGCCATAATCAGCGGCACCGAGGCCAGCGTCAGCACGTTGTGCACCAGGGTCGGCAGGCCGAACAGGCCCTGCAAGGCCGGGATCGGCGGCTTGGCGCGGACGATCCCGCGCTTGCCTTCGAGCGAGTCGAGCAGCGCGGTTTCTTCACCGCAGATGTAAGCGCCGGCACCGACCCGCACTTCCATATCAAAGGCTAGACCGCTGCCGCCGACATTGGCGCCGAGGTAACCGGCCGCCCGGGCGATGTCCAGCGCCTCGCGCAATGTGGCCACGGCTTGTGGATATTCCGAGCGCACATAGATGTAGCCATAGCTGGCGCCGACGGTGATGCCGGCAATGGCCATGCCTTCGATCAACAGGAAGGGGTCACCTTCCATCAACATACGGTCGGCGAAAGTGCCGGAGTCGCCTTCGTCGGCGTTGCACACAATGTATTTCTGCGCCGCCTGAGTGCCGCGCACCGTGCGCCATTTGATCCCGGCCGGGAACGCCGCGCCGCCACGACCACGCAGGCCCGAATCGAACACAGCAGTCGCGGTCTGCTCACCGCCCAAGGCGACGGCCTGGGTCAAGCCCTCGAAACCGCCGTGAGCGCGGTAATCGTCCAGCGACAGCGGCCGGGTAATGCCGGCGCGGGCGAACAGCAGGCGTTGTTGCGACTTCAGATAAGGCAATTCCTCCACCAGGCCCAAAGCCAGTGGATGGGCGGACGGCTCGCCTTGCAGCGCATCGAGCAGCGATGGCACATCGGCGGCGGTCAGCGGGCCGAAGCCAATACGGCCTTGCGGCGTGTCCACTTCCAGCAGCGGTTCCAGCCAGTACAGACCACGAGAACTGGTGCGTTGCAGGTCCAGCGGCAGATTGCGTTCGCGGGCCTGAGTGGCCAGGGCCACGGCCACCTCATCGGCGCCCACGGCACGGGCAAGCGAATCACAGGGCAGATAAAGACTCGGCATCATGCGTCCTCCAGGCAAGCGTCGAGCAGGGCATCGAGGCGCTCGGCACTGAGTCGCGCATGCACCTGACCATCCAGCTCCAGAGCGGGCGAGCAGGCACAGGCGCCGAGGCAATACACCGGGCGCAGGCTGATGCTGCCGTCGGCACTGCTGCCGTGGTCGTCCAGTTGCAGGCGTTCACGCAATTGCGCCGCGAGCTGCTCGGCGCCGCGGCTCTGGCAGGACTCGGCCCGGCACAAGCGCAGGATATGCCGCGCCGGAGGGGCGGTACGGAAGTCATGGTAGAAGCTGATCACCCCGCGAACCTCGGCCTGACTCAGGTTCAGCGCATGGGCAATCTCGGGGACGGCGGCATCGGGGATGTAACCGATGCCCTCCTGAATATCATGAAGGATCGGCAACAGCGCGCCGGGCGAACCCTTGTGGCGCTCCAGCAGGTTGTTGACCATAGACAGGTGCAACATCTCATCAGGCATACAGCATTCCTCACGATCACGGGCAAACCAGGTGGTTGTCGGTTGTCCGAAAGTGTCGGCTGCGGCAGTCACGCCACGTCACGGTATCGTGGCATTTTCAGGCCGTTGGCCAGGCACCCTGAGCGGGCATCTTGTTGGGCCCGGTACGGTCTTTGCCGCACCTCTTCAGGGCATATAGGGCAGCTTGCCACGCCGCCTTTGAATCATCTGCACGAAAGCGACGTGTTCGGTTCTGCCTACGACTACCCGTTAAGTCTAGAAGAGTGTGGCCGAAGGCGCCGTCTCTGGAGGGGATTTATGCTTTTTTGCTTTAGAGGTTATGCAAAAAAGATTGCTGGCGGGAGGGTTTTGCGGCGTGATTGTCATCATTGTGCAACGGTGCAAGCCACTGTCATGCTGCTCGGTGATGAGGGATTGCACCTGAGGTTTTCGCACGCTAGCGATATCAAAGGCTTGCGCATGGGCACCTCCGTGAAGTGGGGGAGCGATCAGTGATTTCCCCCGACCGCATAACTGGCAACCGCCTGAACTGGCTTACCTCACTAATCGAAGGATATAGAATGCTCATTGTCTTCAGCGGCCTTCCAGGCACTGGAAAGACGACTATCGCCAGAGACCTGGCTACCAGAATCAGTGCCGTGTATCTGCGGATCGATACGATTGAGCAGGCTATCCGAAATGCGGGGGTCCTGGCACAAGACGTGGGGCGAAGCGGTTACTTGGTCGCTAATGAGCTTGCACTGAGCAATCTTCGTTTTGGTAACACGGTCATAGTTGACTGTGTTAACCCAGTTAGCGAAAGCCGAAAGGCGTGGAGCGAAATCGCCACACGTTCTGGTGCTCCATTAGTGAATATTCAGGTGGTCTGCTCTGATAAACATGAACACCAGCGACGGGTAGAAACCAGGAAGGTAGATGTTCCTGGGCTGACTCCACCCACCTGGCAGTCTGTACTGGATCATGACTATGAGGCGTGGGATAACGCGCCGTTTAGTATTGACACGGCCCTGACGTCTCCAGCGGAGGCAGTGGCGATGATCACTAAACGATTTTTATCCGGGGAGTAGAGGAAGAAACGGGGACAGAACACATCTTCTCACGCCCGTAATCGTGGTCTGTCCCTGTATCTCCTACCCGTCTCATCGCTCGGCATGTCGACTTTCAAATAAGGAAAAATAATATGGACATTAAACGCTTCTGTCCTTCAGTACGCCGCTTCATACAGATGGAAGCGATTATCTTGCTTCTGATGACACCGTTTTTTGCTCGTGCGGACATTACCGAGGAACAGGCGACGGCCAACTGTTTGAAAATTAGTGAATACTCCGCTGAAGGTGGGAGGTATTACAAACTCAAACAGTACACCAAGGCTCGGAAACAGTATGAGCAGCAGGCCGGCTGGTCTGAAAGTTGTCAGCTGGATGAGCAGAAAATTGCGCTGGCCTACAATAACGTTGCACTCACCTACGTACATGAAGGCAATTACCTGAAGGCCCGTGCGTGGCTGAGTATTCTGCCAAACGACAAGAAATCGATCTTCAATCTTGGCAAGATCAGTGATGATGTAAAAAAAGCACTGGAGAAGCTGCCGAATCAGTCAGAAGGGCTGTATTGGCAATATGCCGGGGCGGCTTTATGGAACTCGATGACGATCAAGCCGCAAGGTCGGAAATACAAAGTTGATTTCCAGGGTTATTATGCTGGCCTGATGGCGATGTATTACGGTCCCAATATAGGTGAATTTTCAACGGTCTTAGAAGTTGATAATGGGAAGGCTAATTACGCCATGAGTGGAGAGGGCGAAGGCGACTGTGTCTATGACTTCGATATTAAAAAAGAACTGATGACGGTAAAGCGTACTGCGGGTGAGTGGTGCGGTTTTGGTCATAATGTGGGTGCTGAAGGTATTTATCACAGAGTCGAGTTCTAGCCGCTTTCGGAATTTGCGTAACCCAGTCACGCTGATCCCGTACAGAGGACGTAAACAACTTTCCGGGTCCACTCAAGCAGAAACTTGTGTTGGTGCAATGGAGCGCTATAGGGCTGCTTTCTGCGATGACTGTGCTGGTTGCTGTGGGTAAATCAGGGTAAGCGTCCGGGGACACACCTGTTTGGATACGCCACCGCTCATAGCCCTAAGGACGGTGGCACATGCGGCCTGTTCAAATGTAGGATTGACGCAAAATGGTGATAGATATCCATATGAATCTTGCGACGCTAGCGTTATTCCTGCCCGCCTGCTTTGCCCTGAATATGGCCCCAGGGCCTAACAACCTGCTGTCTATCAGCAATGCAACACGCTACGGATACCGCACATCATGCATGGCAGGTGTTGGTCGCTTGCTGGCGTTCGCGCTGATGATTGCGCTGGTTTCGGCAGGCTTGGCCGTAGTGTTGCAAACTTCAGAGCTGGTCTTCTACGGGATCAAAATAGTTGGCGCGGCCTACCTTTTTTACTTGGCATATCAGTTGTGGAGGGCTGAACCACGAGCGGAAGCCGAGTCAAAAAACGCCCCGTTAGGTCTTTTCGCGCTGGCAAGGCAGGAATTCCTCGTCGCCGCAGGCAACCCTAAAGCCATCCTGATTTTTACCGCGTTCTTACCTCAATTCGTCGACCCAACGGCAGACATGGGTTCTCAGTTTGCGTTGCTAGGTCTTCTGTTTTTGGTATTGGAGTGGATCGCCATTGGCATCTATGCGTACATCGGATTGTATATGCGACGTTGGTTTGCCCAGCCTCAGGGTAAGCAAATTTTCAACCGTTGTTGCGCTGGTTTGTTGTCGGCTGCCGCCTCGATGCTATTGATGGCACGTCGAGCGTGATTCGCAGTTAGCAGATGATGCGAAGCGTCTGCGACTCATCTGCGTAGTTGGACGGGTTGCCAGTCCTATGCTGGTTCTCCTACCACGCCTCCCGGCATGAAATCCGTACTTCGATCTCGAGAGTGGCCGATTATTAATGAGCACCTGGCTCATTCCACATACCGGGCCCGACTAAAAAACAGCCCCGTCCCGCTACCGATGGCATAGGTCGAAGCGATGCCCAGATCGAAGCCGGCAATGAAAGGCGGCAGCATGAAAATACTCATAAACCCCAGAACGAACAGGGTGATGCCCAGCCATTTTCTGAGGCGGTAGGATTTCAGATAGAAGAAGAACAGCAGGAACACCGCGTAAGCACCGGCATACAAGCCATATTCGCTCATGGTCTATCCGCCTTGATTCGCTGCGGCGAAAACACCACTGGTGAGGATGGCGATACTCGTTCGTTGGGCATTGAGTAAATCCCCCTGTTGCCGGGTCAGGGGGTTGGAGATTCCGACCATCATTTGGCAGGGCAAATCCTTGGCGAGCATTTTGTCGTACAGCTCCACCACCAGATTGCTCACTTCATAGTGAGCGGCTTTCGCTTCACCAAAATGCAGCGTTCTGAGGCTACCCCGTTCACTGGCTGACAGGGTGAAGCGCGATACGTTGAAGACAATTCCATGGTTGCCGGAAAACTGGTCGCTCTCAAACTTCAATGCTCGCATCCTTATCGAGTCTGGAAAGGCGGGGAGTCTGTCTTAGCCCGTGGGCCTTCGCAAGCGCTTGGTAATACGCTGAAAAAGACTTTCATCTCGGGTGAAAATGGAGGCGCTTTGACCTGCCCCTGTACTTCCCAACAACTTCGCTATCGAACGCTAGCGATGAAACGCAGGATTTCCCGCTCGACCTTTTCGGGCTGGTCGAGCTGTATCCAGTGTCCCGTATCCGCCACCACGGCGTGGGGTAACTCCGGTCGTAACGCGTAGAGCGCATCGGGATTGTCGTTCGCGCTACTGACCAGCAGAAAAACAGGACCTTTCCATGCATCCAGCGCGGGTTCCGGGTTCCAATTGGCGAACGCCACCGCAAACCCCAACCGTGCTGCTGCATCGACCGCAGCACAATCTTCCAGAACTCTGGACGTTACCTTTACGTTATTGCCCGCAATCGTGGCGTAGAACCCCTGTTGCACATCAAGGCTCGCAGGCCCTGCAAGCGCTTCCAGCATTCCGGCGCGAACCTCATCGGGAAGTGCCCTTGGATCGGTCGCGGGATCAAGCAGGAACACGCCAGCCACGCGGTCGGCGTACTTGGCGGCATAGTCCAGCGCTGCGGCACCACTTCCACTGTGGGCCACGATGATGAAACGCTCAAGCTTGAAGGCGGCGGCTGTATCGATGATGTCCTGCGCACGCCCTGCATATGAATAGTCAGCATCCGCAGCCGGGGAGCTGTCTCCGCTGCCCCGTGAATCAAGGGCATAGACTTTCCTGCCGCGTCCGATAGGTTCGAGCATTTCCGCCCACTGGCTTGCTCGACCGGAGTCCGCATGGAGGAAGAGCACCGGCAAACCTTCGCCGTGTCCTGCTTCAATCACAGCAAGATTGCCCTGCGTTCCAGCGAATAGTGTCTGCTTCATAGTGTTCTCCTTTGTGTGTTCCGTACCGTCCGTGGAAAAAGATAAGCCGACGACAACGCCGATCGGCAGCGTAGGGCAAAGAAGGGGGGCAGGCTATGTTTTCTCATGTCCATGATCGTGGTCTGTCCCGTATTTCCCCTGGGCAAAATCGCAACCACCGTCCTAGGACATTTCCCGCAAACCGTAGCGCCTTCCATGAACTGGCGGGAAGCATTCATGGAAGATAACCTACTGTCTTCGCTGCAGCCGAGCGGACGGTTTTGACAGGCCGAAAAAACGCAG
This sequence comes from Pseudomonas helvetica, assembly GCF_039908645.1. Classification (NCBI taxonomy): domain Bacteria; kingdom Pseudomonadati; phylum Pseudomonadota; class Gammaproteobacteria; order Pseudomonadales; family Pseudomonadaceae; genus Pseudomonas; species Pseudomonas helvetica. The sequence continues at coordinate 1,180,215 of NZ_CP150917.1, forward strand.
GGTTCCTGAAAATCCTGGAGATTCCTTATGAAAAAGACAACCCGAAATCCACTTGAAATCCCATCGCTCTCTACATCAGAAGATCTCGATCCAATAGAGCTTTCCGAAACCGCCCAACGCACCGTCAGTGCCCGTTTGCGTAACCCCAGTCACCCTGATCCCGTCAGCCATATATTCACCATTGTCCCCGACGTAGACACGGCAACCTTACTGGTCCACGCCAGCGAAACCCTCGCCTCGATCAACGCCATGACCACCGACCTGGCGTTCGAACTCGAAGGCTCGCGGCGCAATGTGGCACTGGCGATTCAGCAGTTGGCCGTGCTGGCCGAGTTGTTGGTAAACCGAGCACTGGACCACCTCGACCCGCCTGATGAGGCGGTTGAGAGTCAGCCTACCGTCCACCACTGAGTGGCCGTGCTCGTTTACCCAATGGAGGTTTGTCATGGATCGATACATGCCAGTCACTGGCATTGACTGCACCATCCCGTCACTGCTGATTGATACCCAAGCACCGCTCGACGTACTGCACGAAACCGCGGCCTACCGAATCCGCACCGCGACTCAACTGCTGGAGAACATTGCCGAGGGCGAGGGGATTCACAGTGAGCTGGCGCGGGTGCTGGTGACTTCACTGCGCGATGGTTGTGATTTGCTGGATGTGGTGGGGCGACGATTGCAGGTGGAGGTATTGTTGGTATGAGAAATGGGCGACCTTGTTTAGGTCGCCCATTTTAGTTGGGGTAGGAAAAGGGAGGGTGGATTACGTTTTACATCAGACGATGTAATCGTGGTCTGTTCCGTATTCTCCTCACCGCTCAGTAGTTTTCAGCGAACTCGTGAAACCTACTAAACACCTGAAACCCAACATAGTCGGACCGGTGCTTGTACTGAGTCCGGTAGTAGCAATCCCAGTAACTGATCATGCGATCTTGCGTCGCTTGAAAATACGTCTGATTATCCCGAATGAAGCTGCCGTAAAGCGTCGGACTGATTGTGGGCAGGTGGGCTTCAACGGTGTTAAGAATATCGATTACGTACTCGCCAGTAAGCTGGAAAACGAACGGGACAATCCATGGTTCGTGAACTGAAAGAATGCGTTCCAGTTGACGTTGACGCACACGCCCATCGTGGTGTCGTGTCAGAAGACATGAGTACAAGATGCTCTGAACACCAGTCAGCTGCCCACAGGCTTGCTCATCACCTTCGTGATGAATCCGATAAGGAATGATCAGGTTCTCTTCACCGATTTTGACCTCTATACCCCGATGCGTTGCTAGCCTGGTAAGGCCCATGATCTGGCTAAGACCTTCTGCCTCCAATCTGAGGGAGGATGGGAAAGCAGTGGTGATTGAGCCTAGTGGAACTGGTGGAAGGGAGGCAGAACAGAGCGACATATGAATATCTCGACGGACTGGACGATTCACAGCATGCCTACTTTGGCAGAAAACAGCACGGTTGGATGGGGGATCTAGGTGGCTAGGTGAGTCTTAGCTAGCAGCCACCGGCAATTGGTGGGCATGGAGTAATGATGGGGGAACCAAACTTGCGCCAATCCTTGAGAAATGTCCTGTCGTGCGTAAAGTGCGTCCCATTTTGCCTGGCTTTTTCCTACTTTCTGATGGGCGAATTAATAGTTGGTATTATTAAAAAATTCTGATGGCAATGCATTTATTACGCATTTGGTTTTTTGGTTAATACATAAAAATTTCTTCTCTGGTCTCCATCAAATCCTGTGGCAAAGTCACTAATTTGATAGCCCCCTGGCGTAGCTATTTTTTGTACTAATGCGGGATCATTTTTGGCATCGTCTGGGATTTTGACGTACTCTGTATTCATCAATATACCAAATACTTTTCTCATGTCATTTCTCCATGCTATTTTTTCTTCCTCCTTAAGCTCATCAGCATTGGCAGGGATTTCATAGAGAACGGATGAGTGTCTGTCTTGCTCGATTTGTTTGATGTTATCTCCTGTTGCAATAGGTAGCGCTTGTATATCCTCTAATGTTAATCCTTGAGAAACCCCTTGTGAGATATCTGTTATTTTTTGTTGAGTGCGCGGCGACAGAAGATCCCATTCAATAGTAATTCTGTCTGTTGTTCCAGGTCCATAGAGCTTGTATTGCATGTCTCTATATTTGTCAATTGTAAAAGAAGAGGCGATGCCTCCCAATTTACTAATGCTTAGTTTTGCAATTTCACCCCGTAAAGGGCCTTGCATCCATTCGATTTTAGTAGAGTCCTTTTCTAAGGCATCATTTGATTGGAGTAGTCTTAGATGAAAGCCAATAGCATTTTTACTTCTATTTTTTTCTCTAACTCCCAAGAATGTAGATTCCAATGAATTGTTTTTTCCACCAAAAACAAATCCAAAACCTAGCCATCCTTCATCTGTAAATCCTTCCTTTTCAGTGTATGCAACAAAAGCGGATCCGCCAGTTTTTGCAATATTACTTATAAGGTAAGGGGGCATGATGTCACGATGATCCTTCATGCCAAAAATACTTTCTTGTTGTTGGGAGGCAAGCTCTAAGCCATTTCCTTTCTGACCATTCTTCAAATTTGTTAAGAAGTGAGCGTGTTCCCAATCAAGAGGGGTGAAAATAGTTGAGCCTATTCCAGGTATAACTTTTTTCCAGCCAGTCCCGTGCTTTTCAAAGCCAAAATTTTCGGGAGCAAAAAAATCTCGCGCTGCTGCAATTTCTAGCTCTCGTGGAGTATGTTTAGATGTAATCATGCGTTTAGTCCTTTAATCGTTCAGTCCTATAATTTGTCTCGCAGTATAGTCGTAGGTGATAAGAATATGAGTGGAGATTATTGTCTTGTTGTTACAAGTAGTTGCTGATTTTTATCTTTTGTAAAATGTGTAAGCTGCGCCCCATTTGCGGCACCAGTAGTCCATGGTATTGAGCGTAAGTGCTCCATAACCCCCATATTCAAAGTCATCACCTGATCCCTGATGCTGTGCTCCCGATTCCTTTCCTGAGCCAGCACCTCATGATGCGTCCCGCCGCAAAAGTCGAAAAAGTCTGTCTCTACCCCAAGCCCGTCGACTTCCGAAAATCCATTGATGGCCTCGCTGCGCTGGTCTAACGGGACAGTAGAGAAAAAACTGTCCTACTTTTTCTCCACGTCAGGCCGGTTCCCCGATGCACCACCACTGTACCGCGACCTCATCGTCAGGCTGAGTTACGTCATGCCCGTGCTCAATGAAATGCGCTGGCGTGTGCAACGCAAGAGCATCACTGATCCGCTCTGGCTTGAGAGCGTTGGTTTCACCGAGAAAACCCAGATAGTAGTCCCGGTCATAGAAGACGGTGATCTCGCTCTGATGAACCCATGGCCACACCAGCAGGCAGGCGACCCGGTAGTAACCCTGTGAGCGGTCAGCAGCGTTGGACAGGTGGCTAGCGGCTTCGAGCAGTTGCTGAATGCAAAAGGCCTGAACTTCGATCCTGGCTTGAGAGCCTTGAACCAGGGCTGCGTGCACCGGGATTTTCCAATGTGTGTAGCGCTCCATGTGCGCGGATCGTGGGTGAAACTCGTCGCGAAAACTGGAGGCCCAACGTTCCAGAGCGCGAAGGCGGCGGGGAATGCCTCTGAGTGGCTTGTTGCTGAGGGCGATTTGCCGCATTGATACGTCCTTGTGATGCCGAAAAGTCTTTCGTTGTTGTCTGCTGGCGCAATGGAAAAGTGGATGGGGCCACTTTCATATCAGCCAAAGCCTGCCCAGTATCAGTCCATGAAAACGGGCAAACTGCACCCAACCCAATAATTCACTGAATATCTTTCAAATAATCCTTAAGCGCAATCAGCGGACTATCAAGCTGCTCCAGCGTCTGCGCCGCGCTGAAATCTCCCGACAATCTATCCAGCTCCCGACCCAGCGGCGTACCCGCCCCACCTATCGCCTCAAGCGCCAGCCCCACGCATTCAGCCACTTTGACCTTGATCGTCTCGACATCACCTCTGCGTACCAGCAAGCCGAATACGTCCCGCTGGTAGTCGCCCATCATCAGGTCGTCACGCAGGATCGGGCTTTGATCTTCCGTTTCGTAAGCCAGCTTGAGGGAGAAGAGGGCGACTGTTTCCAGTGGTAATTCCATGGGGGGAATCCTTGTGAAATGGTCCGCCGGTCAAGGGGTGTGGAAGAGAAGCAGGATCAAAAGATCGTCCGAACGCGGCCCGAACCTTCGGCAGCTCCCACGGGGCGGGGTGGCTTTTCTGTAGGCGAAAAAAAAGGCCTTGCTAAGCAAGACCTTTCTTAATTTTGGTGCCCCGAGGGAGACTCGAACTCCCACTCCTTTCGAAAACGGATTTTGAATCCGCCGCGTCTACCAATTCCGCCATCAGGGCTCAATGGCGGCGAAGTATAGAGATGAGATAACCGTCGGTCAATCAGGTACATGGAGAATTTTCACTATTTCCGCTAGACTTCCCGGCCCTGCTAGACGAACCCCATCATGCGCGTTGCTGACTTTACTTTCGAACTCCCTGATTCGCTGATCGCTCGCCACCCTTTGGCTGAGCGGCGCGGCAGTCGCCTGTTGACCCTGGATGGGCTCAGCGGCGCTCTGGCGCACCGTCAATTCACTGATTTGCTTGAGCATTTACGCCCGGGCGATTTGATGGTGTTCAACAATACCCGGGTGATTCCGGCGCGGCTGTTTGGCCAGAAAGCTTCCGGCGGCAAGCTGGAAATTCTGGTCGAGCGGGTGCTCGATAGTCATCGCGTGCTGGCCCATGTGCGCTCCAGCAAGTCGCCGAAGCCGGGTTCGACGATCCTCATCGACGGTGGTGGCGAAGCGCAAATGCTCGCGCGTCATGATGCGTTGTTCGAACTGGGGTTCGCCGAAGAAGTGCTGCCGCTGCTCGACCGCGTCGGGCACATGCCGTTGCCTCCTTATATAGACCGCCCGGACGAAGGCTCGGACCGCGAGCGTTATCAGACGGTCTACGCCGAGCGCCTGGGCGCGGTGGCGGCACCGACGGCGGGGCTGCATTTCGATCAGCCGTTGCTCGAGGCGATTGCCGCCAAGGGTATCGAGACGGCGTTCGTGACCTTGCACGTCGGCGCGGGCACCTTTCAGCCGGTGCGGGTCGAGAAGATCGAAGATCACCACATGCACAGCGAATGGCTGGAAGTCGGCCAGGACGTGGTGGATGCGGTCGCTGCGTGTCGTGCGCGGGGTGGGCGCGTGGTGGCGGTGGGGACCACCAGCGTGCGTTCGCTGGAAAGCGCGGCGCGCGATGGCGTGCTCAAGCCGTTCAGCGGCGACACCGATATCTTTATCTACCCAGGCCGGCCGTTCCATGTGGTCGATGCCCTGGTCACCAACTTTCATTTGCCCGAATCCACGCTGTTGATGCTGGTTTCGGCGTTCGCCGGTTATCCCGAGACCATGGCCGCCTACAAGGCCGCCGTCGAGCATGGATACCGCTTTTTCAGCTACGGTGATGCGATGTTCATCACCCGTAATCCCGCGCCACGCGGCCCTGAGGAAACAGCATGAGTCGCACCAGTCGTATGTCTTTCGAATTGCTGGCCACTGACGGCAAGGCTCGCCGTGGTCGCCTGACCTTCCCGCGTGGCACTGTCGAAACCCCAGCCTTCATGCCGGTCGGCACGTACGGCACAGTCAAGGGCATGTTGCCGCGGGATATCGAGGCGACCGGCGCCGAGATCATTCTGGGTAACACCTTTCACCTGTGGCTGCGTCCTGGCACGGAAGTGATCAAGAAGCACGGCGACCTGCACGATTTCATGCAGTGGAAAGGCCCGATCCTGACCGACTCCGGCGGTTTCCAGGTGTTCAGCCTGGGCGCCATGCGCAAGATCAAGGAGGAGGGCGTGACCTTCGCTTCTCCGGTGGATGGCGCGAAAGTGTTCATGGGCCCGGAAGAGTCGATGCAGGTTCAGCGCGACCTGGGTTCCGACATCGTGATGATTTTCGACGAATGCACGCCGTACCCGGCCGATGAAGACGTGGCGCGGGTGTCCATGGAGCTGTCGTTGCGCTGGGCCCAGCGTTCGAAAAACGCTCATGGCGACAACACGGCGGCGCTGTTCGGCATCGTTCAGGGCGGCATGCACCAGGACCTGCGCATGCGCTCCCTGGAAGGCCTCGACAAGATCGGTTTTGATGGCCTGGCGATCGGCGGTCTGTCGGTCGGCGAGCCCAAGCACGAGATGATCAAGGTGCTGGATTATCTGCCAGGCCAGATGCCGGCTGACAAACCTCGTTACCTTATGGGCGTTGGCAAACCGGAAGACTTGGTTGAGGGTGTGCGCCGCGGTGTGGACATGTTCGATTGCGTGATGCCAACCCGTAATGCCCGCAATGGGCACTTGTTCATTGATACGGGCGTGCTGAAGATCCGTAACGCGTTTCATCGCCATGATGATTCGCCGCTCGATCCGACCTGCGATTGCTATACCTGCCAGAACTTCTCCCGTGCTTATCTGCACCATCTGGACAAGTGCGGAGAAATGCTGGGTAGCATGTTGAATACCATCCACAATTTGCGCCATTACCAGGTACTTATGGCTGGTTTGCGCGAGGCTATTCAACAGGGTACATTGGCCGCCTTTGTCGATGCCTTCTACGCCAAACGCGGGTTACCCGTACCGCCTTTGGACTGAGTTTTCTGACCCCAAGATTCAACATTTGCAACTGGAGTGCTAAATGAGCTTTTTTATCTCTAATGCCATGGCTGATGCTGGTGCCCCTGCGGCAGGCCCAATGGGCGGCGGCTTTGAGTGGATTTTCCTGGTCGGTTTCCTGGTCATCTTCTACCTGATGATCTGGCGTCCACAGGCCAAGCGCGCCAAAGAGCAGAAGAACCTGCTGAGCAGCCTGCAGAAAGGCGACGAAGTTGTGACCACCGGTGGTATCGCCGGCAAGATCACTAAAGTGGCAGATGATTTCGTTGTTCTGGAAGTTTCCGACACTGTCGAAATGAAATTCCAAAAGGGCGCCATTGCCGCCACGCTGCCAAAAGGCACGCTAAAAGCGATCTAAGTTTCAACTTCTACTCAATCGACGGGGCGCGCAAGGCGCCCCGCGTCATAAGCGGGCGGCGTGATGCTGAACAAATACCCTCTGTGGAAATACATTCTGATCCTGGCGGTGCTGGCGGTCGGTCTGATTTATTCCGCTCCCAATCTTTATCCTGACGATCCGGCCATTCAGGTCAGCGGTGCAAGCACTGCGCTGCAGGTCAATCAGGCTGATCTGGATCGCGTGAGCAAAGCGCTCAACGATGCCGGGATCAACGTCAAGGCGGCCACTCTGTCGGCCAATGGCAAGGGCGGTTTGTTGCGCCTGACCAAGGCGGAAGACCAACTGCCAGCCAAAGACGTCGTGCGCAAGGCGCTGGGTGATGACTACGTCGTCGCACTGAACCTGGCACAAACCACTCCGCAATGGCTGCGCACTGTCGGCGCGCATCCGATGAAGCTGGGTCTGGACTTGTCCGGTGGTGTGCACTTCCTGCTTGAAGTGGACATGGAAAAAGCCCTCGACGCGCGCCTGAAAGTCTACGAAGGCGACGTCAAGAGCCTGCTGCGTAAAGAGAAACTGCGCTATCGCAGCCTGCCGCAGATCAATGGCGCCATTCAGCTGGGTTTCAGTGATGAGGCTTCCCGCGAAGACGCTCGTGCGCTGATCCGCAAGAACTTCAACGATTTCGACATTGTTCCGGCCGACCTCAATGGCCAACCGGTACTGCGTCTGGCGATGACCCCGGCCAAGCTGGCGGAAATCCGCGAATACTCCATCAAGCAGAACTTGACCACGGTGCGTAACCGCGTCAACGAGCTGGGTGTTGCCGAACCGATCGTTCAGCGTCAGGGTGCCAACCGCATCGTGGTTGAGCTGCCAGGCGTGCAAGACACTGCCGAAGCCAAGCGTATCCTCGGCAAGACGGCTAACCTGGAGTTCCGTCTGGCGGCAGAGCCGGGTGCGTCCAAAGCCACTTCCGAGACCTTCGAGTTCCGTGAGGGCAAGCGTCCTCCAGCGCAAATCGAGCGTGGCCTGATCATCACTGGCGACCAGGTAACTGACGCCAAGGCTGGTTTCGGTGAGCACGGTACGCCGGAAGTGAACATTCGTCTGGACGGTCACGGCGGTGAGCTGATGAACCGTGCGACGCGCTCCAACGTCGGTCGCAGCATGGCGGTGATCTTCATCGAGCAACGCCCGGTGACGACTTACGTCAAGCAGATGGTCAACGGCGTCGAGAAAGACGTGCCGGTCCAGAGCTTCAAGGAAGAGAAAAAGATCATCAGCCTGGCGACCATTCAGTCGCCGCTGGGTGCTCAGTTCCGCATCACTGGCCTGAACGGTCAGGGCGAATCCTCGGAGCTGGCCTTGCTGCTGCGCGCCGGTGGTCTTGCGGCGCCGATGTACTTTGCTGAAGAACGCACCATCGGTCCAAGCCTGGGTGCTGACAACATCACCAAGGGTATCGATGCGTCGTTGTGGGGCATGTTGTTCGTTTCGCTGTTCATCATGGCCATCTACCGCTTCTTCGGCCTGATCGCCACGGTTGCACTGGCGGTGAACATGGTACTGCTGCTGGCCTTGATGTCGCTGCTGGGGGCAACGCTGACCCTGCCGGGTATCGCCGGTATCGTCTTGACCATGGGTATGGCGGTCGACGCCAACGTACTGATCTTCTCGCGGATACGTGAAGAGATCGCGGCCGGCATGACCGTGCAGCGGGCAATCAACGAAGGCTTCGGCCGGGCATTCACCGCGATTCTCGACGCCAACCTGACCACCCTGTTGGTCGGCGGCATCCTCTTTGCGATGGGCACCGGCCCGGTCAAAGGTTTCGCAGTGACCATGTCCCTCGGGATCTTTACCTCGATGTTCACGGCCATCATGGTGACCCGCGCGATGGTCAACCTGATCTTCGGCGGTCGTGACTTCAAGAAGTTGTGGATTTAAGGGGCTGCCATGTTACGTACTATCAACTTCATGGGCGTTCGCAACGTTGCGTTCGGCGTCACATTGTTCCTTACCGCTCTGGCGTTGTTCAGCTGCTTCCACAAGGGCATGAACTACGGTCTGGACTTCACCGGCGGTACGCTCATCGAGCTGACCTACGAGCGTCCGGCCGACGTCTTGAAAGTTCGTTCCCAGCTGACTGAGGCGGGTTATCACGAAGCGATCGTTCAGAGCTTCGGCGCGACCACCGATTTGCTGGTGCGTATGCCTGGCGAAGACCCGCAACTGGGTCACCAGGTCGCTGAAGCGCTGCAGAAAGTCGGCGGCGATAACCCGGCTGTGGTCAAGCGCGTCGAGTTCGTCGGTCCGCAGGTCGGTGAAGAGCTGCGCGACCAGGGCGGCCTCGGCATGCTGATGGCGCTGGGCGGTATCCTGATCTACCTGGCATTCCGCTTTCAGTGGAAGTTCGCGGTTGGTGCGATTGTCTCGCTGATTCACGACGTGATCGTGACCATCGGTATCCTGTCGTTCTTCCAGATCACCTTCGACCTGACGGTGCTGGCGGCGGTACTGGCGATCATTGGTTACTCGCTCAACGACACCATCGTGGTATTCGACCGGGTTCGTGAGAACTTCCGTGTACTGCGCAAGGCCAGCCTGATCGAGAACATCAACATCTCGACCACCCAAACCCTGCTGCGGACCATGGCGACGTCGATCTCCACCTTGCTGGCGATTGCAGCGCTGCTGTTCTTCGGTGGCGACAACCTGTTCGGCTTCTCCATTGCGCTGTTTATCGGCGTTCTGGCGGGTACTTACTCGTCGATCTACATCGCTAACGTGGTGCTGATCTGGCTGAACCTGAGCAGCGAGGACCTGATTCCTCCGGCCAATACCGAGAAGGAAGTGGACGACCGTCCTTGAGGCGTTATTTCCTCTCGTTATAACCAGAAGGCGCGAGTATTGAACTCGCGCCTTTTTTTATGCTCCAAGGTTTGGAAAGGCGCGGGCACGTCCCGCATGTGATGGTCAGGAGGTTCATGTGAACAAGTCGTTACTGGTTGGTGCGGTATTGGGTGCTGTCGGTGTGACTGCCGGAGGCGCTGTTGCCACCTACAGCCTGGTAAAAAGCGGCGGACCTGAGTATGCGCAAGTACTGGCAGTCGAGCCGGTCAAAACACAGATCAAGACCCCACGTGAAGTGTGCAGGGATGTACCGGTTACCCGGCAGGCGCCGGTGAAGGATGAGCATCAGATCCTCGGTACGGTGATCGGTGCGGTCGGCGGTGGTTTGTTGGGTAACATGGTCGGTGGTGGTAATGGCAAGAAGCTCGCCACGGTCGCCGGTGCAGTTGGTGGCGGTTACGCGGGTAACAAGGTGCAGGAAGGCATGCAGGAGCGTGATACCTCCACCACGATGCAAAGACGTTGCGAGACGGTCCATGACGTCAGCGACAAGCTCGTAGGCTATGACGTTCGGTATTCGCTGGGCGGCAAGGAAGGCAAAGTGCGGATGGATCGTGATCCGGGCAACCAGATTCCGGTCGACAAGGACGGTCATCTGATCCTCGGCCAGAACCAGCCCGCTCAGAAATAAGCTGATTTGTAGGAGCAAGGCTTGCCCGCGATGGCGTCACGGTGGTCTGACAGATGCATCGCGTTGCCTTCATCGCCAGCAAGCTGTGCTCCTGCGAAGGGCGGCTGGTGGTTTGAATTGCAGGCATAAAAAAAGCACCCCGAAGGGTGCTTTTTTGTGCCTGGCGTTTAGCGTTTCAGCGAGGCTGGCAGGTGCGGCTGGATGGCCGTCAGTACTGCTTTGAAGCATTTGGTGTTGCCGGCAACGATGTGGCCTTTTTCAAGGAAGTCGTGACCGCCGGTGAAGTCGCTCACCAGGCCGCCAGCTTCCTGGATCAGCAGGGCGCCTGCAGCCATGTCCCACTCGGACAGGCCCGATTCCCAGAAGGCGTCGAAACGGCCGGCAGCTACATAAGCCAGGTCCAGGCTCGCTGCGCCAGCGCGGCGGATGCCGGCGGTCTGGCCAACCAGGGCGCGGAACATGCCCAGGTAGTTGTCGAGGTTGTCCATCTGGTCGTCACGGAACGGGAAGCCGGTACCCAGCAGGGCGCCGTCCAGGCTGGTGCGACCGCTGACGCGCAGACGGCGACCGTTCAGTTGAGCGCCGCGACCACGGCTGGCGGTGAATTCTTCCTGGCGAACCGGGTCCAGAACCACTGCGTGTTCCAGGCGACCACGGTATTTGCAGGCGATGCTGACAGCGAAGTGAGGAATGCCGCGCAGGAAGTTGGTGGTGCCGTCCAGTGGATCGATGATCCACAGGTATTCTTCGCCTTCGATCCCGTTGCCTGCGTGCATGCCGGTCTCTTCACCCATGATCGAATGATTCGGGTAAGCCTTGCGCAGTGCGTCGATGATTTTCTGTTCGGCAGCGCGATCCACTTCGGACACGTAGTCCTTGGCGTCTTTTTCGTCGACCTTGATGGTATCCAGGCGCTCGATGGAGCGGAAAATCAATTCACTGGCGCTGCGGGCGGCGCGCAGCGCGATATTCAGCATGGGCTGCATGGATGTGTCACCTAAGGTTGTTAAAGAAAGCCGAGCATTCTATCAGAAAGTTTCTACAGGTGAAGGTCGACGTTCGCTTTCATAGCTTAACGGTAGGATGAACTGTAAGATTTGCTCCCTAATTTCCCTGTCAGAGAGCGCCTCCTTTGCTGCAGAACATTCGTGTCGTCCTGGTCAATACCAGCCATCCGGGGAATATCGGCGGGGCTGCGCGTGCCATGAAGAACATGGGGCTGTCGCGACTGGTGCTGGTCGAGCCGCGCCTGTTCCCGCACCACGAAGCCGATGCGCGAGCTTCCGGTGCCGGTGACATCCTGGAAAGCGCCCAAGTCGTCGCCACGCTGGAAGATGCGCTGGTCGGCTGCAACCTGGTGCTGGGCACCAGCGCGCGTGACCGTCGTATCCCTTGGCCGCTGCTCGATCCCCGTGAATGCGGGACTAAAGTGGTTGAGGAGGCAGCGCAAGGCGCTGAGATTGCTTTGGTCTTTGGCCGTGAAGATTCCGGTCTGACCAATGAAGAGCTGCAGCGATGTCATTATCACGTGCACATCCCATCAGACCCTGAGTTCAGTTCGCTGAACCTTGGGGCGGCGGTGCAGGTGTTGAGCTATGAAGTGCGCATGTCCTGGCTGGCGGCCCAAGGTCAGCCAAGCAAGATCGAGAAGGAAGAAGTGGCGTCGACCAAGAGTGGCGAGCTGGCGACCATGGATGAGCTTGAGCGATTCTATGAGCACCTGGAGCAGACGCTGGTGGCCATCGAATTTCTCGATCCGGAAAAACCGCGGCACTTGATGGCGCGCCTGCGTCGGTTGTACGGACGAAGCTCGGTCAGCCGGGCGGAAATGAATATTTTGCGTGGCATCCTCACGGAAACCCAAAAAGCGGCCCGTGGTGAGCTTCTTAAACGGAAGGATTAATGATGTTCGAGCGTTTGCGTGAAGATATCCAGAGCGTTTTCCACCGTGACCCGGCGGCACGTAATGCGTTTGAGGTGTTGACCTGCTACCCGGGCATGCACGCCATCTGGATTCATCGACTGTCTGCTGCTCTGTGGGGCATGGGCTGGAAATGGCTGGCGCGGTTGGTATCGAACTTCGGCCGCTGGTTGACCGGGATCGAGATTCATCCGGGCGCCAAGGTCGGTCGTCGCTTCTTTATTGACCACGGCATGGGCATTGTCATCGGTGAAACCGCCGAGATCGGCAATGACGTGACGCTGTATCAGGGCGTGACCCTCGGCGGTACCAGCTGGAACAAAGGCAAGCGCCACCCGACGCTGGAAGATGGCGTAGTGGTAGGGGCAGGCGCCAAGGTGTTGGGGCCGTTCACCGTGGGGGCGGGGGCCAAGGTGGGCTCCAATGCGGTGGTGACCAAGGCGGTGCCGGCGGGGGCGACAGTGGTCGGGATTCCGGGGCGGATTATCGTCAAGTCCGATGATGAGCTGGAAGCCAGGCGCAAGGCCATGGCCGAGAAGATTGGTTTTGATGCCTACGGCGTCAGTGAAGACATGCCGGACCCGGTGGCGCGCGCCATCGGTCAGTTGCTGGATCACTTGCAAGCGGTCGATGGTCGACTGGAAGGCATGTGCGGCGCGCTCAAGGACCTGGGCAGCCCTTACTGTGCCAAGGACTTGCCTGAGCTGCGCGAAGAAGACTTCGCCTGCGTCAAAGGCAAGGATGAAAGCCAGGCCAACTGATCGCACGGTTTCTGTAGCAGCTGGCGCAGCCTGCTGCTACGGGTGGGTGTTGTGCGTCGCAGGTGTGCTATTGAGCCGCAGATCCTGCTATAGTGCGCGCGCTCTTTTGCGGGTAAACCTGACTAAAGTACTAGGTCTTATAGTTGACTTGAATACTCGGGAATTGCATACTCGCCCCCATCCCGTAACTCCGTGGTAATTGTCCATGCGACTGACTACAAAAGGCCGATACGCTGTCACCGCCATGCTTGACCTGGCGTTGCACGCGCAACATGGCCCGGTGTCCCTGGCCGATATCTCTGAGCGCCAAGGCATTTCCCTGTCCTACCTCGAACAGCTCTTCGCCAAATTGCGCCGCAGCAATCTGGTTTCCAGTGTCCGTGGACCAGGCGGTGGCTACCAGCTATCGCGTGACATGCAGGGCATCCAGGTCGCTCAGGTGATCGATGCGGTAAACGAATCGGTCGATGCAACCAAATGCCAGGGGCTGGGTGATTGCCATGGCGGCGACACCTGCCTGACCCACCATTTGTGGTGTGATCTGAGCCTGCAAATCCACGAATTTCTGAGCGGTATCAGCTTGGCTGACCTTGTCACTCGCCGTGAAGTGCAAGAAGTAGCCCAGCGTCAGGACCAGCGTCGTTGCAACAGCAAGGCGTCGCGTCTGGACAAGATTGAAGCGTCCGCCGTCGAATGACAGCCAAAGAGCTAGCGGCACGCCAGCCAGCCTGAATTAGGAGAGAGTCCATGAAATTGCCGATTTACCTTGATTACTCTGCGACCACCCCGGTTGATCCGCGTGTCGCGCAAAAGATGAGTGAATGCCTGCTGGTCGACGGAAACTTCGGTAACCCGGCGTCCCGCTCCCACGTGTTCGGCTGGAAAGCCGAAGAATCGGTCGAAAACGCTCGCCGCCAGGTCGCCGACCTGGTCAACGCCGACCCGCGTGAAATCGTCTGGACCTCCGGTGCCACCGAGTCCGACAACCTGGCAATCAAGGGTGTCGCGCATTTCTATGGCACCAAAGGCAAGCACCTGATCACCACCAAGATCGAACACAAGGCGGTCCTCGACACCATGCGCCAACTGGAGCGCGAAGGTTTCGAAGTCACCTACCTCGATCCTCGTGAAGACGGTCTGGTAACGCCTGAGATGATCGAAGCCGCGCTGCGCGATGACACCATCCTGGTGTCGGTCATGCACGTGAACAACGAAATCGGCACCATCAACGACATCGCAGCCATCGGCGAACTGACCCGTTCCAAGGGCATCCTGTTCCACGTCGACGCTGCGCAGTCCACTGGCAAGGTCGAGATCGACCTGCAAAAGCTGAAAGTCGACCTGATGTCCTTCTCGGCTCACAAGACCTACGGCCCTAAAGGCATCGGCGCGCTGTACGTCAGCCGCAAGCCGCGTGTTCGCCTTGAAGCGACCATGCACGGCGGCGGTCACGAGCGCGGCATGCGTTCCGGCACCCTGGCCACTCACCAGATCGTTGGCATGGGCGAAGCCTTCCGTGTAGCCAAGGAAGACATGGCTACCGAAAACGTTCGGATCAAAGCCCTGAGCGACCGTTTCTTCAAGCAGGTCGAAGGCCTCGAAGAGCTGTACGTCAACGGCAGCCTGACCGCCCGTGTTCCGCACAACCTGAACCTGAGCTTCAACTACGTTGAAGGCGAGTCGCTGATCATGGCGCTCAAGGACCTGGCGGTATCGTCCGGTTCGGCCTGCACCTCGGCGTCGCTTGAGCCTTCGTACGTACTGCGCGCCCTGGGCCGCAACGACGAACTGGCACACAGCTCGATTCGCTTCACCTTCGGCCGCTTCACCACCGAAGAAGAAATCGATTATGCCGCGCAGAAAGTCTGCGAGGCCGTCACCAAGCTGCGCGCTCTGTCGCCGCTGTGGGACATGTACAAAGACGGCGTCGACATTTCGAAGATCGAGTGGGCGGCACACTAACGAATTAAGTCGCCGCACAGGGGTTTTGCAAGCCGGTTGAATAGTTGGCTTGCAGAGCCCCAAGAGCGACTCTCTGATGAGTGAGGATTGAATCATGGCTTACAGCGAAAAGGTCATCGACCACTACGAGAACCCGCGTAACGTCGGCAAGATGGACGCGGAAGATCCTGATGTCGGCACCGGCATGGTCGGCGCTCCAGCATGCGGCGACGTTATGCGCCTGCAAATCAAGGTCAACGAGCAAGGCATCATCGAAGACGCCAAGTTCAAGACCTACGGCTGCGGCTCTGCCATTGCCTCCAGCTCCCTCGCTACCGAGTGGATGAAGGGCAAGACTCTGGACGAAGCAGAGACCATCAAGAACACCCAGCTGGCTGAAGAACTGGCCTTGCCGCCAGTGAAAATCCACTGCTCGGTACTCGCTGAAGACGCCATCAAGGCTGCCGTTCGCGATTACAAGCAGAAGAAAGGCTTGATCTGACTTTCAAGTATTGGCGACGAGTAAGGAGTCACCGATGGCTATCAGCATGACAGAAGCGGCTGCTCAACACGTGCGACGCTCCCTCGACGGGCGCGGCAAGGGTGATGGGATTCGTCTGGGTGTTCGCACCACGGGCTGTTCCGGCCTTGCCTACGTGCTGGAGTTTGTCGATGAGGTAGGGGTCGACGATCAGGTCTTCGTCAGTCATGGCGAGAAAGTGATCATCGATCCGAAAAGCCTGGCTTACCTGGACGGCACCGAGCTCGATTTCGTCAAGGAAGGGTTGAACGAAGGCTTCAAGTTCAACAATCCCAACGTACGCGGTGAATGTGGCTGCGGCGAAAGCTTCAACATCTGAGGCTGCTCGTGGGTACTCCTTGTCATTTCGCATTATTTGAGCTGCAACCGAGCTTCAATCTGGACCTCGATCAGCTGGCTACGCGCTACCGTGAGTTGGCGCGCGGCGTTCATCCAGACCGCTTTGCTGACGCTTCCGAGCGTGAGCAACGGCTGGCGCTAGAGCAATCCGCTAGCCTCAACGAGGCCTACCAGACGCTCAAAAGTCCCCCCAAGCGCGCGCGTTACCTGCTCGCCATGGGTGGTCGCGAGCTGCCGCTGGAGGTCACGGTGCATGATCCGGAATTTCTTCTGCAGCAGATGCAATGGCGCGAAGAGCTCGAAGACCTGCAAGACAGTGCCGATCTGGCCGGGATTGTGGTATTCAAGCGCCGCCTGAAGGTCGCTCAGGATGTACTGAACGAAAGCTTCGCAGCTTGCTGGAATGATGCAGTGCAGCGTGAACAGGCCGAACGCCTGATGCGGCGCATGCAGTTCCTCGACAAGCTCACCTACGAAGTGCGCCAGTTAGAAGAGCGCCTCGACGATTAACCCAGTGCCGCCTCGGTCGCACGCCTGATATACAGATAAGTCCTGATAACGATGGCCCTACTGCAGATCGCCGAACCCGGCCAAAGTCCTCAACCGCACCAGCGTCGTCTGGCTGTGGGGATCGACTTGGGCACTACCAATTCGCTGGTCGCTGCGTTGCGCAGTGGTCTTTCCGAGCCACTGGCCGACGCTGACGGGCAGGTCATCCTGCCGTCTGCGGTGCGCTATCACGCTGACCGTGTCGAGGTCGGCGAGTCCGCCAAGCTGGCAGCCGCTACCGATCCGCTGAACACGGTGTTGTCGGTCAAGCGCTTGATGGGTCGTGGTCTGTCCGACGTCAAGCAATTGGGCGAACAGCTGCCGTATCGCTTTGTCGATGGCGAGTCGCACATGCCGTTCATCGACACCGTGCAAGGGCCGAAAAGCCCGGTCGAAGTTTCCGCCGATATCCTCAAGGTGCTGCGTCAGCGCGCCGAGTTGACGCTGGGCGGCGAACTGGTTGGCGCAGTGATCACCGTTCCGGCGTATTTCGATGACGCACAGCGTCAGGCGACCAAGGATGCGGCCAAGCTGGCCGGTCTGAACGTGCTGCGTTTGCTCAACGAGCCGACCGCTGCGGCGGTGGCTTATGGCCTGGATCAGCATGCTGAAGGCCTGGTTGCGATTTACGACCTGGGCGGCGGCACCTTCGATATTTCGATTCTGCGCCTGACCGGCGGTGTGTTTGAAGTACTGGCCACCGGTGGCGACAGCGCCCTGGGTGGCGATGACTTCGATCACGCGATTGCTGGCTGGATCATCGAGAGCGCGGGCCTGTCCGCCGACCTCGATCCAGGTGCGCAACGTCATCTGCTGCAAACCGCCTGCGCGGCCAAAGAGGCCCTGACTAATGCGGCGACGGTTGAAGTCGTTTATGACGGCTGGAAATCCCAGCTGACCCGCGAAGCCTTTGATGCGCTGATCGAGCCGATGGTTGCTCGCAGCCTGAAAGCCTGCCGCCGCGCCGTGCGTGATTCCGGTGTCGAGCTGGAAGACGTGAAAGCAGTGGTGATGGTCGGTGGTTCGACCCGCGTGCCGCGTGTTCGCGATGCTGTGGCTGAAGCCTTCGGTCGTCAGCCGCTGACCGAGATCGATCCGGATCAAGTGGTGGCCATTGGTGCTGCGATCCAGGCCGATACCTTGGCGGGCAACAAGCGCGATGGCGGCGAACTGCTGCTGCTTGACGTGATTCCGTTGTCCCTGGGGCTGGAAACCATGGGCGGTCTGATGGAGAAGGTGATTCCGCGTAACACCACCATCCCGGTCGCCCGCGCTCAGGACTTCACGACCTATAAAGACGGCCAGTCGGCCATGATGATTCATGTGCTGCAGGGTGAGCGCGAGCTGATCAGCGATTGCCGCTCCCTGGCGCGCTTCGAATTGCGCGGCATTCCGGCCATGGTCGCGGGTGCGGCGAAGATTCGCGTGACCTTCCAGGTCGATGCCGATGGCTTGCTCAGCGTGGCTGCCCGCGAATTGGGTTCGGGCGTCGAGGCGAGCATTCAGGTCAAGCCGTCCTACGGCCTGACCGACGGCGAAATCGCCCGCATGCTCAAGGAATCGTTCCAGCACGCCAACGACGACAAGGTCGCCCGCGTACTGCGTGAGCAGCAAGTCGATGCCCAGCGTTTGATTGAAGCGGTGCAAGGCGCCCTCGATGTCGACGGCGAGCGCCTGCTCGACGCCGAAGAACGCATGGTCATCGAATTGCAGATGCAGGAACTGAGCGAATTGATGAAAGGTACCGATGGTTACGCCATCGAGCAGCAGACCAAGCGTCTGTCGCAAGTGACCGATGCCTTTGCTGCCCGCCGCCTGGACTCGACGGTGAAAGCCGCTCTGGCGGGGCGCAACCTGAATGAAATCGAGGAATAACTGATGCCGCAGATCATTTTTCTGCCACACGCCGAGCATTGCCCGGACGGTATGGTCGTAGAGGCTGAGACCGGCAAGTCCATTCTCGAAGTGGCCCATGACAACCATATCGAGATCGAGAGCGCCTGCGGCGGCGTCTGTGCCTGCACCACCTGCCACTGCATCATTCGCGAAGGCTTCGACTCGCTGAATGAGGCCGATGAGCTGGAAGAGGACTATCTTGATCGGGCCTGGGGTCTGGAAGCGCAGTCGCGCCTGACCTGCCAGGCAATCGTCGGGACTGAAGACCTGACCGTTGAAATTCCTAAATACTCGCTCAACCACGCTGCCGAAGCGCCGCACTGATTCAAGGAACTGTCATGAGTCTTAAATGGGTTGATGTGCTGGAAATCGCGATCCAGCTGGCTGACAGCAAGCCGGATGTGGATCCGCGTTACGTGAACTTCGTCGATCTGCACAGCTGGGTCATGGCCCTGCCGGACTTCAGTGATGATCCGACCCGCGGTGGCGAGAAGGTGCTTGAAGCGATTCAAGCGGCCTGGATCGAAGAAGCAGACTGAACGCACTGTACGCCGTTAGGCAATACCCAAGAACCCGCGTATAATTCGCGGGTTTAATTTTTCGCAAATTACCGTTTCTGGAGTTACACCATGGCTGTTCAACGTACTTTCTCCATCATCAAGCCTGATGCAGTTGCAAAAAACGTCATCGGCGAGATCACCACTCGTTTCGAAAAAGCTGGCCTGCGCGTTGTAGCTTCGAAAATGAAGCAACTGTCCAAGGCTGAAGCTGAAGGCTTCTACGCTGAGCACAGCGCTCGTGGTTTCTTCGGCGACCTGGTTGCTTTCATGATCTCCGGTCCGGTTGTCGTTCAGGTTCTGGAAGGCGAAAACGCTATCGCTCTGAACCGTGAGCTGATGGGCGCTACCAACCCTAAAGAAGCTGCTGCCGGCACCATCCGCGCTGACTTCGCTGACTCCATCGACGCCAACGCTGTGCACGGTTCGGACTCCGAAGCCGCTGCTGCTCGCGAAATCTCGTACTTCTTCGCAGCTACTGAAGTAACCACTCGCTAAGCATTGGCTTATGAGTGAAGGTGAATCCATGACTACATCGACTGCAAAAACTAACCTGCTGGGTCTGACTCAGCCGGAAATGGAAAAATTCTTCGACTCAATCGGGGAGAAGCGTTTCCGTGCCAGTCAGGTAATGAAGTGGATTCACCACCTTGGCGTCGATGATTTCGACGCCATGACGAACGTCAGCAAGGCCTTGCGCGACAAGCTCAAGGCTATTGCCGAAGTTCGCGGTCCCGAAGTGGTCAGCGAGGACATCTCCAGCGACGGCACCCGTAAGTGGGTGGTGCGCGTGGCGTCCGGCAGCTGCGTCGAGACTGTCTACATTCCCCAGGGCAAACGCGGC
The DNA here is from genome assembly GCF_039908645.1 of Pseudomonas helvetica. Taxonomy (NCBI): domain Bacteria; kingdom Pseudomonadati; phylum Pseudomonadota; class Gammaproteobacteria; order Pseudomonadales; family Pseudomonadaceae; genus Pseudomonas; species Pseudomonas helvetica. The sequence goes on from NZ_CP150917.1 coordinate 1,200,117, forward strand.
ACTCTGTGCGTTTCGTCCCAGGCAGGCTGTGCCCTGGATTGCAGTTTCTGCTCCACCGGCAAGCAAGGTTTCAACAGCAACCTCACGGCCGCCGAAGTCATCGGCCAGGTGTGGATTGCCAATAAATCGTTCGGCAGCATCCCGGCAACCGCCGACCGTGCCATCACCAACGTGGTGATGATGGGCATGGGTGAGCCGCTGCTGAACTTCGACAACGTCGTTGCCGCCATGCACCTGATGATGGACGACCTGGGCTACGGCATTTCCAAGCGTCGTGTGACCCTGTCGACCTCGGGCGTGGTGCCGATGATCGATGAGCTGTCCAAGCACATCGACGTTTCCCTGGCGTTGTCCCTGCACGCACCGAACGATGCGCTGCGTAACCAGTTGGTACCGATCAACAAGAAGTACCCGCTGAAAATGCTCCTCGAGTCCTGCCGCCGCTACATGTCGTCCCTGGGCGAAAAGCGCGTGCTGACCATCGAGTACACCTTGCTCAAGGACATCAATGACAAGGTCGAGCATGCGGTTGAAATGATCGAGTTGCTCAAGGACACACCTTGCAAGATCAACCTGATTCCGTTCAACCCGTTCCCCCATTCCGGTTACGAGCGGCCGAGCAACAACGCCATCCGTCGTTTCCAGGATCAACTTCATCACGCTGGCTTCAATGTCACCGTGCGCACCACCCGTGGCGAAGACATCGACGCTGCGTGTGGCCAATTGGTAGGACAGGTGCTGGATCGCACCCGTCGTAGCGAACGTTATATCGCCGTGCGTGAGTTGAGCGCCGACAACGATATGCCGCAAGACGCTGCGAATCGTACTTAAGAGAGGATCTCTATGTCACTGCGCCTAGCGCTGCTTCTGCTGTTCGCCAGCCTGTCGGCTGGTTGTGTTCTGTCGGGTGATTTCAATCCGATGAAAACCAGCAAGGGGCGCGATGAGGCGCGTGCTGCGTATGTGCAGTTGGGTGTGGGGTATCTGCAGCAGGGCATGACCGAACGGGCGAAAGTCCCGTTGAAGAAGGCCCTCGAACTGGATAGCGCCGACCCGGATGCCAACGCGGCGTTGGGCCTGGTGTTTCAGGCCGAAATGGAACCCGAGCTCGCGGATCAGCATTTTCGCAAGGCATTGTCCGGCCGTCCTGGCGATGCTCGTATCCTGAACAACTACGGCAGCTTTCTCTTTGAAGAGAAACGTTACAAAGAAGCTTACGAGCGCTTTGAACAAGCGGCTGCCGATAGCCTTTATCCTGAGCGTTCACGGGTTTTCGAGAACCTCGGCATGACGGCTTCGATGCTTGGCCAGCGGGATCTGGCCCGTCAGCAACTGGAAAAAGCCCTGCGCCTGAACCGCCAACAGCCACGGGCGTTGCTGGAAATGGCTGAGTTGTCGTACGAAGACAGGCATTATGTGCCCGCGCGTGACTATTACGATCGTTTTAGCCTGCTCGCCGAGCAAAATGCACGTAGTCTATTGCTCGGCGTTCGGCTGGCCAAAGTGTTCGAAGATCGCGACAAGGCCGCCAGTTTTGGCCTGCAATTAAAACGACTCTATCCCGGTACTCCGGAATATCAGCAATACCTGTCGGAGCAATGATGAAAGCGGCGCATCCAGAAGTTGTAGCAGCGACTCGCGTAAACCCCGGAGAGACCCTGCGTCAGGCCCGCGAAGGCAATGGTTGGTCGCTGGCGGAAGTAGCGCTCAAGCTCAATCTCACCGTCAATTCCTTGAAGAATCTGGAAGACGGCGCTTTCGACAAGCTGCCGGGGCATACCTTTGCTCGCGGCTATATCCGTGCTTACGCCAAATTGCTCGGTATGGACCAGGCCGTACTGGTTCAACAGTTCGATCAGCACACCGGCACCGATTCCCAGGGCAGCAACGTGCACAGCCTTGGGCGTATCGAAGAACCATCGCGGGTCTCCCACACCATTTTGCGCATCGTCAGCCTGTTGCTGCTGATGGCCGTGGTGGGGGGCGGTTTTGTCTGGTGGCAGGATCAAACCTCGCTGCGCACCAAGGACCTGATTGGCCTGAGCCCTGAACACGTCGAAGTCGAAGGCGCCGATGGCACCACGCAGATCCATCCGCTCGACGAGCCGGAAGATCAGGCCGTGGTAGAAGGTCAGGTCGAAGCCGGGACGCCTCTGGCATTGCCGGAAGGCCAGGCGACTGCCGAAGCTCAGGCAACGGTCGAAGCACCGACGCCGGCCGCTCCGGTGGTTGCACCGACGGCCCCGGTTGTGGCTCCAGTGCGTACCGCGCCTGCCCCGGTTGTTGCGACGCCAGCGGCCCCGGTTATGGCTGTTGCGCCAACGCCAGTCGTGGCTGCCGTGCCAGCACCTGCCGCTTCGGCTGCTGCGCCGGCCACTCCGGTT